>NZ_BLPI01000001.1:0-300000 GCF_019649015.1 Agarivorans litoreus | reverse complement strand
GATAGTGCATCATCTAGCGCTAGAATCTCGTTCATTATCACTGCTGTACTGGCGGTACTAATGGGAGTAATCGTATGGTAACTAATGCTGCAACTTTTGGCCGTAGCGGCGTACATGACTTTTTGCTCATTCGCGCAACCGCCATTATTTTAACCCTGTATACAATCTACTTACTTGGCTTCTTCGCATTTAACGATGTGACATATCAGTCTTGGAGTGGATTTTTTGCTTGGCTTCCAACCAAAGTATTCACCTTACTTGCACTTTTATCGATGCTGATCCATGCCTGGATTGGTTTATGGCAAGTGTTAACTGACTATGTGAAGTGCACGGCATTGCGTGTTGGTTTACAGTTTTCTTTAACAGTTCTGGCGCTAATCTACGTAGCGACCGGGCTGTTTGTTATTTGGGGGTAAGTCGAGTGGCAATTTCTATTCGAGAGTTTGACGCCGTTGTTATCGGTGCTGGCGGCGCGGGAATGCGTGCTGCTTTACAGATTTCTGAAGAGGGCAAATCTTGCGCTCTAATTTCAAAAGTATTTCCGACCCGTTCTCACACTGTATCTGCTCAGGGTGGTATTACGGTTGCGTTAGGTAATTCACACAAAGATAATTGGCAGTGGCACATGTACGATACCGTTAAAGGGTCAGACTACATTGGTGACCAAGATGCCATTGAATACATGTGTAATGTAGGTCCTGAAGTTATTATCGAACTTGAAAAAATGGGTCTACCATTTTCTCGTTTTGATAACGGCTCAATCTATCAACGCCCTTTTGGTGGACAGTCTAAAGAGTTTGGTGGTGAGCAAGCTGCTCGTACCGCCGCTGCTGCAGACCGTACCGGCCATGCATTGCTACATACGCTGTATCAGCAAAACGTTAAAAAGAAGACCACTATATTCTCTGAGTGGTATGCCTTAGATTTAGTAAAAAATGCTGATGGTGATGTTGTAGGGTGTACTGCAATGGACATCGACAGTGGCGAAGTGGTTTACTTTAAAGCTAAAGCAACCGTATTAGCTACTGGTGGAGCAGGGCGTATTTTTGCTTCAACCACCAACGCACACATTAATACCGGTGATGGCGTGGGCATGGCGTTGCGTGCTGGCGTACCAATCCAAGATATGGAAATGTGGCAGTTCCACCCAACCGGTATTGCTGGTGCCGGCGTACTAGTGACCGAAGGCTGTCGTGGCGAAGGTGGTTACTTATTAAATAAGGACGGCGAGCGCTTTATGGAGCGCTATGCTCCAAATGCTAAAGACTTGGCAGGCCGTGATGTTGTTGCGCGCTCAATGATGACTGAAATTCGCGAAGGCCGTGGATGTGATGGACCTTGGGGCCCACACATCAAACTTAAAATGGACCATTTAGGCGAAGAAGTTCTAGAGAGCCGTTTACCGGGTATTTGTGAACTGTCTCGGACATTTGCGCACGTTGATCCTGTTAAAGAACCAATCCCCGTTATTCCAACGTGTCACTACCAAATGGGTGGTGTGCCTTGTAATGTAAACGGCCAAGCTATTACCCAAAATGAGAAAGGCGAAGACGAAATCATTAACGGCTTATTTGCTGTGGGTGAGATTGCTTGTGTATCGGTACACGGCGCCAACCGCTTAGGCGGTAACTCACTACTTGATTTAGTTGTGTTTGGTCGAGCTGCCGGTAAATTCTTAGGTGAATACCTAAACGAAGATATCAATATGGCAGATGCTACAGAAGCAGAATTAGATGCTGCCATGGCGCGTTATAATCGTTGGGAAAACTCGACTTCAGACGGTGAAGATCCAGTTCAAATTCGTAAAGACCTCCAGCAATGTATGCAGCTTAACTTCTCGGTGTTCCGCGAGGGCGAGTCTATGGCTAAAGGCCTAGAAGAGCTGCAGGTAATTCGCAAGCGTTTAGCTAATGCTCGTTTGGATGATAAGTCAAAAGACTTTAATACTCAGCGTGTAGAGTGCTTAGAATTAGACAACTTAATGGCAACTGCAATTGCCACAGCCCATGCTGCAAACTTCCGCACTGAAAGTCGCGGCGCGCATAGTCGCTTCGATTACCCAGATCGTGATGATGCACAATGGCTGTGCCATTCACTGTTTGATCCAGCTAGCGAGACAATGGGGCGTCGTGAGGTGAATATGTCACCAAACCTACGTGAAGCTTTCGAACCTAAAGTTCGCACATATTAAGGAGGCGGTAATGAACGTTAATTTTTCTTTGTACCGCTATAACCCGGATACTGATACTAAGCCAAATATGAAGTCATATCAGCTTGAGGTCCCTGAGGGCTCTGATATGATGGTACTAGACGCATTGATTTTGCTTAAAGAACAAGACCCTAGCATAGCTTTTAGGCGCTCATGTCGTGAAGGTGTTTGTGGTTCAGACGGCATTAACATGAATGGTAAAAACGGCTTAGCCTGTATTACGCCTCTGTCAGACTTGTTAGGTAAAGGTGACATTGTGATTCGCCCACTACCTGGTTTGCCTGTTGTACGTGACCTAGTGGTTGATATGGGGCAGTTTTACGATAACTATGCGCGAATTAAGCCATTCTTAATCAATGATGAACAAATTCCGCCTGCTCGTGAAAACTTGCAGAGCCCAGAAGAACGCGAAAAGTTAGACGGCATGTACGAGTGTATCTTATGTGCATGTTGTTCAACGTCTTGTCCTTCTTTCTGGTGGAATCCAGAAAAATTTGTTGGCCCTGCTGGTCTATTGGCAGCATATCGTTGGTTGGCAGATAGCCGAGATACGGCTACTGATGAACGTCTTGCAGAACTAGACGATGCCTTTAGCGTATTCCGCTGTCATGGCATTATGAATTGTGTAAGTGTTTGTCCTAAAGGATTGAACCCGACAAAAGCTATCGGCCACATTAAGTCGATGCTGATAAAACGGGCTGTTTAGCAAAAAGTTAATTTTTATAATTAGCTGGTTCTAAATAGCCATTTTACTTCGGTAGGATGGCTATTTTTTTATAAAACCCTAAAAAGTCATACAGTGACGTAGAAAATAAAGGGATAGCGTTTAAATGCAAAATGGCGTAATGAAGGCCTGGCTAGAGTCTTCGCATTTAGCTGGTGCTAATTCGACTTATGTGGAAGACCTCTATGAGGCATATTTAGAAGATCCTTCTTCTGTATCAGAACAATGGCAGGAAGTGTTCGCGGAACTTCCTGCTGTAGACGGCATATCTGAAGACACCCCTCACACTCCAATTCGTGATTACTTTCGCCGCTTAGCGAAAGATACTTCTCGGTTTAGCTCTCCAGTTGAAGATCCTCAACACGGAGCCAAACAGGTTAAAGTTCTGCAGTTAATTAATGCGTATCGCTTCCGTGGGCATCAGCATGCGCAACTGGATCCTTTAGGTTTATGGCAACAAGAACGCGTAGCCGACCTGTCTCCAGAGTTTCATGCTCTAGATAGCGCAGACTTTGAAGAAACGTTTAACGTAGGATCCTACGCCATTGGTAAAGAAACCATGGCTCTTAAAGATATACATAAGTCTTTGCTAAAAACTTACTGTGGTTCTATCGGTGCAGAGTATATGCATATTACCGATACTGATGAAAAACGCTGGATTCAAAGCCGTTTAGAGTCAGTAGAAGGGCAGGGCGACTTTACACAAGAAGACCGAATTCGCTTTCTTAAAAGCCTAACAGCAGCAGAGGGTTTAGAAAAATACCTAGGTGCTAAATTCCCAGGCGCAAAACGATTCTCGCTGGAAGGTGGTGATAGCCTGCTAGTGATGCTTAAAGAGATTATTCGCTCTGCTGGTATTCAAGGTACCAAAGAAGTTGTAATAGGCATGGCGCACCGCGGTCGCTTGAACGTGCTAGTAAACGTGTTGGGTAAAAATCCTTCTGAATTATTTGATGAGTTTGCTGGTAAACACGACGATACGTGGGGTACCGGTGACGTTAAGTACCACCAAGGCTTTAGTTCAGATTTTGCTACTCCAGGTGGCAATGTGCATATGTCCTTGGCTTTCAACCCTTCACACTTGGAAATTGTAAACCCGGTAGTGATGGGCTCCGTCCGTGCTCGTCAAGATCGCCGAGCAGGTGAAAACTGCTTACCGATTACCATCCATGGTGATTCAGCTATTGCTGGTCAAGGTGTGGTGCAAGAAACCTTTAATATGTCACAAGCTCGTGGCTTTAAAGTCGGTGGCACAGTGCGTATTGTGGTGAATAACCAAGTTGGTTTCACTACCTCTAATCCTCGCGATACTCGTTCAACGCAATACTGTACCGATATTGCAAAAATGGTGCAGGCGCCAATATTCCACGTAAATGGAGACGATCCAGAAGCGGTTGCTTTTGTTAGCCGTATGGCACTGGACTACCGCAATACTTTTAAGCGTGACGTGGTGATTGATTTGGTGTGTTACCGCCGCCATGGTCACAACGAGGCTGATGAGCCAAACGCAACTCAACCTTTGATGTATCAAAAAATCAAGAAGCACCCAACACCACGAAAATTTTACGCAGATGTGTTAGTAGAACGTGGTCAATTAGATAGTTCTGAGGCAACCGCCTTAGTTAATGGCTACCGTGACCAATTAGACAATGGTGACTGTGTTGTTGAAGAATGGCGCCCAATGACTGAACACAGTGTTGATTGGCGACCATACCTCGGTCACGAATGGGATATGGAGTACGATTCTTCATTACCTGTTAAAGTAATTCAAGATCTTGGCGAAAGGCTGACTAAGCTGCCAGAAGACCATAAGCTGCATCCCCGCGTTAAGAAAATTAACGATGATCGTCGCTTAATGGCTTTGGGCGAAAAACCACTGGATTGGGGTTTCGCTGAAAACTTAGCTTATGCAAGTTTACTTGATGAAAAACATAATATTCGAATTACCGGGCAAGACTCTGGCCGTGGAACATTTTTTCATCGCCATGCGGTATTGCATAACCAAATCGATGCTTCAACCTATGTACCATTAAAAAACCTCTCTGAAGGGCAAGGGCATTTAGCGTTATTTGATTCAGTATTATCTGAAGAAGCGGTGCTAGCGTTTGAATATGGTTATACAACTGCAGAGCCTTCTACTTTGGTTATATGGGAAGCGCAGTTTGGTGACTTTGCGAATGGTGCGCAAGTGGTTATCGATCAATTCTTATCATCTGGTGAGCAGAAATGGGGCCGTATGTGCGGTCTTGTGATGTTGCTGCCGCATGGTTACGAAGGCCAAGGCCCAGAGCACTCATCGGCGCGTTTAGAGCGTTATTTGCAATTGTGTGCAGAACACAACATGCAGGTGTGTGTACCGTCTACGCCCGCGCAGGTTTACCATATGTTGCGTCGCCAACAGGTTCGTCCTATGCGTCGTCCGTTAGTTGTAATGTCGCCTAAGTCTTTACTTCGTCATCCTCTAGCGGTGTCTAGCTTAGAAGAGTTAGCAGAAGGCCAGTTCCAAAATGCTATTGGTGAATTGGACGATATCGACCCAGCTCAGGTTCGCCAAGTAGTAATGTGTTCAGGTAAAGTATATTACGACTTGCTTGAGCAACGCCGCAAAAATCAACAAACTGATGTTGCTTTGGTACGTATTGAGCAGTTGTATCCGTTCCCCGACCAAGACGTGAAACAAATTTTTGAACAATATCAACATGTAGAAAGATTTGTTTGGTGTCAGGAAGAACCGCTTAACCAAGGTGCCTGGTATAGTAGCCAGCATCACTTTAAATCTGTAATCCCTGCCGGAGCTGAATTACGTTATGCTGGTCGACCTGCATCTGCGTCTCCTGCGGTTGGGTATATGTCTCTTCACTTAAAACAACAACGCGCTCTAGTTACTGATGCGTTGACAGTTGAATAATAAAGAATAAAGGAAGCCTTAATGAGCATTGAAATTAAAGTGCCAGACCTACCTGAATCAGTAGCTGATGCAACAATTGCCACTTGGCACAAGCAGCCTGGTGACGCAGTAGAGCGTGATGAAGTAATCGTTGATATCGAAACAGATAAAGTTGTACTTGAAGTACCCGCATTGGAAGCTGGTGTACTTGAAGAGATTGTTGAAGCAGAAGGTGAAACGGTACTTGCTCAGCAAGTTATCGGTAAGATGAAAGCAGGCGCAGTTGCTGGCGAAGAAGTAAGTACTAAAGCTGCTGACGCCGGCAACGATAAAGCTGATAGCGGTGAAGAGTTATCGCCTTCTGTACGTCGTTTAGTGGCAGAGAAGGGTATTGACGCGTCTGCAATTAAAGGCTCTGGCCCAAATGGTCGTATAACTAAAGAAGATGTAGAAGCACATATTGCTAAACCTGCGGCGGCCGCCAAAGAAGCCAAAGTCGAAGCGACTGCACCACAAGCGCCGCTATCTTCGCGTAGCGAAAAACGTGTAGCTATGACACGTTTACGCAAACGTGTTGCTGAGCGTTTGTTGGAAGCTAAAAATACCACTGCAATGTTAACAACCTTTAATGAAGTTAACATGAAGCCAATTATGACTTTGCGTAAGCAATATCAAGACGTATTTGAAAAGCGTCATGATATTCGTTTAGGCTTTATGTCTTTTTACGTAAAAGCAGTTGTTGAAGCGTTAAAACGCTTCCCGGAAGTTAACGCGTCTATCGACGGTGATGAAATTGTTTACCACAATTACTTTGACGTAAGCATCGCTGTATCAACACCGCGCGGCTTAGTAACGCCTGTGCTGCGTGACTGTGATTTGCTAAGCGTTGCAGATATAGAAAAAGGGATTCGTGAACTGGCTATTAAAGGTCGTGATGGTAAGTTAACCGTTGATGAATTAACCGGTGGTAACTTTACAATTACTAACGGTGGAGTATTTGGCTCATTAATGTCTACGCCAATTATTAACCCTCCACAAAGTGCTATTTTGGGCATGCACAAAATTCAAGATCGGCCTATGGCAGTGAACGGTCAGGTAGAAATTCTACCGATGATGTACTTAGCGTTGTCTTACGACCACCGTTTGGTAGATGGAAAAGAGTCTGTTGGTTTCTTAGTAACCATTAAAGAGTTACTCGAAGACCCAACACGCTTATTGCTCGACGTATAATAAAAATTTGTATTGGGCCTGGCTTTCAGGCCCTTATTCGGAAAGGTGTTCAGCACCTCTAATGTATCCCCTAACACTATGGATAGAACATCATGAATTTGCATGAATATCAGGCCAAGCAATTATTTGCCGACTATGGTTTGCCAGTGCCAGAAGGTTACGCCTGTGATACCCCACATGAAGCGGCCGAAGCAGCTGTCAAAATCCCTGGCTCTACATGGGTAGTAAAAACTCAGGTTCACGCGGGTGGACGCGGTAAAGCCGGCGGCGTAAAAGTAACGTCTGATAAAGAAGAAATTAAGGCATTTGCTCAACAATGGTTAGGCAAAAACTTAGTCACGTATCAAACTGATGCTAATGGTCAACCAGTATCAAAAATTTTAGTAGAAGAAGCCTCTGATATCGCTAACGAACTTTACCTTGGTGCGGTTGTTGATCGTGCAAGTCGTCGCGTTGTATTTATGGCATCAACTGAAGGCGGCATGGAGATTGAAAAAGTTGCCGAAGAAACGCCGGAGCTGATCCACCAAATGGCTATTGACCCGCTAGTAGGGCCTCAGCCATACCAAGCGCGTGAACTAGCATTTAAACTGGGCTTAGAAGGTGCTCAAATTCGTCAATTCACTAAAATCTTTGTTGGTCTTGCAGAAATGTTTACCGATCTTGATTTGGCGCTTTTAGAAATTAACCCGTTAGTTGTTACCGGTAGTGGTGACCTAGTTTGTCTAGACGGCAAAATTAACATTGATTCTAATGCTCTATACCGCCAACCTAGATTACGAGAAATGCATGATCCTTCGCAAGAAGACGAGCGCGAAGCTCACGCTGCCCAATGGGAGCTTAACTACGTAGCGCTAGATGGTAGCATTGGTTGTATGGTGAACGGCGCTGGCTTAGCAATGGGGACCATGGATATCGTGCAATTGCATGGTGGCTCTCCTGCTAACTTTTTAGATGTAGGCGGCGGCGCAACTAAAGAACGTGTTACCGAAGCATTTAAAATCATTTTGTCAGACGACAAAGTAAAAGCCGTTTTGGTAAATATTTTTGGCGGTATTGTACGTTGTGACTTAATTGCCGATGGGATTATTGGCGCAGTAGAAGAGGTTGGTGTAAGTGTACCAGTTGTTGTTCGCCTAGAAGGTAACAACGCTGAACTAGGTACTCAACGTTTGGCTGAGTCAGGCCTTAACATTATTGCAGCTACCAGCTTAACAGACGCTGCAGAGCAAGTAGTTAAAGCAGCGGAGGCCAAATAATGAGCATCTTAATCGACAAAAACACTAAAGTGATCTGTCAAGGTTTCACTGGCGGCCAAGGTACATTCCACTCAGAGCAAGCTATTGAATACGGCACGCAAATGGTAGGTGGTGTATCACCAGGTAAAGGTGGTCAAACTCACTTAGGTCTACCTGTATTTAACACAGTAAGAGAAGCCGTCGAGGCAACTGGCGCAGATGCTACGGTAATTTACGTACCAGCTCCTTTCTGTAAAGACGCTATTTTAGAAGCAATCTCAGCTGGCATTAAAATTATCATCACTATTACCGAAGGCATTCCAACTTTGGATATGTTAGAAGTTAAAGTTAAGTTAGATGAAGCTGGCGCACGTATGATTGGCCCTAACTGTCCGGGTGTGATTACCCCAGATGAATGTAAGATTGGTATTATGCCAGGTCACATTCATAAAGCTGGTAAAGTTGGTATTGTATCTCGTTCAGGCACACTTACTTACGAAGCCGTTAAGCAAACTACCGACGAAGGTTTTGGTCAGTCTAGCTGTGTTGGTATTGGCGGTGACCCAATTCCTGGCTCTAACTTCATCGACATTTTGGAAATGTTCCAAAATGATCCAAAAACTGAAGCAATCGTAATGATTGGTGAGATTGGTGGTAGTGCGGAAGAAGAAGCAGCAGCTTACATTAAAGCAAATGTAACCAAACCAGTTGTTTCTTATATTGCAGGTGTTACTGCTCCTCCGGGTAAGCGCATGGGGCACGCTGGTGCCATTATCGCTGGTGGTAAAGGTACTGCTGCAGACAAGTTTGCTGCTTTAGAAGATGCCGGAGTCAAAACAGTACGTAGTCTTGCCGATATTGGTAAAGCATTGCGTGAAGTTACCGGTTGGTAATTTTAGACTCAATGCAATAAGGCGCCTCAGGGCGCCAATGCCGTTCACTTAAGGTGAACGGCATTTTTGTTTCTAGCGTATCGCTGCGGTCTGGGCTTAACGCACCTTGGAAAGGTTCGTTCTCGCCTTGGCGGAAGAATGAGGCTTTCTGCCATCCCATAAAAATGCTTGAGCTGCCGAGGAATTGCCCCTGGGCTGGAATAAGGCAGTCCTACCAATAACCTCATGACATGCGCTAACGCGCCATTGAAACTCAGCTGGTAAGGCAAGTAGCTCCCTTTCAACACAAAGCACATTTCAACCATTTGATACCGTATCAAATTATAGCTCAGCAAAATGCCCCATAACTCTTGGCGCACCAGCTCCGGTTTACGGCTTCTGAGTGTCAAACGCCTTCCCAACATAAACTGTTTTTGCTCTCGGTATCCCAGTTCGATTTCCCAACGGTGTCCATACAATGAACCAATATCTGCTGCGGGAAAGCGCATCGGGTCAATCATAGAAGTGAGTACCTCAAATGTCTTGCCATTGATTTTGCGGGTCACGAGACGAGCTGTCATCGTTTCGGATAGTTCTGGCCATAACTTACGCGCTCTAGGATTACTAGTAAGGGTGACAAGTTTATCGTTACGCCCAAAGCTTCTCTGCACGGTATATTGAGTGTTTTTCTTTAATGGCAGAAGCCAGTGGCGCTCTGTACCTGCACTCTGCCAAGCATGTAGTAACCCCATCGAATAAAAGCCACGGTCGAACATCGTTAGGCTATGGTCTGGCGTATCTTTAATCAGCTTTTCGGCTAACACCATTTCGTTGACGTTGTAGTCGTCGAAAGCACTGGCGGTGATGAGATGTGTGCTTAACTCCATCTGACACACCATGCGCACTTGTGGGTATTGTGTGCCTTTAGGTCGAGAAAATGCATCGCTGTTCTCTTTAGAATCATCAGTACGCCAAGTGACACCATCAACACCGAGTAGCGTTAAACCATTCCAGTGAGCGAAGTTGGCTTGTTGGCACCAGCGCTTTGACATGAGTTGAAAGACATCGTGTATCGCTTGTTCGCCTAGCTGTTTACGCCGTTGCGTGAGTGCACTTGGCGCAACGAAAGGCTTACCTTCACGGTCAACAATATCGAGCTGATTCACGATATTGGCTATCGATTTGTCATTATAAAGCGCCATTCCAACAAGCAACCAGACCAGTGACTCAAGCGACAGCTTGCGTTTTCTCAGCGTAACCGTATCGGACAAAGCATAGGCATCATTAATGAGCTCAAGGGGTAACAAATCAGCCAGTGTTTCAATTTGATTGGGCTTCCAGTCATTGATGATGTTGAGTGCTTGTGAGACGTCCATAAACGAAAAAATCCGATGCCATTAATAACATCGGATTTTGCTATACCTAGAAAGATCGTCAATGGTTCTGTCTTAACTGATCGGCATTAGCCTCAGGGCGCCTTTTTTATTGCTCGATTCTTACTAGCTCATTAGTGTTTACCCTGCAAAGAATTTTACGCGACTTGCTGCTATCACATTAACTAGTGATAGCGGGCTGAATAACTTGCTTTTAAGGCGCGAATGAACAAGGATGAAGAGATAAAAATAATATAATTACTAGACTAACAACAAGGATGAACTATGAAGGATTCTCTTCCTATAGAACATTTGTATTACACCGAAAGTAGCCTAGAGAAAATCCTAGGTAACCTCGATAAAGTTAGACAGAATATCTTTCCTAATCTATCAGAAGAAAAAGACTTATTAGAACAAAGCTTCCCATCTGTTTGCTTAATAGGTCTTGGCCGTTGCGGGTCAAATATTGCACTTGATGTAGCCACTTTGGTATACAACTCCCGTAATCACTACCTTAACGAGTTAGAGTATCAAGACCAACTCGCTCAGGAACGTGAATTTAAACCCATGCGTTGGATTAAAAATCATTTGCCACTAGATAGTGGAAATGGTGATAACCCAGTATTTTTGATTGAACCCGTGGTATTGGTGGGTGATTTAGACAAAGATATTGCAGGACGTATTAAGTACTCCTCACAAGCCGGTCGCCAAAAGTTTCTAGATGAATATAAGAAGCTCCAGTTGATGGACTTATCCGAAGTACACGCCGGAGGCGCAGGTAACGCGCCAATCTTAGGCCAGTACTTAGCTAAGATTATTTTAAATAAAGAAACTGCTAGCTTTAGAAATGAAGATTGGCGCCACATTCACTCTTACTTGGTTGACTCCTGTGGCATTAAAGCTAACCAATCGCGCCTCTACTTCTACATTTTTAGTGCCGGTGGTGGTACTGGTTCTGGCATGGCTTCTGAGTTTGGTCTGGCGCAGCAGTTTTCTTACTTAAGTAAAACCTTTGATTATCAAGTGTCGCCATCTAATCAACCCGATAAACGCGATTCTTTTGTTTTTGAACCCATCTTCACTTCGGGCATTTGTATCCTGCCTAATATCTCGGGTAGCAGTATCGAGGTGTCTGAAGCACTACATATCAACGCCGGTCGTTTGTTATGTAAGTACCTTTCTGAAGAGTGGGATTTCTCGTATAACGTAGAGCGTGAAAGTAACGATACACCAGAAGATGTAATGAAGCGGATCCGCCCTTGGAATTCTATGATGTTAATTTCTAATGACATCATGCGTTATGTAGAGCAAGAAGAGAGCGATAATGGCAAAGATATAGATGTAAATACTATGGAGAAATATGCTAACCAGTATATCTCCCAACAAATATTTAATATCTTAACAGCTCAGGCAGTAACCACAGATTACGACGAAAATTATTTCCGCCGTGCAGGTATTGATATCTCGGAAACCGTACGCCTAGATGCTAATGATTTGTTCATGAGTATGGCGGGGCCTGTTGCGGTTGCCTATGCAGAGAGCGTGGTAAATAAATCGGTAAATGATGATGTAGACATTGATGAGCTATTTTTCCGTTCCATTGATTTGCCTCACTTTAATCGTGATACTCAAGCTATTGAAGGTATTAGCATTTTACCTATCGAGTCGCAGCGTTATAAACAGTCACTGAAGAGGTACCAAGACAGTCAATATAATGCAGAAGAGCTAAATGAATTGCACTTTTTCAAGCATTGTTCGTCGGTAATCTCGATAATTTCTTTGCCAAAAGACTACAAGCTCTCGTTTATGGATTTAAATAAGCTTAAAGTTCATATCAACAAACTTTTCCCTAACACTACGCTTAAACGTTATGCGCTTGTTATCGGTGCTTCTGCAAACCTTTCTCTAACAACATTAGTTGCAAAAAGCCCTTGCCTAAGTGACGACTTCTTAACCTTAGTCGTGGCTTATATTAAGCGTTGTTTTGCGAAAGAAGAGTACCGTTATAACGATGATATCGACCAAGCAATACTGCGCTTTATTACCCAAGATGAGTTTAAGCCAGAAGAGTTACAAGAGTTCTTATGGGAGTTTGAAAACCCAGCCAAGATCTTAGATACCAATTGGTATGCTATTAAGCCAATGTATGAAAAGAAATATCGAGAGTTAATTGGTGAAGCTGATAAGTTTGTATCGATTAACGATATTCGTTTGGACTTTAAGAATGTGGAAAATGCGATTAAATATTTGCGTGAAATTTATCGACACCGCATTAGCAAAACCAACATTCTATCTTTGGATAATGATGCCGGCGGAGTTATTCATTTATCGCCAGGATTACACTCGATAGAGCCTGTGGCCGAATCCAAATAAACACTAAAAAAGGGGCTTTAGCCCCTTTTTTATGTATACACCAAGCAAATTAGTTATTGCCTAAGCTTTCGCGGTCTAATGCTAACTCTAGTGCTTCGGTTGCAAGGTTTTGCTCTTGCTGGCGTAGTAAGTTGTAGTTCTCTACAGCGCGGCGATTGGTCGCTACGTTTCGTTCGATAGCATATTGAAGATCAGTCTTCATGGGATTCCCTATATATACGATGATCAAACTTATGACCTTATGGTCGACACAAGTTTGAGGGCGCAATGTTACACAAATGTGAAAGAAAGGTGAAGTGTTTACTTTGTGTTTTGAGCCCGTTTGCCGCTTAATTGCTCAAAATAAGCAGAAAGCCAAATTCCTTCTATAATCGGGGGCAAGCCTTGTGATTATACTTGGACAAGGATGAAAATTTGTTTCAAAATGTGGGCGTTATCTGATTAGGGTCATAAAACTTTTACCCTTTGCGTGGCAAAATGCGCGCTCATAAAAACAGTGGATTGGAATTGTGAAGTCGCCGATTCTAGTGCTGTTTAAAGAATATTTGTTGTTTCGTGCAGCCAAGTTAAGCCAATAAAAGCAAAAAAGCATTAAAAGGCAGGCACGAAGGAATTGTTGAATTATTACGTAAGTTTTGGTCAGTTCAGCTTTGTGAGGGAATGATGGTTAAGAAAATTGGTGTTTTAACAAGTGGCGGCGACGCTCCTGGTATGAATGCTGCGGTACGTGCAGTTGTGCGTAGTGCGTTATCTAAAGATATTGAAGTATACGGTGTATACGACGGTTACATGGGCTTATACGAAGACAACATTAAGAAGTTGGATCGCTACAGCGTTTCTGATGTTATCAACCGTGGTGGTACGTTCTTGGGCTCAGCTCGATTCCCAGAATTTAAAGAACTTGCTACCCGTGAAGTAGCAGTAGAGAACATGAAGAAACACGGCATCGAAGCGCTTGTAGTAGTGGGCGGTGACGGTTCTTACATGGGCGCTAAAAAGCTAACTGAAATGGGTTTCCCATGTATTGGTTTACCAGGCACTATCGACAACGATATTGCAGGTACTGATTACACCATCGGTTTCGATACTGCACTAAACGTAGTGATTGACGCGATTGACCGTATTCGTGATACCTCTTCTTCACACAACCGCATTTCTGTTATCGAAATTATGGGGCGCTACTGTGGCGACTTAGCCATGCAAGCTAGCATCGCCGGTGGTGCAGAGTACGTGATTATCCCAGAAAAGGGTTTTGATCGTGAAGAGCTATTAAACAGCCTTAAAGATGGTCAGAAAAAAGGTAAGAAACACGCTATTGTTGCGATTACCGAGCATATCACTAACGTGAATGAGTTAGCTGCTGGTATCGAAATGGCCACTGGTCGCGAAACTCGTGCAACCATTCTTGGCCACATTCAACGTGGTGGCACGCCAACAGGTCGTGACCGCGTAATGGCTAGCCGCATGGGTGCATACGCCGTAGACCTACTGCTAGAAGGCGAAGGTGGACGTTGTATCGGTATTCAAAACAACAAGATGGTTCATCACGACATCATCGATTGTATTGAAAACATGAAACGTCCATTCAACGAAGAGTTGTACGACTTATCTAAATGCTTGTTCTAAGCACTTAGCACTGTTAAAAAAGCCCGCAATAGCGGGCTTTTTTGTATCTGCAATATACCCTGTTATTAGCGATAGTCGTTTAACGACCAATCGTAATCTAGATAAGAAATTTTCGCTTGTTTTACTTGCTCCGGGCTAATGCGTAAATCTGCCGCATACTGGCTTAAGTAGCTATTAAGGCCACCCTCAAAATCGCCTTTATACCATTTAAAAATAGACGATAGGTATAAGCGCTTTTTGTCTGCGTCATAATAGTTTTTATTGCTATGTAAAAACTCTCTAAACGCTTGGGTGAGTTGTTGCTCAACGGCATCACCAGTAAATGCCACGCTCTGCAGCGGAGGGCAGCTAATAGCAGCACATACTACTGCGGCATGAATGTGTGGATTATTGTAACCTGGGCGAATTAGATCGTGTTCGATATGATCAAGGCTGACTTTCTCGCCAAACAGCATAAAGCGTTTTTTCTTCCAGGGTGACTGAAACAAGTTACCTAAATCGCGAATAGAAGTAATGTTAGGGTAGGCGCTAAGAATGTACTGCACGGTGTAAGCGTTGTAGGCATTAATCAGAAACGCCAGTTGCTCGTTCTCAGACCAAGCATCAAATTCGCTTTGGCTAATGCTCGCCAGTTTGTCTAAGTAAGCCTGTAACTCTTGTTGATCAAAGTTGGCGTAGTCTACGCGACTTTCTTGATTAGCCACTGGCCAATGTACGAATTCTTTTAGCAATCCATCCCACTTCGCGTGATCAAAAGCTTCTGCTAAGGCCAGTGGCGAAGATATTAAACTAAGAAGGATTAAAACTTGAGCAAACAAACGCTTTGCAGGGTTAAAAAGCGCTTTTAGCGTTTGCAAAACAACAAGGCTTAAGCGAGAATAGCCTCGCTTCTTCGGAAGCTCATCTATGGTGGCCCTATTGGTCCTCCCGCATTGATACTCTGTGAACTCGGCCAGGCCCGGAAGGGAGCAACCGCAGCAGACGACTCGAGTGCCGGGATGTGGCTGGTAGGGTTGCCACCCAATCTTATAAGCCGCTAATGTAATAAGATTTCTCAAACTTTTTCCTTCTGAATTTAACTAGTATTTGTTTAGCATAATTTAGCTTTACGGTGTCTATCTATATGCGTAGCTAATTCCTAACTATCTATCTAGACAGAGAATAGCTTAGAAAACTTCCTAGTTTTCTTTCTAATTATTAGTTCATCTCCTTTACTTGCCAACTCGAAGCATTGTTACCTCTTGTCACCGAGTTACTCCAGTAACTTACTTCTTTGTGTTTACCCTAAAATTCACAATGGCTCCGTTAAAACAAACTGCGCTTAGTTAAAGGCTTAGCCGCTGTTTATGCCAGTGGCGAGGTTCTTAGTGGCCGATAGCTTTGCTTGGCGCTCGTTAACTAGCCTAGTAGCGCCGGTTAGCGCTATTGCCTTAGTTGTTGGTTTACCTTGCTTAGTAAAAAGTCAAAAGTGGTTATTCAAAGGCACTTATTGTCTTAAGTGTCTTTTCATCGAGAATTGCTGGTGATTGCATGCTTAAAACTTTTTAAGAGAAGTAATCGATTTCTTGTTGGTTTAGTGCTCGCCATTGTCTCGGTGCAATGTCCAATACAATGTCGGCAATTTGTTGTCGGTGCAGTGCCTTAACGCGGTTGCCGGTGGCAGCAAACATTCGTTTTACTTGATGAAACTTGCCTTCGCAAATACTTAGTTCAACTTTGGTGGAGCTTAAAGCTTTAACAACAGCTGGTAGTGTGGCTTTAGCTTCTCCTTGAAGAACGATGCCTTTTTCGAGTTGTTTAATGGCTTTGCTGGTAATGGGTTTAGCAAGTGTTACTTGATAAACCTTAGGGCAGTGTTGCTCAGGGCGAGTTATAGAAAATGACCACCTGCCGTCATCGGTAGCTAATACTAAACCAGTGGTATTGACGTCTAAGCGTCCGGCAATATGCAGCTGCTCATTTTGGTTTAGCCCAACGGCACTAAAAACCGACGGATAAGCTTCGTCTTTATTAGAGCAAATACACCCAGCTGGTTTGTGGATCATAAAATACTGAGAGGGGCGGGCAAATAAGCGTTCACCTAATAATTCTATTTGATTGTTCTCGTGCACCTGCATCGCCGCATCTGTAATCGTTTTCTGGTTAACGAGTACCTGCTGATGGCTAATGACTAATCTTGCCTGAGCAAGATCAAGCCTAGTGCTTTTGCAAATAAACTTGTCTAGTCGCATAAATTTTCATACCAATCCCACTAAATAACTGTTCATTTTTTCTAGTTAAAATACTCGATAACTACCTTTGAATTTTTGATTGTAGAATAACTATTTTCGAAAAATTCCGCCTTATTCTCGAATATTGTTTCTGCGCTATTTCTGGTCATTATTTAGTGTGATTGGTATTACAGTATCGAAAAACTGCACGAAGTATAACTAAATCCCCGCTAGAGTAGGGATTAAAGTTGTCTAATGTAGGAAAAGGTGTTGGCTTGCCTGCAAAGTTTTAACCAAGGGCTCGCAAGGTAGCGGTTTTACTTTTAAAGGTTTAGGTTTATGCGGTTTACTAAAACTAGGTGTTTTGGCAAGCCGTTCTTTCCACCAGCTTAACTCGTCACAGCCATGACCTTTTGCTATTGGTTTTTGGTTCTTACATAGTGTATCACCCGCTGGGCAAGCTAAACGTACATGCATATGGGAGCTATGGCCCCACCAAGGCCGTACTTTTTGTAACCAGTCATCAGTGGCTTCGCGTTCATCACACAGTTGTTGTTTAATAATTGGGTTAATAAAAATACGCGCAACCCGCTGGTCTTGAGCTGCGACTTTTAGCATGGTTTTATGCTCATTTTTCCAAGTGTTTTTATTGATCACCAAATTTTTCTTGTCTACCACACTTACCGCATAAGGGCTGGCTAGTTGTTTGGTTACCAGTAAATCATCTTCTAGTCGTAACCAAATGTCCACGTCTAAGCCAATTTGGTGGCTACTATGCCCATAGTTGAATTGGCCTCCTCTTGGCATCGACATGTCTGCTATCAAAATATTGTTAATGCCTTGGCTGCGCAGTTGTTTGGCGTAATCACGAATAAATGCGATAAGGCTTGGGTGGCCATAAAAGCGATGACGTTGGGCGCGAATAACTTGATAGCCTTCGCCAGCTAAGGGAAGTGCTTTTGCTCCGGCTAGGCAGCCGTTGGCGTAGCTACCAATTGCAGCAGCTGGGGCTTGATAGGTGCTGGTGGCCTGTTCCCAGGGGTTGTATTGGGCTTGTGCGGTGCAGCAAGCAGCAAGTAACACCAGAGCGGCAGATAAACTCTTCATTCCGTTTGGCTCTCCCTATAGCGTCTACCTGCTAGTGTAGTCGCCTTTGCTAGTGGTTTCCGTTACATTTGTGCAATGTGCTGTTCGCTAAGCATTACTTGGCATCAATTATAGATAGGTGAATGAGAGAGTGAATGTATTCTGAAACGAGCTTTTCCACTGAACGTTTACAGGTAGGCAAGGTTTTTTGTGAGGATGTATCCAAGCAAGACTTTGGCTTTTTATTGCGTATTGTAGAACTGCTAAGGCCGGCAGTGGTAGAGGCTTTACCGCCGCATTTCCAGCACATAAATAATGAAAAAGATGCTTTGCAGTGGTTAAACACGCTGTGTTCAGAAAGCCAGCTTTTTGCCGTTTCGATTAATGACCAAGCGCTCCCCATCGGTTTTTTGTTTGTACATGAGCAAAGAAAAAGCACTGTTCATATAGGCTATTTATTGGGTGAGGCATACTGGCGACAAGGCTTTGCCAGTGAGTTGTTAAGTGGCTTTATAAAATGGGCGAAACAACATACAGCATACTGCTGTTTAGTCGCGGGAGTTAATGTTGAGAATCAAGTATCCCAGCGCTTATTGCTTAAATTGGGTTTTGTTTTGCAAGCAAGTCGTGATGCTAATACTCAAACATACCATTATGATTATCGGCTTTGATTTAGCCTAAGTTACTGTATTTTAATTCTTTATTTTCACTTATCAATCTGATGCTTACGTGCTCTATTGCTGGAGCTAGTGCCATTTGGCTCTTGGGTGATGCCGGTTGATTCCACTTTAACGTTGGTAAACGTTTTTAATTACAAAAAGTGGGGCAGAGGGGAAATAAAAACGCGTTGAAACAAGCTTCAACGCGTTTTTAGTTTTGGTTCGCTCGGAACTACTTAGCAGAGCCGTGGCTTACATCTAAGCTGTAGAAGGTTGCTTGAACATAGTCCTCTGGGTTGCCAGAGCGGTTTTGGTTATAAACACCAGCTTTAAAATACATCCACTGATCTTTCAAGCCGTAGCCTGAGTTCTGCATATCAACCTTTTGTACAACATCAGCCTTACCTTCGCGGCTTATGGTTACCGTCATGTCAGAGCCATTAATATCAATCTCGTAGGAGAATTTTTCACCTAAGGCGATACCATCATTGTATGCCTTTGGAATATCTTTATCTTTTTGCTTCCAGTAATTTGGCTTAGTTGGACCAATCATCGGAAAAATGATGTCGTCTCCACCATTTGGCTCATGACTAATCCATACCGAACCGGTTTCATGGTTAGGAAGTTTGCGGTAGTAGATTTTAACGGGTTCATCATCTGGGGCATGAATTTGACCAATAATGACTCGACCTTGTTGCCAAATTTCACCGGTAGAGGTGACGTGATCGACAGATAAGGTGGCTTTTAAGTTACCATCTATACCCGCCGCATTTTTTAATGACTCAGCTGACTCGTTATGACTAAATACCCAGTTGTTGCCATTAACGCCTTTTGTTTTATGGCTAGTATCACCACAGCGCATCATTTCACGAAGTTCCGAGCGAACATACTTGGTATTTTTAGAGGTTTTAATACCTTGAATCGGTGAGCGAAAAACCACACCGTCTTTTGCTTCGTTTACGTAAAAGTAATCTTCATGCATTGCGCCTTTAGCAATCTCTTTCTCGCTAAACTCGGTAGGGCGGTCACCATTGTCCAAAGACACTGGTAAAGTTACTTTCCAACAAGATAGATCTAATACTTCTGCTGGCGTAGTCGTGGCCGCAGATAGGCTGGTGCTTAGCGCGCCTAGCATCATAACAACAAGAGTTTTTATTTTCATTCGCTTACCTATAGCTTGTTTATTGAATTATTGTACTACAATATATTTATGATGCTTCTCAAAAAAAGAAGGTCAATTAGCGCGTTAATTATTTGAGACATCAAACTGGATTAGGCCGGATTTTAAGCTATTAAATGTGGATTAGTGCAAAGTGATTAGCTTGTTTAGGGGCATTAAAAATAGTGCTGATCTTAAATTGGTATTATGCCGTTGGTATAGACTGAACCTGCAAGCCTCATGTGACTAAGTGGTTTGTCGCGTAGTCAATTTAATTGCTCAAGGAATAAAAATATAGCCAAGTGATACCAAGAACATCTATTTGGTCTAAGGTCATACATTAAGGTAAAGGTAAGGAAGCTAACTATGGATTCATCTAAAACTGAAGTGCTAGCAACTCAACAAAGCTATTCTATTCCTCAAGAAGCATTTGATTGGTATGACGAATATGCACACGGACTTATTGATCGCCGAACGTTTTTAGCTCGTTTGTCTAAACTGGCGGCAGTTGGGTTTTCAATGGCGGTGTTATCGTCGGCTTTACTTCCTAATTACGCGCTGGCTGAACAAGTGTCGTTTAACGATCCTGATATTAAAGCAAGCTTCGCAACTTTTGCTTCCCCCCAGGGTTACGGTGAGGGTAGAGGGTATCTTGTTATGCCCGCAAATTTACAGGGCAAAGCACCCGTAGTATTGGTTATTCACGAAAACCGAGGGCTTAATCCTTATGTGAAAGACGTAGCAAGGCGTTTAGCTAAACAAGGTTTTATAGCCTTTGCCCCGGACGCCTTATACAGCTTAGGCGGATACCCAGGGAATGATGATGAAGGGCGAAGCATGCAAAAGTCATTAGACCGCGGTAAAATTGAACAGGACTTTTTAGCTGCTGCTCAGTTTCTAAAAAAACATGATGCAAGCAACGGTAAACTTGGCGCAGTGGGTTTTTGCTTTGGAGGTTATGTAGTAAATATGCTTGCAGCGCGAATGGGTAGCGAGCTTGACGCTGGAGTGCCATTTTATGGAACGCCGGCGGCCAAAGAGCTTAGAGCCAACATCAAAGCACCATTACAAATTCAATTAGCAGAACTTGATAAGCGGGTTAACGCAACGTGGCCAGAGTATGAGCAAGACCTATTGGCCAATAAGGTTGATTTTGAAATGCACATGTACTCAAAAGCTAACCATGGTTTCCATAATGACTCTACTGGCCGCTATGATGAAGAGAATGCAGAACTGGCGTGGAACAGAACTATTGCATTTTTTGAGCAGCATCTAGCCTAGTTATCTTGCCAGTGTTTAGGGTTAGTTTTCACCACGTGAAGCTAGCCCTATACTTTAGTTAAAAATACTTGTTCAGTTTTCGGTAGCGCTGCTCAGCAAACTTGCTAATGTAGTTCCAAGTCTGTTCTATGTAGTGAAAAGTTTATGAAAGCACTAAGTTTTCAGCAAAAGTATCAAGCTATGAGTCGCAGAGATGCTCAGTATGAAGGCGTTTTTTATACCGCGGTTAAAACCACCGGCATTTTTTGTCGGCCTAGCTGCAGGGCCCGTAAACCTAAAATTGACAATGTGGTTTTCTACGACACCGTGCAACAAGCATTACAGCACGGTTATCGCGCATGCAAGGTGTGTAAACCGATGCAGCCGCTGGATGCTGCACCTTCAGGTATTAAGCAGTTATTGGACGACCTTCAGCAAGACAACTTCACGCGAATTCAAGATGGTGACTTGCGTGAGCGAGGTTTAGAACCCGCGCAAGTGCGCCGTTGGTTTAAGAAACATCATGGCATTACCTTTCACGCTTACCAGCGGATGTTGCGGATTAACTCAGCTTTTAGCCAAATTCAACAAGGGGATAGTGTAAGCAATAGCGCCTTTGATAGCGGTTATGAATCGCTAAGTGGCTTTAACGACAGCTATAAAAAAGTATTTGGCGGAGCGCCTAGTGAACAAAACCAAGCAGTTATCAACATTGTTCGTTTCACCACGCCCATTGGGCCAATGTATGCCTGTGCCACTGATAAAGGGCTTTGTTTATTGGAGTTTACCGATAGACGCATGCTAGAAACTGAGTTTGCCGATCTTACCAAGCGATTAAAAGCGGTGATTTTGCCAGGAGATAATCCGCACTTAGACCAAGTTCAACAGGAAATTGCAGAGTATTTTGAGGGAAGCCGCAAACAGTTTGACGTGGCGCTAGACACCCCAAGCACCGAGTTTAGACAAAAAGTTTGGCAAGGCTTAATGGACATTCCTTACGCCGAAACGCGCAGTTACGGCCAACAAGCGGAGTATCTACAAGTTCCTAATGCCGTGCGAGCTGTGGCATCGGCGAATGGGCAAAATCGTATTAGTATCATTATTCCTTGTCATCGGGTAGTTGGCGCTAACGGTCAATTAACCGGTTATGGTGGGGGAATTCACCGCAAAGATTGGCTGTTAAAGCACGAGCAGGCAAATCGCTAAGTCTTTTGGTTTTACTGGTAGAAGGAGGGGAGCTTATCGAGGAGCAATCAAGCTTAAAACAACAGTTGCACCATTGGTTAGAAGCTCAACAAGGTGTGAGTAGCGTGTTTTGGCCAAATGACAAAGGCGGCTTTTATGGTTTTCGCTATAAAGAATGTGAGTTTGCTCATTTTCATCAATCTGATGAACTTGATCTAAAGCTAGGCAAAAACACCATTACTAAGTTGGGTTTGGTACGGCCGGCTCGCTCGCTTGTTCATCCCAAGCGCAGTGCAGGATCTGCATGGATAGAGCTAGCATTTAGTGATTCGCAAGATCTAGAAAAGATAAAGGACTTGGTGAGGCTGGCAATATCTCAGCTATAGTTGCTCTAGGCCGTGAGTTATAAGCGGTTAATATCTCGACATATTGAAGTTAGCTCATAGTATTTCTGCAAAATAGCAATATAATACTACTATTGCTGATTATAGGTTGTCACCATGCCGCAAACCCTACTGCCAAACATTATTGAGTTCCTCTCGCAAATTTATCCTTTTAATTTGTTGCCACCTAAATTGCAGCGTCAAATAGGGGAGTCGGTGCAAATTACCTATTTAGCGCGTGGCGAAAAAATCAACTTTGGCAGCGAGAAGCAAGAGTGTTTTCTATACATTATTCGCACTGGCGCAATGGAGCAGCGTAAACCCAATGGAGTTTTACGCTCAAAGTTAGGTGAGGAAGATTTATTTGGTTTTACTTTTTTAGCGCCACTTAAAGATGCATTAGACGGATACAGTGCTACGGCGATAGAAAACACCTTGTTATACATGGTGCCACATAGCCAACTCACTCAGTTACTAGAAGAGCATCCAGAATATGCGGATAGCTTTGCCTCTAAAGCGCGAGTGCGCTTGCAGTCGGCGCTTAATGTGGTGTGGTCAGACAATGAAAAAGGTTTGTTTTTCAAAAAAGTCTCTGAAGTTGCTAGCGGTACCGTGGCAGTTGTTACTGGTGACATGTCTATTCAAGCGGTGGCTAAAGAAATGCGCGAGCAATGCCGTTCATCAACCGCTGTAATCAAACAAAATGGGGTGATTAGTGGCTTAATTACCGACCGAGATATGACCAAGCGAGTAATTGCAGAGGGCTACGACATAAGCTGTCCTATCAGCGAGGTGATGACAACACCTGCCATTACCACCAAACCTAACGACCTTATTCTTACTGCTGCTTCGTTAATGATGGAGCACAGTATTCGCAGTTTACCGGTAGTTGAAAACAATCAGGTACTTGGCTTACTTACAACCTCGCACCTAGTGCAAAAGCATCGGGTACAAGCGATTTTTCTTATTGAAAAGATCAAATACACCGAAAGCATTGAAGGTCTAGCTAAGCTCACTCCCGAGCGACAAGCTATTTTTGAAGCTTTAGTGGAAGGCAAAGTAAGGGTGGAAGTAATCGGCCGCGTAATGGCGATGATTATGGATGCTTACAATCGCCGACTTATTCAAATGGCTGAGCAAAAGCTTGGCAAGCCGCCTTGTTCGTATACTTGGGTGGTGGCAGGCTCGCATGCCCGTAACGAAGTGCACATGCTCTCAGATCAAGACAGCGCAATTATTTTGCCAGAAGGCGCGAGTAAATCAGACAAAATCTACTTTACCCACTTAGCCATGTACGTGTGTAATGCGATGGCTAGCTGTGGTTACCCATTGTGTAGCGGCAAATTTATGGCCGCTACGCCTAAGTGGTGCCAGCCAATTAATGTGTGGAAAGAGTATTACCGTAAGTGGGTCTCTAATCCAGAATACAGCATGTTACTTAACGCCACGGTATTTATGGAAGTGCGTTGTATTCATGGTGATAGTAGCTTGTCTGAGCAATTGCAGCAGTATTTGTACAGTTTGCTAAATAACAATAAAACCTTTTTAAATTCCTTAGTGACAGACTCCGTTTCGGTTAACCCGCCACTGGGTATCTTCAATAATTTGGTGCTAGAAAAAGGCGGCGAACACAGCGAAATGCTCGATATTAAAAAGTACGCTTTGTTACTTATTGTCGATTTAGGCCGAATTTATGGCTTGGCAGTAAACTGCGATGACACTGGCACCGAGCAACGCTTTAACCAAGCAGCCAAGCAACATATTTTAAGTGATGATGCCCTTAAAGATGTATTGGGTGCTTACCGCTTTATTACCCAGTTACGCTTTCGTCATCAGTTAAAAGCCTTAAAAGAGGGGCAACAGCCCAACAACTACATCGCACCTAAAAGTTTTGGTAACTTTGAGCGTGAACACCTAAAAGATGCCTTTAGAATTATTGGTAATCTGCAAGATGCAGCCAAGTTGCGTTTTAGTGAGAAGTAGTTTTAGCTATGTTTAAGCGTTTTAAACCCATAGCAAAGCTGACTAAACAGCGCAGTAAGGCTTTAGCTTCTACACAGTTGCCAAAGCAGCTCGTTGAGCTACTAAAGTCTGAATTACCTAAAGAAAGTGAGCTAATAAAAGACCTAGAGTTTTTAGCCTTTGATATAGAAACAACCGGTTTAGACCCCAGCACAGATCAAATCTTAAGCATTGGTTTTGTGCCAATGAAAAACTTGCGGATCAACATGCAGGATGCAGAGCATTATTTCGTAAATAGCGGCACCCAGGTAAAAGCCGAAACCGCTGTTATTAATCAAATAGTGCCAGAGATGTTAGAGCAGGGCATTAGCCTAGATGCGGCAATGGATAAGCTATTTAAAGCTATGCGCAACAAAGTTTTATTGGTTCACGGTCGCTGCGTGGAGCAACAGTTTATAGAAGCGTATTTGCAGCAGCGTTATCAAGATAGTCATTTCCCAGTATTATGGATTGATACCTTAAGCATCGAGAAGTCTTTACTAGCGAATGCAAATCGTCAAAAAACCGGAGATTATCGTTTAGCTTCAGTACGTAAACGCTATGGTTTGCCTGATTACCCAGGGCACAACGCGCTAGTGGATGCAGTAGCCACCGCGGAGTTATTGCTTGCTCAAAGCAAACGTGTTTATGCTCAAACCCCACAAGTTATTGGTGCTTTAGTGAAAAATAAACGCTAATTATCTCTGTGAAATTATGATTTAAATGGCATCCGTGTATCTCTTCGGCTGACGTTTAAAGCGCTGTTAGGGCTTTGGTTAATACTTCCTTCTGAAAATGGAAGTTGTGATTGGTATTTTTAGAGGTTGAAAAACGGAAACCTAAAAAATAGGTCCCCGATTGTTTTTGAGCTGTGTGAGCGGTCAACTGATTGCTGTTTGTCCTGCAGTACTTATTAGGATGGCTTTAAATTTCTAGCTTGTTTTTTGCGCCATTGTAGGCCAAAGAACGTAATACCGGCAGTTAAAAATACAGCAAATATCAAGATTAGCCATTGTGGCATAGACCAACCTAAGAACATCCACGAAATCTTGTCACAGAAGCCTGTTGGGTTAAATAACCAAGGTACCCACTTATCTAATGGCGCCCATTCTGGAAAGTTGGCGAAGAAGTCACAAGTCGCGAATGGGTTAGGATTCATTTGATAATCGGTGTGAGTAATAGCCAGCTGCAAGCCCCAAGCTGCGCTTACTATCCACATTCCAAATGCTGTTAAGCGAATAATCAGGTTTTGAGGGGCTATCCATCCAATGAGGCCCGCGAACATTAAACCAAACATGGCTACACGCTCATAAATACACATAACACAAGGGTCGAGCTTCATTACGTGTTGGAAGAATAAGGCACACAATTCTAGTGACAAGCTACCAATAAAAAGCAGAAACCAAGGTTTACGTTGGTACGGCATGCTGCTTAAAAAGTTGAGCATAATCAGAAACTCCGATAAAAAAAGGCGATGCAAGCATCGCCGTTTTTATTTTTAATGTCCAGCAGAAACCGCCGATGCTGCTCCTGCAACGTGATGGCTGATCCAACCCATATCGTAGAAGTATTGGGTAGCAGGAATAAGTGCGTATTCCACACATAATAAACCAATACCGGCGAGCACAATAGTGTAAGGCAACGCCATCCAAACCATGCGGCCGTATGATAAGCGTAACAATGGCGCTAACGACGATGTTAGTAAGAATAGGAAGGCCGCTTGACCGTTTGGCGTGGCAACCGAAGGTAGGTTAGTACCGGTGTTAATTGCTACCGCTAACATGTCGAACTGATCTCGGGTGATTTGTCCTTCTAACCAAGCTGCTTTTACTTCGTTAATGTAAACCGTGCCCACAAACACATTGTCACTGACCATCGATAGCAAGCCGTTTGCTATATAGAAAGCAACTAGCTGGCCTTCGTTTTCAATCGACAATACCCAGTGAATCACTGGTTTAAATAGCTCTAAGTCAATAATTACCGCAACAATAGAGAAGAACACCGCTAATAGGGCTGTAAATGGCAGGGCCTCTTCAAAGGCTTTACCTAGCTGATGCTCTTCAGTAATGCCAGTAAATGAAGTAGCAAGAATAATCACTGATAAACCAATTAAGCCAACAGCGGCTAAGTGCAATGCAAGACCAATAATTAACCATACAGCAATAACTGCTTGAACAATCAGTTTTGCACGGTCACGGTTGGTCCGCTTTTGATCTTCGTGTTTATCGTAGTCGGTAAGAATTTGGCGAACGTTTGCTGGTAACTTGCTACCGTAACCAAACTTGCCAACTTTCTCTAAGGCCACACAAGTAATTAAACCACATACTAAAACAGGCAGAGATACCGGTGCCATTCTCAGGAAGAACTCGAAGAACTGCCAGCTAGACTGGTCTGCAATGATCAGGTTTTGCGGTTCACCTACCATGGTACATACGCCACCTAAAGCGGTACCTACACCTGCATGCATCATTAAGCTACGTAAGAATGCGCGAAAGCCTTCTAAGTCATCACTGCTTAAGTCATCGCCAGTGTGGTCATGTTTTTGGTGGAAATCTTTGCCAGATGCCACTTTGTGGTAAATGCTGTAGAAGCCAATCGCTACGCTAATGACTACTGCTATTACGGTTAAGGCATCTAAGAATGCTGATAAAAAGGCGCCGGCTGCACAAAAGGCTAAAGACAAAATGGCTTTGTCTTTAATTTTGATAAGCATCTTGGTGAAAACAAACAGCAACAGTTGTTTCATGAAGAAAATGCCAGCCACCATGAAGATCAACAGCAGCACAACTTCGAAGTTGGCAACTAATTCATGTTTAACGGTTTCAGAGGATGTCATGCCTATTGCTACTGCTTCTATGGCAAGCAAGCCGCCCGGCTGAAGCGGGTAACATTTTAAGGCCATCGCAAGAGTAAAAATAAATTCGATAACTAGTAACCAACCTGCCGCAAACGGGTTGATATAGAAAACGATGGGGTTAATGATTAGAAATAAAACAATGGCTTTTTTATACCACAAAGGTGCATTGCCAAGAAAATTCTTAGCAAAAGCACTAGAAAGACTAGTATTCATCCTGAAATCTCATTGTTGTTCAAATGGCAGGTCGAGTTTCCCCTACGAAAACTCGTGCGCGATTGTATGTGATCTCACGCGGCTTTGGTAGTTGAACAACTGAAAATATCAAATTTATTCAAGTGTCGATAAAAATAGTCAAGAGATTTTCAAATTTGGAGGTTTGAGCTCAAACCACTTGCTTTAGCTTTCGTTAATGGTTTGTTATTATCCTTGCAATAAAAACGAAAATAGACTGAGTAAATAATGGTAATTAAAGCAAAAAGTCCAGCGGGATTCGCAGAACAATACATCATTGAATCTATCTGGAATAACCGTTTTGCTCCAGGCACAATTTTACCTGCCGAAAGAGAATTATCTGAGTTAATAGGTGTTACTCGAACCACTTTGCGCGAAGTGCTTCAGCGATTGGCGCGGGATGGATGGTTAACGATTCAACACGGCAAGCCCACCAAAGTGAACAACTTTTGGGAAACCGCAGGGCTTAATATTTTAGAAACCTTGGCCCGTTTAGATACCGATGGTGTGCCAGAGTTGTTTGAACAGCTGCTGTCGGCAAGAACCAACATTAGTGTGATTTTTATTCGTGGCGCCCTAAAAAACAACCCAGAGAAAAGTCGCCAACTTATTGAGCAATACAAACAACTTGAACAAACTGGCGAAGCTTACGCTGAATTTGACTACCAAGTGTTACACGGTTTATCTTTTGCGTCTGGCAACCCATTATACGCGCTTATCTTAAATGGCTTTAGGGGCATGTATAGAAGTGTTGGTAAGTATTATTTTGATGATCCTCAAGCCAGAATCTTGGTGGACAACTTCTATCAGGAGTTGATAGCTTTAGCCGACAGTGGTGAGCACGATAAAGCGCTGCAGGTAGTGCGTAGTTACGGTATTGCCACAAGTGAAGTATGGAAGCGCCTGCGTGAAACCATGCCAAGTGATATTATGGAAGCAGACTAAGTTTGAGTTGCTAATAGTAAAAAGCTCCGCAATGCGGAGCTTTTGTGTTTTAAGCCACTTTGGCTTCTAGGTAGTTAATGATGTCGTTAGACTCGTAAAGCCATTCTACTTGGTCGCCATTTTCAATGCGTAAACAAGGTACTTTTCTTGAGCCCCCGTAGGCAATCAATTCTTCAAGATACTCTGGCTGCGCCTTAATATCCCGTAAACCGATGTTTATACCATTACGTTTCATCGAGCGACGTACTTTTACGCAAAACGGGCAAGCTGGCAGCTGATAAAGGTGTAAACCTTGGGTTTTTTGATCAACTATCGCTTGCTGTTCTGCACTTCTTATTACGCCCTTAGGGGAAAATACTGCGTTAAGTAACAATATAATGCGGCCTAAAATCCAACGAACTATTTTCATTATTACAACCTTGCTAACAATTTGCGGCTGAGTTTAACACAACCAGAGCGCAGCAAAAGCCTTACTAGAACACCAATGTAGTAACGCCCAGCACCAAAAACAAAATAGCAGTAACACGATGAATGAGAGTCATAGGCAATTTCTCTACGCCAAGTTTACCCAGCAGCACTACAGGCACGTTGGCTAAACACATTCCGATGGTAGTGCCGGTAATCACCATAAACATCGAGTCATACTTGGCCGCTAAAATCACGGTCGCAACCTGGGTTTTGTCGCCGATTTCGGCAATAAAAAATAAGATGAGCGAGGCCAAAAACGGGCCGTATTTGAGTAGTTTGTTATCGTCTTCATCTATTTTGTCTGGAACTAATACCCAAATGGCCATGGCAATAAAAGACAAGCCTACTAGCCAACGCAACAGCTCAGGGCTAAACCATTGTTGAATTTGTGCGCCAAACCATGCTGCGACGGCATGGTTAAGTAGCGTAGCGATAATAATGCCAGCAATAATCGGAATTGGTTTTCTAAATTTACAGGCGAGCAGCAGAGCAAGCAGTTGAGTTTTATCGCCTATTTCGGCAATGGCTACGGCAGTAATTGAAGTGAATAAAGCTTCCATTGGATCTCTTAATAAGAGGCGAGCAGATAAACCAATGCACATAACGCTGCTCACCTCTAAATAGCGTTAATGTGCATTTGGTCTTGCTAGGCCAGTGTTGGCTGCATTTACCATAGTGATGAGCACTAAGTATGTTGATAAATGCCCCATACCTTATTGATATGGGCAGCTACTCCCCAAAAGCGCGAAGAATATACCTAAAAGCCCTACCAAAGGCAATGGTTTAACCACCTATGCGTTTAGTTTTGTAATCTTTCTGCTTAAGCCAAACCTCTAGCTTGTCGCGCTGGTCACCTTGGATTTCGATAACGTAATCTTTAACGCTGCCACCTACGCCGCAGTGTTTTTTCATTTCTTTACATAAGGCTTTTAGCTCAGCTTCAGGTAAACCAAATCCAGCTAAACAGGTAACCCCTTTACCTTTTCTGCCTTTCGTTTCTCTACGCAGTTTAATAGTACCGTCTGTATCAGGTACTTGTTCAGCTTGTTGCTCTGGCTCAATGCGGCCCTGGTCTGTTGAGTAAACCAGTTGCGAAAGTTGGTCTTTGAATGACATCTTCAATCTACCTTATACGTAAGTTGTGCTGATGGTAGCGTATTTGTTCAGGAGGTTTCAAAAAATAGCGCTAAATATTTCTCACAAAAATACCAAGCTATCTATAAGCGTTTGATTTAGATCAACACGGAATAGTGATGTGTGTCGCACAATAAAATCAAATGAAAATCATTATTATTTAGACTTAGGTATGGAGGTTCCATGTCATTGGATGAAATAGCCACTGGTCAAAAGGCTCAAATATTGAGCTTAAATGGTTTACCGCGAGCAATGCGCAAGAAGCTTATGTCGTTGGGTATTTTACCCAATACGACCTTAACCATTGTAAGGCGCGCTCCACTTGGGGACCCTATCCAAGTTTCAGCACCTGGAATCAACCTTGCGCTAAGTAATGGCCAAGCAAAAGCGATTGAGGTGGATAGTCTATGAACAAACATATGATAGCCACCGTAGGTAACCCTAATAGCGGTAAAAGTACCTTGTTTAACGCTTTAACCGGCAGTAAACAAAAAGTAGGCAACTTTAGCGGGATAACCGTAGACAAAAAGTCTGGCTGGATCCGCCAAGCCGACTGGCAAGCAGAAGTCGTAGACTTGCCTGGTGTGTACAACATTGATCCGCAGCTTGATAAAAGCTCACTAGATGAGCGGATTGCTTGCGAGTTTTTGCAGTCTGAGCCACTCGACCTAGTCATTAATGTAATTGATGCCAGCGCAGTGGAGCGAAGCCTATATTTAAGCATTCAGCTTAAAGAGCTTGGCTTACCAGTGGTGTTGGTTCTAAATAAAATGGACACAGCTAAAGCTAAGCTACTTAATATTAAGGTGAAGCAATTTAGCGAGCAGTTTAATTTGCCTGTAGTGTGCTTGTCGGCCACCTCTAAAAAGCAGGTGAATGATTTTAAGCGCAACTTGCCTAAGCTAATGGAACAAGCCCAGAAAGCTCCGACTTTAAGCTTACAATACACCCAACAAATTGAAGCCTTTAGCTGCGAGTGGCAGCAAAAGCTTGACTTAAATAAAGGCCAAGTTCTGCGCTTGATTGAGCAGGACCCTTGGTTAATGGAGCAACTAGAGCCTGATTTACAGTTAGAATTCAGTCAAGCGCTGGGCCAATTCTCAACAACAGACGTTGACTTGGAGCTCGCTGACAGCCGCTATAGCTTTATCTACCAACTTACCCAAAGCTGTATCAGTAAAAAAGGCCAGCTAAGCCGCGATTATTCCGCGCTACTGGACAAAGTATTGCTTAACCGTTGGGTCGGTATTCCGGCCTTTTTAGGTGTTATGTACCTAATGTTCATGTTTGCCATTAACGGTGGCGCGGTGTTTATCGATTTTTTCGATATTACAGCGGGTACTATTTTTGTTGATGGGGTGAGCGAACTGTTAGCTAGTATTGGTGCGCCAGAATGGGCGAGCATTGTATTGGCCAGTGGAGTAGGGGTAGGCATACAAACCGTAGCAACCTTTATTCCGGTAATTGCTTGTTTGTACCTGTTTTTAGCTTTGTTAGAAAGCTCTGGTTACTTAGCGCGTGCTGCGTTTGTTGTTGACCGAGCTATGCAAGTTATCGGCTTACCCGGTAAAGCATTTGTGCCAATGCTAATGGGCTTTGGTTGTACCGTACCGGCCATCATGGCAACTCGGGTATTAGAAAAACACCGAGAACGGGTGCTTACCTCAGCAATGAGCCCGTTTATGTCTTGTGGCGCACGTTTACCTGTATATGCTTTGTTTGTTGCAGCGTTTTTCCCGGAGCAAGGGCAGAACATGGTGTTTGCTCTTTATATTGTGGGCATTATCGCCGCGATTATTACCGGTTTACTGCTCAAGTTCACACTGCTTCCTGGCACCGCTCAAGACTCAGTACTAGAGCTACCAGATTACCAATTCCCAACGGTATTTGGGGTATTGCTGCTGACTTGGCAAAAAGTGCGAGGCTTTATTGTTGGCGCCGGTAAAACCATTGTTTTAGTGGTAGCAATATTAAGTGTTCTTAACCACATTGGTACCGGTGGTGAGTTGGATGCTGAAGGTCAAGAACACTCCATATTAGCTCGCGCAAGTCAGTTTGTTACGCCGGTATTTGGCCCCATGGGTATTGAGCAAGATAACTGGCCAGCAACTGTAGGAATTGTAACCGGCCTGTTTGCTAAAGAAGCGGTAATTGGCACCTTAAATAGCCTATATGCTGATCCTGAAGAAGAGGCTGAAGCATGGACTTACTTAGGCCGTTTCCAAGAAGCCGGTCAAAGCATTGTCGATAACTTTAACGACCTTAATTATGGCGACCCGCTAGGCATTGCCATTGAAGAAGCTGATGATTTAACCAGCGCAGCAGAAATTAACGAAGTAGATGTAGGCACTATGTCACAGTTGTCGCAACACTTTAGCCAAGCATCGGCAGTATCGTTTATGTTGTTTATTTTGTTATACATGCCTTGTGCAGCAGCAATGGGCGCTTTGGTTAAGGAGCTGGGGCTAAAATGGGCAAGGTTGATTGGCGTATGGTCTACTTTGTTGGCTTATTGCACCGCAACTATTTATTACCAAGCAGCAACCTGGCAGCAGGCACCATTTTCAGCCAGCGTATTATTATTGGCAATGGTTATTGTTTTAAGCGTTTGGGTACTGTTCTTAAAGCGCCAAAAGGCTGAATATTATGATACTACAAGCGCTTAAAGCCTATATTGAAGAAAATCCGGGGGTGTTGTTAAACCAAGTGGCTAAGCATTTTTCGCTGAGCGATGATGCCGCGCTGGCCATGCTGCAACCCTGGGTAAAACGCCATAAACTGCGGGTGGTTAAGTTAGGCTCTTGCAACAAAGGTTGTGGTTGTAGCGCCAGTGAAGAACAGTGGCAGCTATTTTGGCAAAATGACAACAACATTGGTGTGACCTGCTAAGGGGGCTCCAGAAATGCATAAGGACAGCAACAAGCTGTCCTTTTTTGTAATCGATAAGTAAAAGCTCGCTTAAAGCTTAAGTTGTTTGACAAGCTAAAACTCATTCACTGTTGTTTGTGTGTTGGTAAGCTTTAACAAAAAGCGCTAAGGGCATTGGTTTTCCAAACATCCAGCCTTGGCCATATTCAACACCTAACTCTTCTAACACCTTGCTTTGCAGGGAATTTTCTATGCCTTCAGCAATGACCCTTAAATTGGATTTATGGGCAATATCAACCATGTGAGGCACTAAGGAAGAGCGAATCGAGCCAGCCTCTAAGTCAAACACAAAGCTTTTATCAATTTTCAAGTACTGGCAGCGAAAGCTTTTAAGCTGGGCCAAATTTGAGTAGCCGGTACCAAAATCGTCGATAGCAACTTCAAAACCTTGTTGAATTGCCGCGTTAATATTCTGGTTTGCTATTAGACTGTCTAGCTGCAAGTCTTCGGTAATTTCTAAGGTGATGTTTCCTGAAAAGTTTACTACTTCATCTAGCCTGCCAAGTTCTTCGATATTGTTATTTTCAACATCGTTAGGAAAAATATTAAAACTTATTTTGCAGTCACTTTGTATGGCTCCGCTTGACTGTAAGTCATTAAGAGCATTTTTTATGATCATTAGGGTGAAGGGCCAGGTCAGTTTTAAGGCGCGGATTTCTGAGATAAATTGGTCGGGGTATAGCTCACCTAAGGGATCTTTGAAACGCGCGAGTACTTCGCCACCAATAATACGTTTGGTTTTTAAGTCTACCAAAGGCTGAATTTGGTAGTAAAAGTAGCCTTTTCGAATGCCCCTGCGTAAGCGAGCGTTGATACTGTTGTGTCGCTTGAATAAACTTTCTGAACATATACTAGCAATTACACCAAAGGCTAGACTTAATAAAATAGAGAAAATCAAAAAACCTGTTTTGTTTTTAATTAAGGTGTAGTTATACATGCTTAGTGCAATACAAAAATTATAGTTTTCGCTGCAGTTGTGAAAGTAGTGGTAGTCGTCGGTGATTTCTTCATAACTGATTAATTCGCTGTGATTGAAAACCCCCAGAGTGCCGGATAGGTGGGTAACGTTGTTATTTGTATTGGACACTATCTCCCATTGGTTTTCGCCATATTCAAGTTTTGCAAAGGTACTGTTGTCTATCACAACATTAAAATCACCTTTACGGATAACCACCCCAGAATGCATGTTGTCGAATATAACTAGTTGCTGATTGAGCCAAACATCAAACCCTAAACTAGTAGTGAATGTGGGAGGCTCTAATTTGATTGGTTCTTTTAGCAAGCCGCCTGTTGTAGTGCAATGCAGCTTGTTATCTTTTACGTAGCCAACATCACGAATGAAGTGACTTAGAAAAACTGTTTGGCGCATTTTAGTTAGTGCCGATTGGCTGCAATCTTGGATATCAAGGTTTGCCAAATCATCAAGAGCGTGAAGCGAATCGTGAATTACCGATTGTGTGAGGTTGAGAGTATCATTTGCGTAGCGTCGTTGGTTTTCAGTGATTTCGGCAGAAAGTAGCATTAATGCAATGTACGCCATTAACGAACAGGCTATGAGGCCACTACTGATTACAATAGCTCGGTGAGTGAAGATCTGCATTAACCAAGTCCTTGTGAATAAACCTCTAAAGTAAAGCATAAAAATATCAATTATTCCTATGCTTTACCGCGTTTTGTGCTCACTCATCCTAATTAATGGATGGCTTATATAGAACTGCTTATTCTGGCTTTTGATTGATTAGGTGGATTAATAAGCTGCCATCGAGTAGAGCACGCTTCACTAGTGCTAGGCCACCAATGGTCGGGTTGTTTTGAAAGTGTGCTGCCTTTACAGGCAAGTCATCAGTAAAAGAGCTTAAGGCTTGATGTTGAATGCACTGCTGAATGGTGGGTAATAAAATTTCTTCAGCGTTCATTATTTCACCCGCTAAGACAATTTTTTGGGGATGAAATAAATTAATAGTAATGGCAATGCTGCTTCCTAATACTGTAGCAGCGCGTTGCAGTACTTGGCGGCACAACATGTCGCCTTGTTTAGCCGCAAAACAAACATCTTCAATAGTGAAGCCGGCTTCAAGCATACTTGGACTACCTTGCTCAATTAGCTCTTGCAAACGAGCTACAATAGCGGAGTTAGAGACGATAGTCTCGAGGCACCCTACATTACCGCACTGGCATTTTTTACCTAATGGGTCGACTTGTATATGACCGATTTCGCCAACATCTCGATGCTGGCTCATAAATACTTGGCCATTAACAATGATGCCGGCACTGGTGCCGTTATGCACAGTAATCAAAATTGAATCTAAGCAATCTTTAGTCGCACCAAAATAATGTTCTGCTAGCGCCATCGCGCGCGTATCGTTACCGATATAAGCGGGTAAACCGAAACGGCTTTCTATCATTTCACCCAGTGGACAATCACGTAGTTGGTAGTGTGGGGTATAAACTACAATGCCTTCGCCTGGATTAACTAAGCCAGACAAGGTTACTGCTACGGCAATAAGTTGTTTTTGTTCGCTAACATGTTGTGAAATAAAATCGGCGATTTTGTCTAGTAACTCTGTGCTTAATGGATCTTGCTCAAGCTCGTTTACCGGAAGCTTATCGTGGGCATGAGATACACCGCTTAAGTCAAATAGCGAGATATCTAAAGCTCCACGACCCAATCGCACCGAGACAAAGTAATAACAGCCTTGCTCTGCCATTAAGGAAATCGCGCGACGCCCGCCGGTTGAGGCCTGTTGGGCAACTTCTTTAATTAAGCCAGTTGCCAGCAGTTGGCGGGTGATTTTAGTCACACTGGCGGGGGCGAGCTGGCTTTGTTCAGCAATTTTTACCCGCGAGATTGGCCCTTGTTGGTCAATCATGCCGTATACAGCTGCGGTATTTACTTGCTTAACTTTATCTACATTTACGATTAATTTATCATTCATTTTTTTGATTAAAACTGAGTCAATTGGCCATCGCTAATTGCAAGGGTGACATTAAAGTCTTGATCAAATGCGGTTAAGTTTGCGGCGTAACCTGCCTTGATTCTGCCTAAGTCTTGATCCCTGTTAATTGCGGTTGCTGGGTACAAAGAAGCCATTCTTAAACTGTCTCGAAGAGATAAACCTACTGATTGTACGCAGTTTTTTACTGCTTCAATCATGGTTAAAGCAGAACCGCCGAGTGTACCATCATCGCCAAAGCAAATCCCATCTTGAACTGTGATCTTGCGTCCAACAAAGTCAAAGCTGCTTATGTTAGCGCCCGCGGCTGCCGTGGCATCTGTAACTAAACACAGTTTGTGGCGCAATAAGCGTTTAGCGATACGCACATTAGCACTAGATACATGGTGACCATCTACAATGATGCCAGCATATAAATTGTGGTCGAAAATAGCGCCTAATACGCCTGGTTCGCGACCGGTCATTGGGCTCATGGCGTTAAATAGGTGAGTGGCAAAACCTGCTCCAGCATTTATTGCATCGCTTGCTTGCTGGTAGTTCGCATTAGTATGGCCTAACGACACCAATATGCCTGCTTCTTTTAGTGCTGCTATACTTGATAGCTCAACATGCTCTGGCGCTAAGGTAACCTTTTTAACTGCGTCGTGGTTATCTAGCAAAAAGCGTAAACGTTGTTGGTTGAGCTGGCGGATTAGCTTTTCACTATGAATACCTTTTTTATCTACACTCAGGTAGGGGCCTTCTAGGTGAAGCCCTAAGTTAGCAGAGCCGTGGGCTTGGCTATGTTCTCGTGATATCGAAACTGCTTGCTCCATTTCCTCATCGTTGGTGGTGATAAGGGTGGGCATGAAGTTAGTAGTACCACTTACTAAATTAGTTTGATGCATGTGCTCTAAGTTGGTGCTAGAGAAGTCGCCATTAAGCATCACACTGCCACAGCCATTTAGTTGTAAATCGATAAACCCTGGGCAGAGTACCGAGCCATTTAAGTCTATGCTGTTTATTTGTGGTGATACTTGCTGGTTTGGCACAACAGAGTTGATGGTGTTGTTTTCAACAAGCACCGAATAGCCGTTAAGTAATTCACAACCATCAAATACTAATGCATTGGTTAAGGCGTACATCATTATCTTATCCTAAATATTTTTGATGTTTTCAGCTTCCAGTTCATGGAAGTAGCGTACTGTTTTTACTTTTAATTCCATGGTGGAAGGCTGGTCACAGACTATCATCGCTTTAGGGTGAAGTTGCAGTGCAGAGATAGTCCAAAGGTGATTAACGCTGCCTTCAACTGCAGCCTCTAATGCTTGGGCTTTATTGTGTCCAGTCACCAATATGAGAATTTCTTCAGAATCGAGCAGGGTGCCCACGCCTACAGTAAGGGCTAGTTTTGGCACTTGTTCTAGGCTATCGAAGAAGCGCGAGTTAACCATGCGAGTGTCTTCGGTAAGGGTTTTTATCCGCGTTCTTGAAGCTAGCGATGACGCCGGTTCGTTGAAAGCGATGTGGCCATCTACGCCTACACCACCCATAAACAAATTAATTTTGCCGTATTGTTTAATTTTGGCTTCGTATCTAGCGCACTCTGCTTCTAGATCTTCGGCGTTACCGTCGAGCAAATTAATGTTCTCTACAGGAATGTCTATGTGCGAGAAAAAGTTGTTGTGCATAAAGCTGTAGTAGCTTTCCGGATGGTCACTAGGGATCCCAACATATTCATCCATATTAAACGTTACAACGTGCTCAAAACTTAGTTCACCTTGCTTATGTAGCTCAATTAAGTGTTGATAGGTAGCTAGCGGCGTTCCACCTGTAGGGCACCCCAATACAAATGGGCGTTCCGCAGTGGGTTTGTAAGACTTAATTTTCTCTGCGATATAAAGTGCAGACCAACGTCCTACTTGGCTTTTGTCAAGTAATGGTATTAATCTCATCATCGTTCTCCAGTAATTTTAGGCTTAGCTTAGCAATTTAATTCGCATAGAGAAATAAGTATTCTAAAAATTGTGATTAAAAGCGTGTTTGGCTTGTATTGAATGTGCCTACGTCACATTTTTACAGCGCTTCATTTGCGATGTATTTTTTATTATTTACACTGCGAATTAAGTTCTTGGGAGGAAGCATTAATTGGTAAAATGTTTAATGATTTCATCCAAGCTCGAACAGGCAATCGCTACTGGAAAATAGAATTTGGTTACTAACAACCATAACGAGGGATACTATGTTTAGCTATTTACAAAAAATTGGTCGAGCCTTAATGGTGCCCGTTGCTGTGCTACCTGCAGCAGCCATTTTAATGGGAATCGGTTATTGGATTGACCCAAATGGCTGGGGGGGCAATAGCGCCTTAGCTGCATTTTTAATTAAATCGGGTGCTGCCATCATCGACAATATGTCGGTGTTGTTTGCTATTGGTATTGCTTATGGCATGTCTCGTGACAAAGACGGTGCTGCAGCTTTGGCTGGTTTTGTTGGTTATATGGTAATTACCACCTTGCTTTCTCCGGGGGCTGTAGAGCAAATTGGCTTGGTGACTTTAAATGATTCAAGCACCTTGGCATTTTCCAAAATTGAAAACCAATTTGTTGGTATTATTAGCGGTATTATGGCTGCCGAGTTGTATAACCGCTTCTATCAAGTTGAATTGCATAAAGCGTTGTCGTTCTTTAGCGGTAAGCGTTTAGTTCCTATTCTTACCTCAGTAGCCGGTATCGTGGTGGCCTTTGTATTAATGTACCTTTGGCCGTTAATTTTTGGTGGCTTAGTTACTTTTGGTGAGAGCATTACCGGTATGGGCTCGGTAGGCGCGGGTATTTATGGCTTCTTTAACCGTTTACTAATTCCTATTGGCCTTCATCATGCACTAAATGCTGTGTTCTGGTTCGATATGGCAGGCATTAACGACTTAGGTAAATTCTTGAGCGTTGCATCAGATGCTGTTCCAGGAGAAACAGGGCGTTACATGGCTGGCTTCTTCCCGATTATGATGTTTGGATTACCTGGTGCCGCACTCGCGATCTACCACACTGCTAAAGCAGAAAATAAAACAAAAGTTGCATCTATTATGATTGCGGCAGCTACAGCTTCGTTCTTTACTGGTGTGACAGAACCACTAGAGTTTGCCTTTATGTTTGTAGCACCGGTGCTATACGTAGTACATGCGATACTAACAGGTATCTCAGTATTTATTGCAGCGTCAATGCAATGGATGGCTGGCTTTGGCTTTAGTGCAGGTTTGGTTGATATGGTGTTGTCATCACGTAATCCACTTGCTACCAACTGGTACATGCTGATTCCACAAGGCTTAGTATTCTTCGCTGTTTACTACTTCGTTTTCAAAACAATGATCATCAAAATGAACCTTAAAACGCCGGGTCGTGAAGATGCCTCTGAAGAAGAAGCTAGCTTAAGTGTAGGCGGTTCACATAGTGAGACGGCAGGTTTAGTTCTGACAATGTTGGGTGGTACCGATAACGTAGTATTAGTTGATAACTGCGCAACGCGTCTTCGCTTAGAAGTGAAAAACAGTGACCAGGTAAATGTAAATGAACTTAAAAAGCATGTACCTGGCGTTATCGTCCCTAGTAAAACAGCAGTACAAGTGGTTATTGGCCCACACGTAGAATTTGTTGCTCACGAGCTTAAACTGTTAGCGGCGAAATAATGATAAGAACTTAACTGTTGATAGTGGTATTTGGCCCTCTAACTAGAGGGCCTTTTTTATGTCTAAGGTAAATGTCGTCAATTATTGGATAGTAGCTACTGGTATCGAGTAAGCTTTTGTTCCCCATAGCGGCACAGTAGACAAGCTATGTTTGTAACTGCCTGATGTTTCTTTGGTTGAATAAGATAAATACATCAGGGTTTGAGATTCGGCGTCGAAGATACGTCTAATCTTTAAAGACTTAAAGAGTATGCTTTTAGACTTTTTAAAAACAACCTCACCTGATTTAGACATATCGATATTGGCTAGCATGGCTGGGGTGATTTCGCCAGTTTGGCGACAGGATATAGACATATCGCTGGGGTCTGCAAAGTCTAGATCGGCTTCTACATTAGCGATGTGGCAGGTCACTCCATCTATTAAAGGATCCTTTAATACGCTGATTTTAATGTCTTTGGTGGTAAGTAAGCCTAAAGATACATCGGCGACTTCATTATTATCACAAGCAACTAAAAAGCTGCTGACGAATAAAATGCTAAGGATTTTGTTCATAAAATCACTTTCCTAATTTTTAGCGTTTACAGTATCTTAAACTGATGTAATGGATTTGGTAAGCAATGCCTTTGGCTTCTAGCGCCGCAATTACACGCTATACACACGGGCATATTTTAAAGCTAACAATGTTAATCATTTCTATCTCGCTCTTATGGTTGTTTAACCATAAGACGAATAAATAGATAAAAAGATGAAACTAATTTGAAGAAAACTGCTGTTTAATGTTTTGCTGGTTTATCGCTCTACCTTAGCTAAGGCAATGCCCATCATTACAAACAGCGAGCCGAATACACGATTTTGCAAGGCTACAAACTTCGCCTTTCCTAGCCATGGTTTTACCGCCGAAGCTAAGGTGGCATAGCTAAACATCACGGCGCAATCAATCATTACCACTGTTACACCTAAAAGCAGGTACTGGCCGGTCATATCTTGGGTTGGATTAACAAACTGCGGTAAAAATGCAGCAAGAAAAATAATTGATTTTGGGTTCATTAAGTTAACGATAAACCCTTGTTTAATAAGCTGTGAACTGGTTCTAATTGCCACTTCTTTTCCAGTTAGTGCCACTGATTTCTCAAAGAATTTACTAATGCCCAAATAAAGGAGGTAGGCTGCGCCTAGATACTTTACTGCGGTGAACGCTATCGCCGAAGACGCTAACAATGCGCCTAAACCAATAGACACAATAATTAGATGAGTGACAAGAGCTAGTTGTAAGCCAGCTATGTTTTTACATGCCTGTTTAAAACCACCACTTAATGAATGGCTAATAGTGGCTACGGTGCCAGCTCCCGGTGAAATACTAAATACAATACAAGCGGCTACAAAGGTGAGCCATACACTGAGCAACATGGGGAAATCCTTGTAAAGAAGCCCTTAAACATTGCTGCAATATCGCAGAATAGCCTAAGGGCGTCTAGAGCTTGCCGTAAAATGTTTAGCTTTGGCGTTTAGAAGACAATATTGGCAAATATACCGTTAAGAAAATCAAACTCGTGATTATCCAAAGTCCAGCACTTAAATTCCAAGCTAACAAAGCATCAGCAAGGGGTAAAAAAGTGCGTATTAAAGTAGCCGCTACTAAGAGGATAAACGCAATGCTAATAATCGGCTTGATGATCAATGTTCTGCCGGTATGGCCAAGCGATACACGGCTCATCATGGCAAAAATCATCAAACCAATGGCTCCAATGGTAATGATATGCAGCGCATTGCTAAAGCTTAGTGGAGTTAGGTAATAGCTCGCGCCAAGAGCAATTAAACCCAAGGCCATAAGCAAATACGATATGTGTAGCGACCATAACAGCGGTACTTTTAGGGTGTTAATACTGCGCCAGTAAGCTAAGCGTAATAAGTGAAACAGCCCAAGTAACATTAAACTTAGTGGTACAAGTTGATAGGTATTTACAAAATAGCTAGCAATAAAAGCCGCAGTGGTTGCAATTGCTAATGGACCTACTAAGCGGTTGATCCACACCGGACACTCTATGGCTGCGGTTTGGGCGCCGCGAACAGTAAAGAAAGGGATTACTCGGCCACCCACCAAGGCCATCATAATGGTAAATAACAACACCATGGCTCGAGTTAAATGTAGTGCTAGGGCAGTATTGGCGAGCAAGTCACAGGCTAAAATCGCCAGGTTTATCAAACCCATGACCGACAATAGAGCGATAAAAATGTAGTTACGGCGGTTTTGCGCGGCAAACACCAACTTGCTATAAATCACTACCACGGCGAGCCACCACAAACCTTGTAATACACTTGCGAGTATTGCGCTCTCAGCGGTGTTTATATAAAAGGCTATGCGAGCAAAACACCATAATAGCACCAAGCCCGCCAGCGCTTTTCCTTTAATGCTTGGTTGACCAGTCCAAGTTTGTACTGCGGTTAAGATGAAACCAACAGCGACGGTGGTGCCAAAGCCAACTAGCATTTCATGGGCGTGCCAAACCTGTGGACTTAAGCCGCTAAAGCCAATCAAGTTGTGTCCGTTTAACAGCATTATCCAAAGCGCCAAGCTAAGTGCCGAGCTAAAGGCTGCTAGCAAGAAGAAAGGGCGAAAGGCTAATTCGAAGATTGGGTGTTGATGCCAATGTTGTGCAGTATCTTTTGTATCTGGCTCAGCAATTTTAATCACTATATAACCTCTTGACCGAGTTCGTTAAATCCTACGCAGCGTAACACGTAACCCACTTTTAATACGCCAGCAAATACAATGGTAGATATGTGTGCAGTAATTTGCATTGGAATAGAAAAAGCCTGTGCTAAGGGGTAGGAAATGATAATGGATGAAATGATCACAAGCAGTGAGACTAGCATTAACCAGTTTCCACCCACTATGCAACGCATGTATTGGCGAAAAGCACTTGGTTTGTTTGAATCTACGAATAAAGGAAAGTGTTTCATGGAGTTCTCCTGATACTAGGGTCTGTTGATCTTTGCTGATGGCTTTTGCAGCCATTTATTAGCCATTTAGGCAAGGCAGTGAGTGTGCAGTTAAGTGGGCTTAATAATCACTCGCTAACGCTGAATAAATGGCTAAGAAATGCTGCCCGAAGGGTTCGGATAAGCGAACTTTACTCTTTGTTAAGCCCTTCTTGCTTAGCCCACTAGGCTTCTAAGTGCTCGCCGCGATTAAAGCCCGCTTATCTCGAACAAAAATTCAACACCAAAGATCAACAGACCCTAGCTATTTGATATTCATTTCTCGCTCACATAAGTACTTCGCAATCTTCATACCAACTATTTAAAGCCGCTAAGACCTGTAAATTCGGTTACTCTTGAGTTGTTTGTGTCATATTGACTCGTGGATATTATTAGTCATTTTGACTACTATGGGTATAAATGAGGAGTTGTAATGTCAGATATATCTTCAAAAGCCTTAATCGAGTTAGCTTTAGACTTAGCGCAAAATCTTAGTAGTAAAGATCGCTTCGACCGGTTACTAGATACAGTACGAAAAACCATTGCTTGTGATGCAGTGGCTTTGCTTGCAGTAAGAGGTGAGCAACTTACTCCTCTTACGCTGCAAGGGCTTAGCCGAGATACTCTAGGTAGGCGCTTTTACCTGTCGGAACATCCGCGCTTTCAACAAATTTGTGCTTCCAGCATGCCGGTGCGTTTTCCGGCTACCTGTGAGTTACCCGATCCCTATGATGGCTTGTTGATCGACCGAGAAGGTGATTTGCCTGTTCATGCCTGTATGGGTTTACCCTTGTATTTTGATCAAAGCTTAATTGGCGTGCTTACCTTAGATAGCTTTACGCCTGAAGTGTTTGATGACATTCCCAATAGAACACTTGAAGTAATCTCCGCCATGGCCGCAGCTAGCCTTAATACAGGCTTAACCTTAGACCTACTGGAACAGCAAGCTCATCATTCGCAACAAGTATTGGAAGAGCTAAATCAAGCAGCTTGGCACCACAACAGTGATGAAATTGTAGGTGAAAGCTCAGTGATGAAACGCCTCAAACAAGAAATTGCCTTGGTGGCACCATCTGATTTTACTATATTGATCCAAGGGGAAACCGGTGTAGGTAAGGAGCTAGTTGCGCGGTCTTTGCACCTTCAATCGTCTCGTTACAAAGCGCCAATAGTGCATGTGAACTGTGCGGCCTTACCTGACAATTTGATTGAAAGTGAACTCTTTGGCCATGTTAAAGGCGCCTTTACTGGCGCCGATAAAAACCGGGCTGGTAAATTTAGCATTGCTGATGGCGGCACTATTTTTCTCGACGAAATAGGTGAGTTGCCTTTGGCTGCCCAAAGTAAGCTATTGCGAGTATTGCAAAACCAAGAGGTGCAGGCGCTTGGCCAAGACAAAATTCAAAAAGTAGATGTACGGGTGATTGCCGCCACGAACCGCGATTTAGCTAAGGAAGTTGAGCAAGGGCGGTTTCGCGCCGATTTGTATCATCGCTTATCGGTCTACCCTGTGTTGGTTCCACCTTTAAGAGAGAGAGTGGGGGATGTTCAATTATTAGCGGGCTTTTTTGTGGAGCTGGTTAAACGCAAATTGGGGATTCCACAAATAAAACTACAAAGTGATTTGGTGGCTTATCTAAATGCCTACGATTGGCCTGGCAATGTTCGGGAATTAGAGCATCTAATTAGCCGCGCAGCGCTAAAAGCGCGAGCTCACCAAAGTGCTAAAGCTATTGTACGAATTAGCGTTGCCGATTGCGGTGAGCTTAAATCAGCAGATATTGTAAAAGCTTCCTCGTATCAATCGACTGCACCAACAAGTATTGCTGCCGGCTTTAATTTACGCCAAGCAACAGACGCTTATCAAAAAAGCTTGGTAGCAGCGAGCTTAGAAAAACACCAAGGAAGCTGGTCGGCAGCGGCTAAAGAGCTAGGGGTTGATAGAGCTAATCTAAGCCGCTTGGCAAAACGTTTGGGTTTAAGTGTCAACAAAGTGGTTAAACACTAAACTATAGTTTGCTGGTGCACGTAGTTGCTGAGAAACAATACATCAAGTAAGAACTGTGAATTACATATTATTGACAGGCTTCGCGCTTTTACTTCTCTCAAGCCCAGCTATTGCTGAGCAAACTAACCAGTTTGCGTTAATTGACTATCAAGGGGTAAAAACTTGGGTTAAACGCGATGGTGATAAGCTACTTCACTTAAATGCTTCACCTTTAGATAAAGGCCAAGTTAATGGTCAAACATCAACTGTGGCATCAGCCAAGTACTTAATGCCGATAAAACCGGCCACAGTATTTGCAGTGGGTTTAAACTATCGCAGCCATGCTGGAGAAGCAGGTGCCAGCAAACCAGAGATTTTTTACAAGTCATATAGTTCTCTCAGTATTGGTGGACCTTTGCAGCTCCCAAAGGATGCGCGAAATGTGCATTTTGAGGGAGATCTGGTGGTTGTGATTGGTCAAAGTTGTTCAAAGGTATCTAAGCAAAATGCTAGAGATTGCATATTTGGTTACACCGTAGGGAATGATCTCACCGAGCGCTCTTGGCAAGGTCGAGATTTGCAATGGTGGCGGGCTAAAGGTGCCGATGGTTTTGCTCCGATTTCACCTTGGATAACTCAAACTACAGCTGAAAACCAGTTCACTGTGACCACTAAGCTAAACGGCGATATCGTTCAACAAGAGTCGTCTGCCAACATGATTCACTCTGTAGAGGATATTGTTAGTTACATTAGCCAATATGTAAGCTTACAAGCCTATGATGTGATCTTTACTGGTACACCGGGAAGAACTAAAGCACTAAAAAGTGGCGACCAAGTAGAAGTGAGCATCGAAGGCCTAGGCAAGGTGTCTACTCAAATAGAGTAAACACCTAGGTTATATGGTGTTATTTTACTGGGGTTAAGCCCTTGTTGCGGTTTTCTACTGCGCCATCTAAATCAAAATCAGCGGATGTCCAAGCACTCGCTTCTTGGTGAGTGAACTTTTTAGCGGCCCATGCAGTGGCTGAAGAAAGATCAAAACCTGAATCTATCCAACCTCGGGCGTCAACAGCGGTGAAGGCTTGGGCCCAAGCGGTAATTTGGTTTGGGTCACTAAAGTTTTGGTCTATAAATTCTTTAACTTGTGGTTGGCTCATGCCTGCTCGTACATAAGTTTGTACTTGTTCAACATTTACTCCGATTTCTTTCCAAGACGCAATTTCAGATTCTGACATACCATCCCAGGTGGGCTGGCTAGAGCAAGCAACCAATAGCAGGATACTAAAAGCAACACTAAGTAGACGCATGACATATTTCCTTTATTATCAACAGTAACCATTAATCACTATAAACCATGACTACAGATTCGCCATTTCCTTAACAAAACCATAACTAAGAAAGTTGGGTGGGAATGACTTTGATTCCTGTCTTATCGGTAGAAGTTGCAGTAAGGCGCTGGTTGAGTTTAGTCAAAAGAAGAACTAAAAAAGTTAATCAAGCTAAGCTGTTTAATGGCAAGGCGGGGAGGCGGAACAGATGCATAAGGCGATCTTTTCATCGCTTGTTCGATGGTTGCTTGTACTAAGGCTAAGAATCAGGGATTATACGGCTTTAATTAGCGTTTCATTATTTATAGGTAGGCTGGTATGAGTGAGGCGGAAAATCGCCCTAGCAATTTCATTCGTCACATCATTGATGAAGATCTTAAATCCGGAAAGCATGACACAGTGCATACACGTTTCCCACCGGAGCCAAATGGTTATTTACACATCGGCCATGCTAAGTCGATTTGTTTGAATTTTGGTATTGCTCAAGACTACCAGGGCGCATGTAACTTGCGCTTCGATGATACCAATCCCGAAAAAGAAGATATCGACTACGTTAACTCAATTCAGCAAGATGTTAAGTGGCTTGGTTTTGATTGGGATGGTGAGGTATGTTACTCATCAAACTATTTTGATCAGTTATACGCTTATGCTGAAGAGTTGATTCAAAAAGGTTTAGCCTTTGTTTGTTTCTTAAATGCCGACGAAGCGCGTGAGTACCGTGGCACCTTAAGTCAACCTGGCAAAAACAGCCCTTACCGTGATACTCCTGTTGAAGAAAACTTGGCCTTGTTTAGAAAAATGCGCGCGGGTGAGTTTAAAGAAGGCGAGTGTTCGTTACGTGCCAAAATCGACATGAGCTCTTCGTTCATGTGTATGCGTGACCCGGTGATTTATCGGATTCGTTTTGCCCACCACCACCAAACTGGGGATAAATGGTGCATTTACCCAATGTACGATTTTACCCATTGTATCTCGGATGCGATTGAGGGCATTACTCACTCTTTATGTACTTTAGAATTCCAAGATAACCGTCGTTTATACGATTGGGTACTGGAGAATATTACCATTGAGACAGTACCGCATCAGTACGAGTTTTCACGCTTAAACCTCGAATACACGGTAATGTCTAAACGTAAGCTAAATACTTTAGTTAGCGATGGCCATGTAAACGGTTGGAACGATCCACGCATGTTAACTATCGCTGGTTTACGTCGTCGGGGTTATACCGCTGCTTCGATCGTTGAGTTTTGTAAGCGCATTGGCGTGACCAAAATGGAAAACATGGTAGAAATGCCAATGTTGGAAGCGTGTATACGTGACGATTTAAATGCTAATGCACCTCGTGCAATGGCAGTGTTAGATCCAATTAAAGTAATAATCGAAAATTACCCTGAAGATAAGGTAGAACAGCTATCTGCGCCTAATCACCCTAGCGAAGATATGGGCGAGCGAATAGTGCCGTTTAGTCGTGAACTGTACATTGAAGCTGAAGACTTCCGTGAAGAAGCTAACAAGAAGTTCAAGCGCTTAGTAATCGGCAAAGAAGTACGTTTACGTAATGCTTACATGATTAAAGCCGAGCGCTGTGATAAAGACGAAAACGGTAATGTTACTACCGTTTATTGTACTTATGACGATACCACCTTAGGTAAAAACCCTGAAGATGGACGTAAACCAAAAGGCGTTATACATTGGGTGTCTGCTGAACATGCCAAGCCTGCGGAAATCCGTTTGTACGACCGTTTGTTTACCGTTGCTAACCCAGCTGCTGAAGAAGATTTCACCGCCGTGCTTAACCCTGAGTCATTGGTAGTTAAACAAGGCTTTGTTGAACCAAGCTTAGTTAACGCAGAAGCCGAACATGCTTACCAGTTTGAACGCCAAGGTTATTTTTGTGCCGACAGCGTAGATTCAAGCCCGGAAGCTTTAGTGTTTAACCGTACCGTAGGTTTGCGTGATACTTGGGCTAAAATTGGTGGCTAGGTGCCATTAATTAAACGTTTGCCAATAGAGATGGAGTTGTATCGATGAGCAAAACGACTTTGGTTAGCCAAGCTGATGCCTTACCAGGGCGCTTGGAAGCAATTGAGTTAGACGGAATTCATGCAGTAAACGGTAGCAATTACTTAGAGCAAGCTAGCGCTGATCAGGAAACTGCCTACTTTGGATTAGGTTGTTTCTGGGGCGCTGAGCGACTGTTTTGGCAACAACAAGGTGTATTTACAACGGCAGTAGGTTATGCCGGTGGTTTTACACCTAACCCAAATTACGATGAAGTGTGCACTGGCTTAACTGGGCATACTGAGGTTGTTAAAGTCATTTACGACCCAAGTGTGATTAGCTATCAACAGTTATTGACCTGCTTTTTCGAACAGCACGATCCTACTCAGGGCATGCGCCAAGGTGGGGATATTGGAACTCAGTATCGCTCGATGATATTTGCCACCAGCAGTAAACAGCTAGAGTTAGCTAAGCAAGCTCAGCAGGCTTATCAAAAAGCCCTGCAAGGTGAAGGCTTAGCTCATGCTATTAGCACTGAGATAGTTAGTTTTGATACCTTCTATTATGCAGAGCTTTACCATCAGCAGTATCTACACAAGAATCCCAATGGATACTGTGGTTTAGGTGGCTTAGGGGTATGTTTACCGCCTTGGCTTCAAGACTAAGTAAAAAGCAGCCTAATGGCTGCTTTTTTTTACTCTGTTGATAATCGCTAGCTACCATCTTAATTGCATTTTCATTGGCTGGTTGGTGTTTTGTAAGCCGCACATTTCATCGTAGGCCGAGTGCTGAACTAGCCAAACATTATCGATGGCTTGGTCTTGGTAGTGTTGTTTAATGCTAGAAATGCTGGAGAACCTGAGAGGGTGATGATTGCTATCGCAGAGTATCCGTTGAGAACTATGTTGTTGCTCGTTAACTAGGTAGATGTCACCTTCATGAGAATTAATAATCAAATCCATATCAGCCTCCTTAGTTTGTATATTAGATACGCAACAAACTAACGAGAAGATGACTAAGACTAAAAATTAATGGAAAGAGTTGGGGGAGGAGATCCGCCCCCACTGTCTTATAAACTAGCGACGCAGTTTTAAGATACTAATAGGGCAGGTAATGCCTAGTTTCTCTGCGGCTTGTTTAAATCCAGCCTCTAAACTTTCGAAGCTCATATTTGAAGTGAACTCCATGCAGAGCATGTCACGCTCTTTTTCGATGTTCCAAAGTACGGCTTCATCGGCGGTGGCAGATTGGACTAGCGGTAGTGCTTGTGTAATTGCTGCGCTTATTTTTGCTTTATATCTCATGAATCACCTTTAAGACAGAAAGGGTCGCAGATCTCTTACTGTCTAACTACTAGATATTTATCGTTCCGAGGTTATTAGGGCAATAGCATATTGGATTCTATGTCCAATGCGAAGCCATTACTTCTTCTCATCATCCATGACCTAATCATATTAAAGCACTTTTGATTACAAGACTGTGTAAAAGTTCGCAAATTACGATAAATATGACATTTTTGAGTTAAATATAAGTTTTTAATGCTGATTGTTATAGGTACCTTAAGGCTAAGCGATTAACTTACAATCACTTTTAATTTCAGCTACCTATGGCCTATTGTTATTTCTGATACTAATTGATGGACCAGGTTATCTAAGGTTGAGAAATCATCTTCAAAAAGAATTTGGTTTTTTGCTTTACTGGAGAAAGGTAATAGCTCCAACCAACGTGAGACTACCCAATATTCATCATCATAAGCGAAAAAATCTGGATGTTGCTCGTAGAGCTCATGCTGCGTTAGTACCTGTTGTAGTTTTTCACTTAAGTCATCTTCAACTGCGGGAGGCTTTTCAAGTTGCCAATTGGGTTTAGCTTGAGCAAAAGCGCTATAAAGCTTATCGTCGGCTTGGCTAACATCGCTTAAGTCTACGCGCTTAATGCCGCGAATAGTGATGCCTAGCATGCCGTCATCTAGCTGCTCAAAATCTTCAATTTGGCAATGAACGCCTATTTTAAAGTCTGTTTGGCCTTCTGCTAGAGGTTGGCATAATACAAAACCTTTGGCTTCTTCGCTGGCTATAGAGACCAAGCGTAAATAACGCGGTTCAAAAATGCGTAGTTTATTTAGGCCTCCAGGCAAAACAAAAAGCTCTAATGGAAACAAGGGTAAGCGCATAAGTCACCTTATCCAATTTGATTGACGTCGCTAGTAAATACGTGGTTTACAGCTTGGGTGATCAATTGACTCTAGATTAATTATACTAGCTCAAGGGTATTCCACTGTGAAAACGAAACATCTTATCTTGCTGATAAATTAGCTGTGCTTCTTGCTGGCCAATTTTTTTGACTCTTTGTTGGAGCTCTTGTTCATCGATGACCATATTGGCCAAGCTCAAATAGTCTTGATAGTGGCGGGCTTCTGAACGCAATAATGATATATAGAACTGACCGATGGCCTCGGGTAAAAGTGGCGCTAGCATAGCGAAACGCTCACAGGAGCGTGCTTCGATATAAGCACCAACAATAAGTTTGTCGGCTAGGGCTTGTGGTTCATAGTGACGAACTTGCGACATTAGGCCCTTGGCATAGCTACCTGCAGGGAGGTTTTGGTAGTGAATGTTAAACTGACGCATGATAGAGAAAACCTGTTCAAAGTGATGTAGTTCCTCTTTAATTAGCAGCCGCATTTTTTCAATTAATGCTATTTGAAAGTCTGATAGTTGCCCCTCTGATCTCGTTTCTGCTTTAGCACTTAATGTTGATGCTCTGTGTGTACAGTGATGGCTAGGACTGCCTACTAGTTCATGCAGCTGTGACAATAGCTGTTGGTCAAACTTGCATCGCTGCATTAAAGCCAAGGTTGTAAGGGCTGCTTTTAGTTGCTCGTTATTGGCTTTGTCTAAACCTAAGGGAAAAAACCAATCAATAAAAACCTGAACAGACCAGCGACCCGCCCGAAAAATAATGAACTCATAGGGAGCTAGCAATGCTTTTATTTCTTGTTGAATCAATGGCTGATTAGCACCGGCATACTTAAGCATCAGTTTGCTTGCGGTGGCGGCCGCTTTCCACTCTGCATTTGCATGATCGATCAATAAAACCTTTAAGTTTATCGGCTCTTTAGCCATAGCCAGCCATTGCTTAGGTGTAGAGCAGTATAAAAAATTGTTAATTGGTTCGAGCAGCGCAGAGTAAGGCATTGGATAATTAGTGTATTTACTTCAAGTTAATGAAGTTTCACCCATTTGGAGTCTTGTTTTCAAGTACTTGATCAGTACACTTAATGGCGGTTTTAACTGGGATAGTGAAAATGGAACAAATTAACCAGCATTTCGACAAACTATTAGACCCTTTAGCACGCTTAGATGAGCTGTGTGCCAAGCTACCTTGTGGTGATAAAAAGACTCGCCTGCTAGACCAAATTGCCGCTATTAAAGAACAAAACGAACAGGCAAAACGTGAGTTAAAGGCTTTCTTATCTAATTAGTTGTTGCGTTTGCAGCGCTAACATCGAGACTATCTAAAAGCACTGCTCTCGGTTCCCCGTCTAAATTGATCTCTTCTATTTGTTGCACTTCCGTTTGTTGAGCTTTAGTCGATTTTTCTGCGTTAGAACTTTTATAAGTTGCACTTTCATCAATGACCGCTTTGTTATCAATTACGGGGGGTATTTGTATATGCTGCTGTAACAAAAACTGCTGCTGTACTTGGTTGAGCGCTTTGGCGGAATGCTGATTGAGCAAGGCACGAATAAGCGACAAACTCATATCCAAATCTGACTCAAGGTATTGTTGGCGAGCACTGCTTAAACGTAGTTTATGTTTTAGCTCCCATGTTTTGGCTAAATTTTCTTGGTTTAGCGCAGGCATTGTGGGTTTTACAGGTTTATTGCTGTTATTAATGGTTGTAGTCAGCCGTTTGCTTACTTTGTTTAATTGCTGGTTAGACTGATACCAGCCATTGGCTAGAACTACCACCACTACAGCAAGTATCCCAACAAGCGCTGGCATTAATATCTTTTTTAATCGTTTGGTTTCTTTAATTTGTGCCTGTTTGGCAATTGCTACGCTAAGTTTTTGAATATAGAACTGCTGTTGATGAATGGTTTTCTTTAAGGCGAGGACTTGCTTGTTCGAATCATCTAAAGATTGTTCTATGGCAATCGCGCCTTCACCTAACAACAGTTTTTGATAACTGTTTTTAATTAAGATCATCAACTGGGCAGAACCGCCTTTGTCGGGGTGGCAGCGGCTGGCGAGTTGTTTGTAACGGGTTTTTATTTGCTCCTCGGTAGCATTTTCCGGGAGATCAAATAATTGAAAGTGCGTGGTCATGGTTTAGTGTTACGTTTACTGTCCCTGTTAGCTGGCCTAAGCATACAAAGTTTTTTGAGTTTTGTCCTTTGAATAAAGCGACGGTTTGGCTAAAAGCCAGTGTGGAAATCAGTTACACTTTGCCGATACTACAAAAGGTAAGCTGTATGACATATCAAACCGCATTTAACCAACAAGAGTTTATGGCTAATTACTGGCAACAGCGTCCCTGTTTGTTAAAACAAGGCATGCTTGATTTTGTGGACCCACTTAGCCCTGAAGAACTTGCTGGCTTAGCCATGGAGGCTGATATTCAAAGCCGATTGGTAACATGTCACGAGCAGCAGTGGCAAGCTCACCTAGGGCCATTCGAAGACTTTGCATTGCTGGGGGAATCACATAGTTCTCTGTTGGTTCAAGGTGTCGACCATTGGCATAGTGAAGTGGCAAAACTAGCCGCGGCGTTTCAGTTTATCCCTAACTGGCGATTTGACGATGTGATGATTTGTTACTCCACCGTTAAGGGCGGTGTAGGGCCACATATCGATCAATATTGCGTATTCATCATCCAAGGACAAGGTAAGCGACATTGGCGTGTTGGCCAAAAGCAAATTCTTAAAGAGTTTGCGTCTCACGATAAGTTAAAACACTGCGAAGACTTTGTTGCTGAGATTGATGTGGTACTCGAAGCCGGAGATGTGTTGTATATCCCGCCCGGCTGCCCTCATGAAGGTTACGCGATAGAACCATCGATGAGCTATTCGGTGGGATTTAGAGCGCCAAACGCGAAAGATTTAGTCACTGGTTTTGCCGATTACCTTTTGCAACACGAAACCAACTCACAACGTTTTGCTGATCCGCGCCGACAAGAAACCAAGGAATTTGGTCGAGTGGCAGAAAATGATACATTAGCACTTAATAAACTGATGCAGTCTTTAATCAATTCTCCTCAAGCCAGTGCCCATTTTTTAGGTGAGTACCTTAGTGATTCATCACATAGTTCTGACATTGTTGTGCTAAGTGGCAGCGATCAAGAGTTAGCGATGAGTGATCTACGCCAATTGATGGAACTGGGTGCAGAGTTAAAACGCACCGCGGGGATTAAGGCCTTATATCTTGATGTATTGCCTTATGAACTGTTTGTAGATGGGCAAAGCTATGCGGTGCCTAACTGTTCTTGGGCTTTAGCAAAAAATATGTGTGATAGTTCCGCCATAGACACTCACTCGTTGCGGGCCTTTAACGAAGATGAGCACCAGCTTGATTGGCTGTTAGAGCTACTCAACGCCGGCTATTGGTATTTGGACGAGCAATAGCTTTTAGCCACATCATATTCATTCTTTAGCTAAGTTTGACTAAAGCGTATCTGAGAATGAAAGTTGTGTAGAGCTCGCGAATCGCTAGCAGTTAGCGAGCTTTCTGGTAAAATCCTTCAGCAAATTAATGTTCCCCGTAAAAATCAGTGTGTAAGCGAGCTTGCTCGTTGATTTTTCGTTCTTAAATAGAGGACTGTTTACCATGAGTCTTGCTGATAAAGTATTAGCAGTGAATAACGATTTACCCATTCGCACCGACGCGCCCGTTCATAGCGGTAAAGTACGTTCGGTATATTGGCTAACCGAAGCTGATAGTAAACGACTCATTAAAGAAAAAGCTTATGATGTTGCCGCCGACACACCACTAGCAATTATGGTAATCAGCGACCGAATTTCAGCCTTTGATTGTATATGGCACGGCGAAGAGGGCCTTAAAGGCGTACCTGGTAAAGGTGCTGCACTGAACGCAATTTCCAACCATTGGTTTAAGCTTTTCAAAGAACAAGGCTTGGCCGATAGCCACATTCTGGATATTCCTCATCCCTTTGTTTGGATTGTTCAAAAAGCACGTCCGGTAATGATTGAAGCGATTTGTCGACAATATATTACTGGCTCTATGTGGCGTGCTTATGAGAAAGGTGAGCGTAACTTCTGTGGTATTGATTTACCGGAAGGGCTACAACGGGATCAAAAACTGCCAGAGATTCTCATTACCCCGTCTACTAAAGGGATTCTTAAAGGGATCCCCGGCGTGCCAGAAGCAGACGATGTAAATGTTACTCGCAACAACATTGAAGACAACTACGCAGCATTTAACTTTAAATCGGCTAAAGATATCGATGTTTATGAAAACCTGCTTAAGCAAGGTTTTGGTGTAATTAGTCAGGCATTAAGCGATATCGACCAAGTATTTGTTGATACCAAATTTGAATTTGGTTACGTGACCGACGCCCAAGGCCAGGACAAGTTGATATATATGGATGAAGTTGGCACGCCTGATTCATCACGTATTTGGGATGGCCCAAGTTATCGTGAAGGTAAGGTTGTGGAGAACTCTAAAGAAGACTTCCGCCAAACCTTACTTAGCTACTTCCCAGACCCAGACATACTGTTGAATAAAAACCGTATGCCAGAGCGCGAAGCCTTGGCGCGAGATAACAATTTGCCGGTTGAAGTATTAATGAAAATATCGGAAACCTACACGGGCATTGCCGAAAAAATCACTGGTGCGCCAATTACCATTGGTGACAATCCAAAACAAGAAGTGATTGATATTCTTCGTAAAGATTACGATTTAATCGTTGATTAGTACGATAGTGTAAAGTTAAAGAGCAAGGTAATCTTGCTCTTTTTTATTGTCTTCGATTAGCAAAAACGCTTAGCTAAGCTGTTCTAGGGCGCTAGCTAAGGCAGTTTCATCTTGCTTAAATACTGCTTCAGAAATCTCACTTACCTGCTGGCTGAGTTTATCGGATGCAAACTTCTCTGCTCCAAATGCGAGCTGTTGTACTTGCTCTTGTGCCTCTTTCCATCGTTGCTGCTTGGCAAACTCTACAATGAGAGAAGAGCGATTTTTGTTTTCGATACTGAATACATTTTTTAGTGCAAGCAAGTAGGGCTCATTATCCGCTTTTGTGGTCGATGTCACAGCTTGGTTATCGGGTTTGGATTTGGGTTTTGGTTCGCTAGGGCTTAAGCCGCTAAGGCTTTCAATTAAGCGAAGGTAGCTATATTCCGATAGAGCTTGAGATGACAATAGCTGCTCATCGGCACACAAGCCTTCTAATGCCTGCCCAAAATGTTGATTTAATACCAACACATCGCGGATATCGCTTTCTGTATTGGTTTCGCTTAGCAAATAGTAATGTAAGCCCGCTAAATATGTGGCATCAAAATCCTTAGCGTTGTTCACTAATAGCAGTAAGCGAAGCTCAGGTTTGTACTGTTGTATTTGTTGAATACGGATCGGCGTGAGCTCGCTGCTTTCTAGTAACAAGTAATCAACTGTGCCGAGATTCTTAATCTGGTTATAAGCTTCTTGCCAAGCACGATGCTGCCATTTAATGGCAATGTCACCTATGTGAGTACTTAAGTGCTCAAAACGGTGCTTTGATTGGCTAAACGAGGCAATAGAGAAGTTGCTTGGTGTGTTTGGCTCATCTTCGGTTGATGCTGCAATGGCTACTTCCGCAAGGTCTTCGATAGTTTGCTGCTCTTCTTTATCGGAATGTCGCTTGAAGACGCTCGCCATTAAGAAGCTGCACAGATGATGCTTCAAACAAAATAGTGGCTTAGGTGAAGAGTCGACTTGTGTTGGTGAAGGCAGTTGTTCTGCTACCAGCAATACCGTTAGCTTAATGCCTTGGTCTTCTAACTCAAGGCTTCGCTCAGGTTTGTCGGTTATCACTGTTACCTTGTGATTGGTGGCCACATCTTCGACCTGTTTGAGCTCTACAAGCTCGGCAGATAAAAGTTGTAGTTGAATGCTGATACAACGCTGGAAAAACTCATCAGCAAAATCTACTGCGAAGTATTGCACCTCATCACTAGGGCTTTCTACCAATTGGTCCGATGCTACCGCTTGATAGTTTAAGCAAATGCTTAAGGAGTCTTGGTTTTGTTGCTGGCGGCCATTGATTTGTTTTACTAAGGCTGCGCTAAGGGCAATGATTGATTGCTGTAAAGCATTTAATTGGCCGGCGTTTTCGCTATCCACAGAAAAGACCAATTGTTGATCTTCAACCTGCAACTGAATAAGCACTTGGCTGCTGGCTGGGTACAACGAGATCAAGTAAAGCTGCAGATCTAATATCGCAGTTAGATGAGCGCGATTAAGCATGTATTGCGGGCTAATCTCTGGGCTAACTACCAGTGCCCAATGCAATTCTTGAGCTTGGTAAAGCGACGAAAACAGACCGAGCCTCTGCTCAAGTACGTCTAGTACAGACTCCGCGTTAAGCTTTATGCTGGCTTCTTGCTGCTGCCAAGGTAAGCTGCGTATCAAAGTGTTTAAGCGCAGCTGCGCGTCTAAGCGCTCTCTATCCGAATGCTCATTAGGTGCCAGAAGCGAGGCCTTGTTAAGCTGGTTTAAGGCATCTAAACATCCTGCTTTAAGGGGGCTGTATAAATCGCTGGGTGTTAAGCTTTGTAAGATTGTCTTAGGTTTTGGTTTTTGCGGGCTAGCCTGATGTTGTTGGCTAATGGGGTTAATGCTCACTAAATACAAACTGTCCTCACTAAAGGGGAGGGCAAGGTGGCTAGCCGCGTAGGTTTTACCCGTTTTGTTTGCTTTAACTAATAGGTAAAACTCCTCAGGGTAAGAAACCAATAACTCCATAAACTCGCCATCTTGAGTATTCTCTTGGTTCGGTACCGAGTAGTGTTTATTTAAGTTAATGTTGATGAGTTTGGCTTTGCTTACGTTTAGGTAGTTAAGCCCAATGTTGCTGGCTTCAATAACGTGATTGTGTTCATCAACGACAAATACGGCGTTATTAGCATGTTCTAGCAGAGCTTTTTTCAAACTGTTAGCGCGGTTTGATAACTCAACCAGTTGCTTCACTTTTTGTTGGTCTTTTTTGTGTTGCGCTTTAGCTGTTTGTAACTCTTTACTTAACTTGGCATTGGTAATTTCTCCCGCCGTTTTTGAGCTAGAGATAACAGGATCTTGTTTTGCCTGTTGCTTGTTGCTTACTGGCTTGTTTGATGTAGGTTTTGCAGGGGCAGTGGTAAACATTCTACTTACAAAAACACTGAGTAAGATTTGTAGCAACAATATTCCGGCTAGTAGCCGGAATACGACTAAGCGATGTGGCAGCAACCAATGGTAAACATTGGTGGGGCTGGAAAACTCTATCTCTACCCAAGCGATAGGGTTAATTTGGGTAGATGAACGCTGGTGGTTATCAACTTTAGCAGCCAGTTTGTTGGTTTGCTTGCCGTCATTTGCTTGCTTCTTTCGTGGCGTTCCAGCTTCCACCATTACAGTGCGGCTGCTTTGGTCGGTAACTTTTACATAGTTAACGCTAGGTGACTTTAACAACTCATCAGCGAGCTCTTTTAGCACCGCTTTGTTTTGAATATTAACCGCGCGCCGGGCACTAATTTCAAACAAACTTAGCGCGGTTGTCACTTCTTTTTCGGTGTTGGATTTTTGCTGCTGATAAAGAAAAGGCAGAGCTAAAGTGGTGACACCGGCCACCACCAATAAGCAAATTAGGTTAATTAGTAAAGCAGACTTTAAACGAGTACTCACGGGCGTCCTTGCAAGTAAAAGGTAATAAAAAGGCGCAACCTGCGCCTATAGTATTAAAATACATAACCTAAACGTAGGTAAATACTGTCGAACTCAATTTTTCTAAAGGTCTTGGCATTGTCTTGATCACGCTTGTAGTAGTTGTATCCACCACCAATATCCCAGCGCTTATTAAACGCATAGTTAATGCCTATGTCTGTCATAAGCACTTCACCGTCACCATTATTACCGTATTCACCAGTAAATGCGAGGTTCATTTTAGGTGTGAAATTTTAGCCAAAGGTAGCGTTTGCTAAAGGGTAACATAACCACTCTTCTTCAGCTTTTAACTCTTTGCTAAAGCTTGAGTCGGGGTAAAGTGAAGCTTGCGCATATTGAATTAATAAACCTAAACCGGCTTTACCTATCCATTGTTTACCAAGCTGTAAATCGTACTGCCAATTAACTAAGTTATCCCAAACTTGGTATTGCGCATAAACATCACCGCCGCCTTCTACCTTGCCTTGGTCTCGTGCTTCGTAGGGCTGGGTAAGGTAACTAAAGCTATGTTGGTCACTAGCAAACCACGTCTATCTTGCGGCTGCTGTAGTCAAGGTATCTTCTTGGCCAAATTATATTTTCTGCTTAGAAGCACAGCTGCCAATATCATTAGATTTTAAGCGAGTTGGCCCTAGTAAAAAATCAAATTTAAACTTAGAGTCAAACGTTGTTGGTGGCTTTTTAGAGCGCGTTCCTCCTTCAAAAAAGCCATTTGATAATGAAATTTGTAAACCTTTGGCATCGCCATCAACTATTGGGCTTACTTTAATGTCTTGGTCGATGGGGTTAACAAAAAACAGGTTGCTCAAAGTAGCGATACTGGCACCTGCAATTACGTCATCCCAGTAGTGTTTATCACCATGTACTCGGCTCCAGCCGGTGTATGCGGCAAGGGCGTAAGCGGGCACGCCCCAAGCTGAGCCATAACGAGTTTGGAAGAAAGAAGCACCACTAAATGCAGCAGCGGTATGACCAGAGGGAAACGAATTGTTTGTGGTAAAGTTAGGCCGGCGTTTGTCTACGGCAAACTTAATTCCATGGGTGAATATCATAGTCGTGGCGAACGACTTGGTTAATTGCCAGCTACCTGCGGTATCACCTTTGGCTAAACTCACACCTAGGCCACCAAGGGGCAGTAGAATTTGAGTGTAGTCACCAATTTGTACATAGGTTTCTTCGGCGAGTGCATTGGTACTAAATGCAGATAGAATAGCGGCCGAGATTAAGCTGGTTGTTAGCTTCGTTAGTTTTTCCTTGTTCAAGTTAACGATAAATCCTTTATCGCTAATACATCTTCATCATTATCATACTTATAGCAGTGCTGTTTGCTCTACTTGTAACAACTATTTGGCTACTAATATTAAGGGACAAAATCTGTCACTTTTAATGAATTTTGTTTATCACGCTGTTACATTAGCCTCGCGTAATTTGAGTTTAGTGGAAGTTTAATGAAATACAGCCCCAGCATAGAACAATTGATTAAGTCGCTACAGGTATTGCCCGGTGTAGGCCCACGTAGTGCCCAGCGTATGGCTTTTCACTTGTTAGAGCGCAAACGTAAAGATGGCTTACAGCTTGCTGCTAGCATTAGCAATGCTATGGACGTAATTGGCCACTGCAAGGTGTGTCGCAATTTTGCTGAGGAAGAACTGTGTCCTATATGCCAATCGCCTAAGCGAATGAGTAAAGGGGTAATCTGTGTGGTTGAAACCCCAGCAGATGTTGCTGCTATCGAGCAAACCGCACAATTTTTTGGTAGTTACTTTGTATTAATGGGCCATCTCTCACCCCTTGACGGCATTGGCCCTGGCGAGCTGCACCTAGATAAATTGGAACAGCGCTTGGCCCAAGAAGAGGTAGCTGAATTGATCCTCGCAACTAATCCCACCGTAGAAGGCGAGGCTACCGCTTATTACATCGCCGATATGGCCAAACGTTATCAAATTAAAGTATCAAGAATTGCACATGGCGTGCCACTAGGTGGTGAGCTAGACAGCGTAGATGGCACTACACTTTCTCACTCCTTGATTGGTCGTCAGCAAATCGACTAATATTTGGCAATCATCAGATCTAAAGCTCACTTCTGGTGGGCTTTTTTTGTTCATTTATAAATTTTTGAATTGTTTGCTTGAAATTAAAATTGGCTACCCCCATATCGTTTAGCAACTAACGAAGTATGTGTAAAAGCAAGGAAACAATACGATGACTGATGCAGCTCATGCAGAAACTCATGGCTTTCAAACTGAAGTCAAACAATTACTCCAGTTGATGATCCACTCTCTATATTCAAACAAAGAAATTTTCTTACGCGAATTAGTCTCTAACGCAGCCGATGCTGCCGATAAACTGCGTTTTAAAGCTTTAGAAAATAACGCTTTATTTGAAAATGATGGTGACTTACGTGTACGTGTAAGCTTCGACCAAGAAGCGAAAACTATTACCTTGTCGGATAACGGTATTGGTATGACCCGCGATGAAGTTGTTGAGCATCTTGGTACTATTGCTAAGTCTGGCACTAAAGAGTTTTTTGGTCAGTTAAGTGGCGATAGCGCCAAAGACTCGCAACTAATTGGTCAATTTGGTGTTGGTTTTTACTCAGCATTTATCGTAGCCGATAAAGTAACCGTTGAAACCCGTGCTGCGGGTGCAGAAGCTAGCCAAGGCGTGCGTTGGGAAAGTGCTGGCGAAGGTGACTACACCGTTGCCGATATTACAAAAGAAGGCCGTGGTACCGATATTATTCTTCACTTACGTGAAGATGAACATGAGTTCCTAGATAGCTGGAAAGTACGCTCTATCATTACTAAGTACTCAGATCATATTTCAATTCCAGTTCAAATGTGGAAAGACGAAACGCCTGAGTCTGAAGGTCCAGACGGTGAAAAAGTTGCAGCAGTTCCAGGTGAATGGGAAGCCATTAACAAAGCAACTGCTCTATGGACTCGCGGAAAAAGTGATATCTCTAAAGACGAGTACAACGAGTTTTACAAGCACATTTCTCATGACTTCGCAGACCCACTAACTTGGGCGCACAACAAAGTTGAAGGTAAGCAGGATTACACCAGCTTGCTATACATCCCAAGCAAAGCCCCATTTGATTTGTGGAACCGTGAGCGCCAACATGGCCTTAAGCTGTATGTTCAACGTGTATTCATTATGGACGACGCTGACGAGTTTATGCCGGGTTACTTGCGCTTTGTAAAAGGTGTTTTAGATTCAAACGACCTTCCACTAAACGTATCGCGTGAGATCCTTCAAGATACTAAAACAACTGCTAATTTACGAAGTGCATGTACTAAGCGTGTTCTTACTATGCTTGAGCGCATGGCGAAGAACGATGCAGAAAAATACCAAACGTTCTGGACTGAATTTGGCCAAGTGCTAAAAGAAGGCCCTGCGGAAGATTTCGCTAATAAAGAGCAAATCGCTAAGCTACTGCGTTTTGCTTCTACTAATAGCGACAGTGCTGAGCAAAATGTTTCGTTTGCCGATTACATCGAGCGCATGAAAGAAGGCCAAGACAAGATTTACTATGTTACAGCCGACAGTTACGCCGCAGCTGCTAACAGCCCGCACTTGGAAATCTTTAAGCGTAAAGGCATTGAAGTATTGTTAATGCATGATCGCGTTGATGAATGGTTAATTAGCCATTTGCCAGAGGCGGAAGGTAAAACGCTTGTTTCTGTAACTAAAGGTGATTTAGACCTTGGCGACTTAGATGACGAAGAAACTAAGAAGCAGAAAGAGCAAGACGAAAGCGAATACGCAAGCTTTGTTGAGCGCATGAAAGAAAGTTTGGGTGACAAGGTTAAAGATGTTCGCTTAACTTACCGTTTAACCGATACGCCTTCTTGTATTGTTGTTGATGACAACGACATGAGCACGCAAATGCAGAAGTTGATGCAAGCGGTTGGTCAAGATGTACCTGATCAAAAATACATTTTTGAATTAAACCCTCAGCATGCATTAGTTAAACGTGTTGCCGATGAGCAAGACGAAGCTAAATTTGCGGAATGGGCAAACTTACTGCTTGATCAGGCAACCCTTGCTGAGCGCGGTAGTTTAGAAAATCCATCGGCGTTTATTAAGCGTGTTAACCAACTATTAGCTTAAGCAAACTATTAGTTAATAGCAGGCAGCACTATGTGCTGCCTTTTTTATTACCTATTGTTTTCGAATTTAGACTTAAAATAAAACCGTTATCTGTTACTTGATCACGTCTAAACTGATCAGATGACTTAGAGGTGAACGTAGAGGATGAGTTCACAGATAAAGCGATAAATCATTGCTACACTAAACAAAAAATAATAACGGAAAGGTAGCTAACATGCGCAAAATACTGCTGTTAATAGGCTTAATGTTTACGCTTGCTCAGGCTAACGCAAAAGTCACATTGTGGAATGCTCATAATCCATCTCAATATCTCGATAACGCCATTATTGAATTTGAAAGACTGTCCGGCGTAACCGTTGAAAAAAATAACTTCTTGTCAGAGCGATTACGCGAAGAGGTGCTTAACCAAGCCCGCACTAATACCTTGCCAGATATTCTTTATGTGCCTAGTGATTTTGTTGGCATGCATGACTTGATCTCCTTAGCTCCGGTACCTAAAGACTGGATTATTCCCCAAATTGAACCACGCGTACTAAAAGCAGGTTTTACCGACAATCAACAATATGGGCTACCGTTGTTTCAAGGTAACCATTTGGTGCTTTACTACAATAAAGACTTAGTTAAACAACCCGTAAGCTCTTGGGCCGAGTTGTTAGAGCAGCAATCAGCGCTTAGCCAAGGTGAGCAACGAGCTATTGTTTGGAATTACTCTGAGATGTATTGGTTCATTCCATTCTTAACTGCATTTCAAGGGTGGCCACTTAATGACGGCAAAATAACTTTAGATACCAAAGAAATGCAGCAAGCTTTAACGTTTTACAAACAGCTTAAAGATATTGGCTTGGTGGATCCAAAATGCAATCACGATTGCAGTGTAGAACGATTTAAGAGCGGTCAGTCCGCTTATATGATTAACGGTGATTGGATTTATAAAGAATTGAAACAAAGTATGGATGAGCGGCTAGGCGTAAGCACTTTACCCAATATTAAAGGTCAGCCAATGTTGCCGATGTTTTCTGGTTATGTGTTAGCTTTTCCTCGTCTCTCAACGTCAGATGAAAATTACCAACAAATTAAGCAATTTAGTGGATTTATGCAGCAGCATGATGCACAAAGTATTATTTATCAGCAAGGCGGTTTAATCCCAGCCAATGTTGAGCTAGTTTCAAAAATAATTAAAGATAACAATCCAAATGAACAAAACATGTTAAAACAAATGGACAAAACTAGAGCGATGCCCGGTGCTGCTGAAATGACCGTGGTGTGGTTAGCTTTAGATCGCGGCTTTAATCGGTATATGGAGCATAATTACTCGGTAGAACAAGCTACTCAATTTATGCAAACCATAGCGGATAAAGAAACCCGAAAACGCGGACGCAAAAAATGACAATAAGACTTCGGTCTATCACATTTTTATTATTGATCTTCGTAGCCATTGTTCCGGTTTCGGTGCTCTCTTTTACACTGTATAAACAGATGTATAATTTTGTGTATCAATCAGTTGATAGCCGATTGGCTGCTTCTGCTAGTCAAATTACTGCTGAGCTTCAACATAGTAATGAAATTTTAACTAATGGTTTGCGTTTACTTTCTGAGCAAGAGAGCGTAGTGAACGGCATTGACGACTTGTTATACTCTATTCACCTGCCTGATATTCTTGGTAACTTCGTCTTAGATACTCCACTGGTAGAATCTCTTTATTTGGTCGAGGCCGATGGTTTTGTGGTGGAGTCCTACGGTGGAAACATACTTGCGCTTGAGCAATCCAATATATTGCAACAACGTTACGATAGCCCCTTTGCGATTAAAGATTTTGAATCAAAAAGCCAAGTTTATTTAGTAGATAACTACTCCTTAGTCGGCAAAAGTGGTCAACACCACAGTTTGGTTTATGTTGTCCCCATATATTCCGACCGAGCTATAGACCGCATTGTAGTGAAAGGTTATTTAATCGCCGTTGTTCCCATTTATAAGCTTGCTGAAGTTGCTGCTAATAGGCTTGATGATCAAGAAAGCTTGGCTGTTTTTTATCGAGATGAACAGTTGGTAGGTAATCTTATCGGTGATGACGCTTACGATGTTACTCACGGTAGTCGGCTGATAATTTCAGGTCGAAATTATCAGAACTCAGTTTGGATAAAAATAAAAGTGGGTCAACGTTTAGAGAGTCTAGCTAACCAAGTTAAGGAGGCTATGGCTCCTGGCATGGCCTCTAGTGTCATTGTGATAGGCTTGATTATTGTGGTGGTGATGTTGTTTGCTCATTTGGTGGCAAAAGCATTTGGCCGTTTGTACGGCCTAATTCGAGACTTTGAAAAGGGGCGGAATTCTGATTCTCTGAACAACGGCAAATTAATTATTCAAGAGTTTGCCGATGTCGCAAACCTGCTCACAGAAATGAAAAGTACTATTGGCGAGCAATTACGCACTGTTAATGAAAAGAACCAAGAACTGGCGCGAATCGATAAATTACGAGCAGGGTACTTAGAAGAAGTACAAAATTTAAATAGTCAGTTGGAATATAAAGTAGAAGAGCGCACCCGAGATTTAGAATTGTCGATGGATAACTTGGCGCAAAGTAATTTCTTTTTCCAACAGTTAGTGCAGTTTAGGCGGGTGTTAGAAGCCAGTGTAGGTAATCGACAAATCGCTAATGATGCCCTACGTATATTGTCAATGTGCTTTCCCAATATTGGCTTGGTGATTCACTTACCACAATCGCGCGGTCACCGTATGGTAAATGATAGTTTGTCTGTTGAAGTTGAAAGCTTTGAACTGCTCGGCAATCGCGTTTTAGAGAGATCTCGACAGCGTTGGGATAGATTTAGCATCGAATTTAAGCAACAACTCGTCAATGTTTTTGGCATTCGCTGTGGCGGCGGTAAAATGGGCTGGTTGCTTATTAACGAACCCAAGTTAACCGAAGAACGCAGCAACCGAATTCTGCTGTTTATCACCGAACTGAGCGCATTTTTAGAAAATAGAACACTAAATGAAGAGCTAGATCATGTGGCGAGAACAGATTCTTTAACCGGCATCAAAAATCGTAAAGCCTTTGATGAATTGCAATTCTCATTAGAAACTCAACTCGATGCCGAGGTGGGTTTGTTTATTATTGACGTAAACGGCTTAAAACAAATGAACGATGAAAAAGGCCATGAGAAGGGAGATCAGTTGATTATTTCTGTGGCTAGAGTATTAGCCGATTGTTGTGGAGGTTTAACTGAAGATTTTTATCGGATTGGTGGTGATGAATTTGCGGCAGTATTATCAGGCGTTCAGCTACAATCTGCTAGTCTACTAAAAGAGCGACTAACCTCACGACAAAATAATCAAGTAGGTATTGATCTGAATAGCTTTGGCGGTGAACCTTTAGTTAGCTTTTCGGTGGGCTATGCCTCAACCACCGATGTAGACTTTAGTGGTTTGTACAAGCTAGCAGATCAGAACATGTATAGTAATAAACAGCGTTATTATGCAGAGCTTCGTCAAACTGAACTTTAGTCGAGCTTCCCTTGTAGTTCTGGCCTCATCAGTGTAAATTCACGTCTCTTGTAAAAGCACTAAAAACTAGACCAAGGAACAGCAAATTATGCGCATTATTCTTTTAGGCGCTCCAGGTGCGGGTAAAGGTACCCAAGCACAATTTATTATGGAGCGTTACGGCATCCCTCAAATCTCTACTGGCGATATGCTTCGCGCCGCTGTAAAAGCTGGCACAGCTTTAGGCATCAAAGCAAAAGAAGTAATGGATGCAGGGCAATTAGTTTCCGATGAGTTAATTATTGGCCTAGTAAAAGAACGTATTCTTGAAGACGATTGCGAAAAAGGCTTTTTGTTAGATGGTTTCCCTCGTACCATCCCTCAAGCTGATGCAATGAAAGAAGCCGGCATTAACATTGATGCGGTATTAGAATTTGACGTTGCCGACGAAGAAATCGTCAAACGCATGAGTGGGCGTCGAGTTCACCCAGGCAGCGGCCGTGTTTACCACATTGTTTACAACCCACCTAAGGTTGAAGGCAAAGACGACGTAAGCGGCGAAGATTTAGTTATTCGCCCAGACGACGAAGAAAGCATCGTACGTGACCGCCTAGCGATTTACCATGAGCAAACTAAACCATTAGTCAGCTACTACGGTAAAGAAGCAGAGTTAGGTAACAGCAAATACTTCAAACTAGACGGTACTCAGTCTGTTGAAGCAATTAGCAATCAATTGGTTGAATTACTTGATTAATTGCTAATTACGATTTGCAAAAAAGCGGCAATTGCCGCTTTTTTTTATGCCTAAAAATGCCGTACACTGTGTTGTCCACTTTTAGGGAATAGTTGAATGTCACAACATGACAACGAGTTAAAATGTGCCGTAGTATTGGTGAACCTTGGAACACCAGATGAAGCGACACCTGACGCTGTAGCGAAGTTTCTGGGGCGTTTTTTATCAGATAAGCGAGTGGTAAACCTTCCTAAGTTATTATGGTTGCCACTATTATATTGCGTTATTTTGCCCTTGCGCTCACGACGTGTTGCCAAGCTTTACCAACAAATTTGGCTAAAGAATGGCTCGCCCCTTAAGGTGATTAGCGAACAAATTCGCAATAAAGTGTCGGCCAAACTTAGCGATAAGTACGAAGTACATTTAGCCATGACTTATAGCTCACCCGATATTAAAGAGGTGGTTAATCAAGTGCTAGATGCGGGACATCAAAAAGTACTGTTATTGCCAATGTATCCTCAGTATTCGGTATCAACTACTGCTCCGGTTTTTGATGCTTACGCCAAAGCACTTAAAAATACTTACAACTTGCCTGAATTACGCATGGTTAAAGACTACTATGCCGAGCCAGCTTATATTCAAGCTTTAGCAAATTCGATAAAGCAGCATTGGGAGCTGACGGCGCGCGGTGAAGTATTGTTGTTTTCTTTTCATGGTATCCCAGAGCGTTACGCACGAAATGGCGACCCTTACCCGCAGCAGTGTGAAGATACGGCAGCCAAAGTGGCCGCAGTATTAGGGCTTAAGCAAAATCAGTGGCGCTTATGTTATCAATCCCGTTTTGGTAAAGATCCATGGGTTAAACCCTATACCGACCAGTTACTGCATCAACTTGCAGAGCAGGGCGTTAAATCGGTAGATGTAATTTCTCCGGCTTTTTCAGCAGATTGCTTAGAGACCATTGAAGAAGTGTCTTGTGAGTTACGTGATGAGTTTTTAGAAGCGGGTGGGGAACAATATCATTATATTTCAGCGTTAAATGACAATCCCGAACAAGTTGAGTTGTATTGCCAGTTAATTGAGAAACATACCCAAGGCTGGTAGTCACTCGTATAAGCGTTTAATAAACCGCCTTAGATTAAGGCTTTAATCTAAGGCGGTTTATTTGTTAACGGCCTTTACCTAAGGCATCTTCAAACTCGTAAGGCGATAAAATTAAGCCTTCTTCTTGCTCGTTAGGAAAAACCGCAACATACAGCTCGTCACCGGTTAGCCCTTCGGTCCAGCGGCTACGCCATTTGTTTAGCGAGATTGCTTCGGCTTTACAGTGCTGCCAATCTCCGGTGGCCCAAGCGTCAGCAAATTCCTTACTTGGCCACACGGGTACGCAGTCTTCATCTTCTGAGTTAAGCATTACGCAGCCATCGTCGTCGATTAAGATCCATAATTGATTTTGAGCTTTGCTTTCTTTAATTAAGTATTGCAGGCGTGAATGGCTATCGGCTTTAGCAATGTTATTAGCGTCAGACATGGTTCGTCCTCGTTACGATGATGAGTTGTTAGAATAATCCAAATAAACTAAGCCGTCATATAAAAGCGCTAAGCTAGCTCTTGAGTGCTTAGTTTTACGGCGTATTAGCGGAAAATGGCTAAGCTTATGTGATCTTTGTCTTAATATGTGCGTTGTTTGAGCAAGTTGTGGCATAATGCGCGACCAAACAATTTAGCCATCAGATTACCCAGCAAATTGCTGGTGTAACGTAACCAAGCGGAATATTTACATTGCTTACTTCTTCTAATGTCACTATGCAATTTGGCGCTAAGCCATTGTTCGAAAATGTCTCAGTTAAATTTGGCGAAGGTAATCGCTATGGTCTTATTGGTGCCAATGGCTGTGGTAAATCTACCTTTATGAAAATATTGGGTGGCGATTTGGAGCCAAGTGCCGGCAATGTATCTAAAGATCCTAACGAGCGCATTGGTAAGCTAAAGCAGGACCAGTTTGCTTACGAAGATAAAGCGGTTATCGATACCGTTATTATGGGTTACGAGGAACTGTGGGCGGTTAAATCTGAGCGCGACGCGATCTATGCTAACCCAGAGATGAGTGAAGAAGATGGCATTCGCGCTGCTGAGCTAGAAGCCGAATTTGCTGAAATGGATGGTTACACCGCCGAAGCGCGCGCCGGTGAGTTACTGCTAGGTGTTGGCATTCCTATCGAGCAACATTACGGCCCAATGAGCGAAGTAGCTCCTGGCTGGAAACTGCGTGTATTGTTAGCCCAAGTATTGTTTGGTGACCCTGACATTATGCTTTTAGATGAGCCTACCAACAACTTGGATATTAATACCATTCGTTGGCTAGAAGGAGTGCTAAACGAGCGTAACTGCACCATGATCATCATCTCGCACGACCGCCACTTCTTAAACAGTGTGTGTACCCACATGGCCGATTTGGATTACGGTGAGCTGCGTACGTTCCCTGGTTCTTACGACGAATATATGACAGCTGCAACCCAAGCTCGCGAGCAAATGTTGTCGGACAACGCCAAGAAAAAAGCCCAAATTGCCGAGCTTAAAACCTTTGTTAGCCGTTTCTCTGCTAATGCTTCTAAGTCTAAGCAAGCTACTTCTCGTGCCAAGCAAATTGATAAAATTCAATTGGCCGAAGTTAAGCCTTCGAGCCGCCAAAACCCTTACATTCGCTTTGAAGAAGAGAAAAAGCTGCACCGCTTAGCCTTACAAATTGAAGGTTTGGAAAAAAGCTATGAAGAAACCTTGTTTAAAGATCTAAACCTAATGGTTGAAGTAGGCGAACGCATTGCGGTAATTGGCCCCAACGGTATTGGTAAAACTACTTTTCTTAAATGTTTAGTCGGTGATACTGATTTTGGTGGCAGCATTAAATGGTCTGAAAATGCTCAGCTTGGTTACTACGCACAGGATCATGCAGCTGATTTTGAAGAAGATAAAAACCTGATTGATTGGATGTGGCAATGGGGTAAAGAGGGCGATGACGAGCAAGTGATTCGTGGCACCTTAGGCCGCTTATTGTTCTCACAGCAAGACATTAACAAATCCGTTAAAGTAATCTCTGGTGGTGAACAAGGCCGTATGCTGTTTGGCAAAATGATTTTGCAAAAGCCAAACATTATGGTGATGGACGAGCCAACCAACCACTTGGACATGGAATCTATTGAGTCACTCAACTTGGCCTTAGAAAACTACCCAGGCACTTTGGTGTTTGTAAGCCACGACCGAGAGTTTGTATCAAGCCTTGCCACACGCATCATCGAAATGACGCCAGAAGGTATTGTAGACTTCCACGGTACTTACGAAGAGTACCTAAAAAGCCAAGGCTTAAACGCCTAGCAGCTTACATCGAAGTTAGAAAAAGCAGCCATGGGCTGCTTTTTTTTGCTTTAGAGTTAATGCTCACATAATGAGCCGAGCTGCGTAGCAGTGAAAGCCTACAGGCCCTTTTGTGGGAGATCATTTATGTTCTTGTTAGAATCTTGTTTCACGTACTTAGTTTTAGGAACTTTTGGTGGTTTAGTTCCATTTCCTTCTTTGTATAAACGGTAGCTTCTGATTCTCGCTCTGAAAGGATACTCATATACTTGAAGATTTCAGACTCGCTTAACTTATTATGATTGGGAAAAATTTCTTCTGGTGAAACATTAAAGTCTAACCAGCTACCATCATCATCAAATTCTATATGAGAGCCAAACTTTAAGATTACTAGCTCTCCATCTCTATCGCCCCACACGATACTCAGGGCGGGAGCATACTTTGATGGATTTATAACCCAAAGAAGACTCTTGCCCTATAATCATCGTTCCAACCCGCTTTCTTCAGCTTCACTTTTTGGCTCGGCGCACCACATTCGCATTGCTTGAGCATATTCATCACAAAACGTCTAGATAACGCAATGTTTTCAACGGCACCATCTAAAGTAATACGAGAGCTATCTTCTTTAAAAACAACATCTAAAACATAATGTTGGCTGTTCTCAATCCGCCAATGCTGGCGAATATAATGGCCCAGTAGTTTGTGGTTTGGCGACAAAGAACTAATGTAGTAAGAGGTATCTACAGTACCTTTACCATTGATCACACGATGGCGTTCCACTGCTATGATGCTTCTTATCGTCGGCCATTTCTTCGCCAATTCGTCGGGCAATTTGGCCTTTATCTGAAATACGTATCGCTCTTCGCTGCGACCATGTTTTTTCTCTTTGACCTCGGTGACTATTTTCTCTTTACCTGCATCAAAAATCGCTTGGAACTGCTCCACAACAGCCGCTCTAAGCTTGGGCTGATTATTCTTAACCTGGACAACAACATGCGCTTGTTTTTCTTTGATTTTTTCTAGTGTTTCACGCTGGCAATGCAGTGCATCAACCGTGACAACACTACCCTTTACATTAATGACATCAAGCATTTGACGAACAATGCTTATTTCACCATTTTTAGTCTCAGTCGGCTTTTGGCTTAGAACGAGGCCACGCTCGGTGTCGTAAGCCGTGACCAACTGCAATGCTGTTTTCCTGTCGTTACGATAGGAGCCCCGTAGAACCTTTCCGTCAAAAGCGATAATGGGTTTGTTCTGAGTAGTTCGTTGTTCGTTAATCCAAAGAGCCAAAGCTTCAAGCAAAGATTCCGCAACAACGGAACGCAAGATGCGAGCTATCGTGTGTCTTCGAGGGATGCCATGCTCGAATGGTCGATATTTTCTTAACCAGTCGAGTTTTTCTTCTCCAAAAAATTCAATGTCTTGCCAACCTTCGCATCCCGATGCGATAGCGCTGATCACAAGGAACATAACATCAATAAGGTTGTGTTTCTGGTTGATGTCCGATCGAGTATCTTCTACAACAGATAAGTGTTCAATAAGGTTCAAAATGACTGTGCTGCTGAGGGTTTGGCACAATTAGATCATATTAGTTAACAAAGTGCGATCCCGCCCTGACACGATACTGATGTGGTAATAGTACGTTTCATTATCAAATGATTCTGAATAAGGAAATTCTTCTCCATTTTCAGCAATCAGAGTTTTGTCATATGCCATATTCTAAATTCTAACTCCCCATTAACGGGCAAATAATTATTGGCTAAAATAGTGAACGCAGTGAACAAAAGCCAACTGTTATTTGTCCCTGATTAATGGCTTGATAAGCCATTTACTTCGATGTTATGTAAGCTACCGTTGTTTGCACTATAGCTACGACGATTAATACAATTGTGAGCCACTTCATAGATTTAGATTGTGCTAAATTTTGATTGTGCTTTCTAAATTCATCTTCATAATCAGAGATTGTGTTCAATGCTTTAGCTGAAAGCTTGTATTCAAAGCGCTCTTTTATTAATTCACCACTTTCAACTAAAGACTCTAGTAATAATTTACCGTAACTAAGTTGGCGCTCTTTATCTGGGTGAAAGACCCACTTCTGAGTGTGGAGCATGGTAGCCAATGTAATCTCATTAAGCTTAAAGTTTCTATTCTCGATTGTTTTCTCTAAAATAAGTTTGAGAGTATCAATGCGTTCTGACCTAATTAGTCCTTTTCGGTTAAAAAGAAACTGATCTAATTTACCTAACCAGATTTTACACCTATCAACGGGTAATACTCCTGAAAAGAAGTAATCGGTGAGGGATTTATATTTAAGGTCATACGCTCCAAAAAAGTGGGTGATATCTAGTTTTTCATCTTTAAGCAAAGAAAAAGGAATGCAAACGTCAGAATGGTCTTTTTCACCACTCCAGAACTTACCTTCAAGTCCTTTTTTGTGCACATTTTTAACTAGTAAAGTCCAACTATCATCTGTTGATCTTACATAAATAACAACACAGTCCACCAAATGAGCAGCATCGCCTGAACGTGGAATTGTTTCTGGAGCAGGCTTCTTGTTTAGCTTTCTAAGAAGCCATAGTTGGATGAAATTGATACCGAACTCCTTTTGGCTTATAACATTTGTATATTGCGCATGCGCGTTTACCTTGTTAGACCAGTGAAAACGCGCATAGCTAATTATTTGAATTGAGTAAACAATTAAGAATAAGGCTCATTACGCTTTCTGGCAAAACGAGCATGCACAGTAATAAACCTATTGTCTAATTTAACACTAGTCTAAGTGTTTGATACTAATGCTATAATATATCTGGCTCAAGGATTAATGCGCGTGGTTTGGATTATGTGTGAACTAAAAATGGTTTAAATTCAATCATAGTGTGTGGATACAGCTTGAGGCGTGCTTCTGTAGCATTGGTAGAACTACTATTTTGTTTGAGGTGGCTTGGTGTTTTGCGGTAAATAAAAAGCCACAACATCTGTTGTGGCTTTTGGCATTAACTAGGCCTTAAGCGGGAGGCTATAGGCCGCAGTTATTACAGCTGGTCTACTAGCTTAACCGCATCACCGATGTAGTTGGCTGGGGTCATTTTCTTCAGCTCGTCTTTGGCTGATTCTGGCATGTCTAAACCATCGATAAATTCACGCATGGCTTGTGCGTCTACACGTTTACCACGAGTGAGTTCTTTTAATTTCTCGTAAGGCTTTTCGATGCCGTAGCGGCGCATAACGGTTTGCACAGGCTCGGCTAAAACTTCCCAGTTGCTATCTAAATCGCTAAGTAAGTTTTCTTCGTTTACTTGTAGCTTGCTCACACCTTTAAGGGTGGCTTGGTACGCGATTAACGAGTAACCCATGGCTACACCAAGATTACGCAATACCGTTGAGTCGGTAAGGTCACGCTGCCAGCGAGAAACTGGTAGTTTAGCCGCTAGGTGGCCAAACAAGGCGTTTGCGATACCCAAGTTACCTTCTGAGTTTTCGAAGTCGATTGGGTTAACTTTGTGCGGCATAGTTGATGAGCCAATTTCGCCAGCAATGGTTTTTTGCTTAAAGTGACCTAGGCAAATGTAGCCCCAAATGTCGCGGTCAAAGTCTAGCAAAATGGTGTTGAAGCGAGCGATGGCATCGTATAGCTCGGCGATGTAATCGTGCGGCTCAATCTGCGTAGTGTATGGGTTCCACTGTACACCTAGGCTGGTAACAAACTCTTCTGAGAATTGGTGCCAGTCTACTTCTGGGTAAGCAGAGATGTGGGCGTTGTAGTTACCTACGGCGCCGTTAATTTTACCTAATACTTCAACTGCTTCAATTTGCTTAAGCTGGCGACGTAAACGAGCTACTACGTTGGCCATTTCTTTGCCCATGGTGCTTGGCGAAGCCGGTTGGCCGTGAGTGCGTGAAAGTAGCGGAGTTGCACGTAGCTCTTTTGCTAGCTCGGTGATTGAATCAATAAGCTTTTGCAAGTAAGGCACTAATACTTCGCTGCGTGCTTCGTTAAGCATTAACGCGTGCGAAAGGTTGTTAATGTCTTCAGAGGTACAAGCAAAGTGGATGAACTCAGATACAGCATCAAGCTCAGCATTTGCCGCTACTTTTTCTTTTAAGAAGTATTCAACCGCTTTTACATCGTGGTTGGTGGTACGTTCAATTTCTTTAACGCGTGCAGCGTCTGCTTCGCTAAAGTTGTCGTTAATGCTATCTAGAAATGCGATAGCTTCAGGAGAGAAGCTTGGTACTTCAGCAATGTTTTGCTGTTGAGCAAGTTTTTGTAACCAACGAATTTCTACTCGTACGCGGTATTTAATTAAGCCAAACTCGCTAAAAATACTACGTAGTTCAGAAGTTTTATCCCCGTAGCGTCCGTCTATCGGGGAAATGGCTGTCAAGGCCGACAGTTCCATGGTGATCTCCTAAATTAACTAATCAATGGTGTGTAAAAGTTGTGTTGTTTGCTGCAAGTAGTTTTTACGTGAAAACAGTAGCTGGCGTCGTTGGCCGCCTAATTGGCGCCACAATACACTGGCGCGAATACCGGCTAGCAGTAGCGCGCGAACTTTATGTTGTACTACTGGTTGCTGTAAATAACTTACGTTTCCGGCTACTTGAATGCGCGGACCAAGCGGGCTAATAATGTCGCTGTAAATGTCAGCAATTCCACCCAAAACTTGTTGGTCGAGCAAATCAAAATGCTGTAGTTGTCTATCTAGTTGGCCAATACGTTCGCCCATCATGTTCAATAAGTCTGGGCGTTTATTTAAACGGCGCTCTAGGGCCAACAAGCTAACTAGGTAACGTGTGATCTCGGCGTTACGCTTTTCTTGTTGGTTGCTCAGTTGGCCGCTCATTACACCCAAGCCCAATTTAAGTTGCTCTAAAGAACCAAATACCTCAACGGTTTCGTTGGGGTTAGTTATTAGAATACTACTTAAGCTGGTTTTTAAACTTGCTTCGTCGCAGTTGCTGGTTCTGGCTACGTCTTGCACCAGTTTAGCGGCTTGGCAGATCCCTGCAAAAGCGATAACGCGGTCGTTGATTGCATTGCTCATAGGCTATAGGCCAATCTTTTGTTCAATGATACCGCCGCCTAAACATACTTCGTTTAGATAAAATACCGCTGATTGTCCTGGAGTAACCGCTATTTGCGGCTCATCAAATACCACTTCAATTTCGTCGTTTTCACGCGGGATAATGGTGCAGGCAACGTCTTGCTGGCGGTAACGAATTTTAACGCTACAACGCAGTTTTTCGGTGATGGTTTTGCGGTCTACCCAATGTAATTGGCCTGCAATAAGTGCCCGAGATTTTAGGCGAGGGTGATCGTGCCCTTGGCCAACAATCAGCACGTTGCGCTCAATATCTTTATCTACGGTGTACCAAGGAGTCTCGTCACCGTCTTTGGTGCCGCCAATGCCTAAACCTTTTCGTTGGCCTAGGGTGTGGTACATCAAACCTTGGTGCTTACCAATTACTTTGCCTTCACAGGTTTCAATATCACCCGGTTGTGCTGGTAGGTATTGGGCTAGGAAGTCAGTAAACTTACGCTCGCCAATAAAGCAGATACCTGTGGAGTCTTTTTTGTTGGCGGTGATAAGGCCTTGTTCTTCGGCAATGCGGCGCACTTCTGGCTTTTCTATTTCACCTACTGGGAAGAGTGTTTGCGCAATATGCTTTTCTTCTAGTGTATACAAGAAGTAGCTTTGATCTTTATTGCTGTCTAGGCCGCGTAGCATTTGCCAGTGACCGTCTTGAAAACGGCGCTGCACATAGTGGCCAGTGGCGATGTAGTCGGCTGACAATTCTTCTGCGGCAAATTCCAAAAATGCCTTAAACTTAATTTCCTTGTTACACATAATGTCTGGATTAGGCGTGCGACCCGCTTTGTACTCTTCGAGGAAGTGTTCAAATACGTTATCCCAGTATTCTGCTGAGAAGTTAATGGTATGTAGCTTTATACCTAATTTGTCACACACAGCTTGAGCGTCGGCTAAATCTTCTGCCGCTGCACAATATTCGCTGTTGTCGTCTTCTTCCCAGTTCTTCATAAAAAGACCTTCAACCTGATAGCCTTGCTGAATAAGCAAGTAGGCTGAAACGGAAGAGTCAACGCCGCCGGACATACCGACAATCACTTTTTTAGTGTTGTTTGAGTTCATGCTAACTTGTTGGGAAAAATTTGCGGCGAATTCTACCAGAAAAACTGTGACGAAAACAGCATTTCAGCATGTAGTTCTAGGAGAGCTCTTCGCCCACTAATTGTTGGTAACTGCCGTTGTCTATTCCATCTAAGGTATAGCGACCAATTTGATAGCGAACCAAGCGCAGGGTGGGGAAGCCAATAGCTGCTGTCATGCGGCGAACCTGCCTATTTCGGCCCTCTTTAATGCTAATGCTTAACCAAGTTGTTGGAATGGATTTACGCTCTCGAACTGGTGGGTTGCGAGGCCATAAATCAGGTTCGTCCATAAGCACGACTTTAGCCGGTAAACAGCGGCCGTCTTTTAGCACTATGCCTTTACGCAAGGGCTCCAAATCAGCATCTTTAGGCGCGCCTTCAACTTGCGCCCAGTAGGTTTTTGCGGTTTTAGCTTTTGGGTTGGCAAGCTTATGTTGCAGTTTTCCGTCGTTTGTTAACAGCAATAAGCCTTCACTATCTCTGTCTAACCGGCCGGCGGCATATACATCGGGAATGTCGATATAGTCTTTTAAAGTAGCTCTGCCTTGGCCATCGGTAAACTGGCTAAGTACATCAAAGGGTTTGTTGAACAGAACTAAACGGCGCGGGCCATTGAGCGGTTTAACTGATTTGGTCTCAGCCTTTCGTTTAAAACGACGCGACTGTTGGGGTTTTGCGAACTTATTCATGGCGGCAATTGTAACATCTAATGGATGTACCACTAGTAAAACAATGTTAAAGCGTTTGTAAATGGTTTATTATTTTGGCCGAATTATTGGACGGTGAGTAGATAAGTAAACCAACTTTGTAGTTTTTTATTGCTTGCTAACCACCTCGCAGACTCGATCATTTGTATAAAAATGGCAGCCATTGCGAGAGCAACCACAACTTTTAGGGACCGACATGACGTCAAAGATAATTTATACCTTAACGGACGAAGCGCCAGCCTTAGCCACTTACTCACTGTTACCTATTGTACAAGCGTTTACTAATGCTGCTGGTGTTGATGTAGAAACCCGTGATATTTCTTTAGCCGGCCGAATTATTGCTAGCTTTCCTGAATGTTTAACTGAACAACAACAGATCTCTGATGCCTTAGCCGAGCTAGGCGAATTGGCTAAAAAGCCAGAAGCTAACATTATCAAGCTGCCTAATATCAGTGCTTCGGTTCCACAATTAAAAGCGGCCATTAAAGAGTTGCAAGCTCAAGGCTACGCGCTGCCAGATTACCCAGAAGAGCCAAGTAATGATCAAGAGCGTGACGCTAAAGCCAAATACGACAAAGTAAAAGGTAGCGCAGTTAACCCAGTATTGCGTGAAGGTAACTCAGACCGTCGTGCACCAGGCTCTGTTAAGCAATACGCACGCAACAATCCGCATTCAATGGGAGCATGGTCGAAAGATTCATTAAGCCACGTTGCTAGCATGAGCCAAGGTGATTTTTATGGCAGCGAAGTTTCTACCACTATCCAAGAAGCTGGCTCTGTAGCTATTCAGTTAAAAACTGAAGCTGGTGAAACCATCACTTTAAAAGAAGCTTTTCCAGTATTAGCTGGCGAAGTAATTGATGCTGCAGCACTAAACGTTGCGGAGCTTTCTTCTTTTATTGAAGCTGAAATCGAAGATGCTAAAGCCAAAGGCATTTTGTTCTCGCTACACATGAAAGCAACTATGATGAAGGTATCAGACCCAATCATCTTTGGTCACGTTGTTAAAGTATTCTTTAAAGATGTGTTTGCTAAATATGGCGAGCTGTTTGAAGAGCTAGGTGTTGATGTAAGCAATGGCTTAGGTGATGTTTATGCAAAAATTCAACAGTTAGACGCAGCTAAGCAAGAAGAAATTAAAGCCGCTATTGATGCTGTGTATGCGCAGCGCCCAGGTCTAGCAATGGTTGACTCAGACAAAGGTATCACTAACTTACACGTACCAAGCGATGTAATTATTGATGCGTCTATGCCTGCAATGATCCGCGCATCTGGCCAAATGTGGAATGCAGAAGGCAAGCAACAAGACACCAAAGCGGTTATCCCAGATCGTAGTTACGCCAGCGTATACCAGCAAACTATCGATTTCTGTAAAGAAAATGGCGCATTCAACCCAACTACTATGGGCTCTGTGGCTAACGTTGGATTAATGGCGCAAAAAGCTGAAGAGTACGGTTCACACGATAAAACCTTCACTGCCCCAGCTGCGGGTACAGTTGAAGTTGTTGACCAAAATGGCCAAGTTGTACTAAGCCAAGCGGTTAAGCAAGGCGACATTTTCAGAATGTGCCAAGTAAAAGACGCACCAATCCGTGATTGGGTGAAACTAGCGGTTAACCGCGCTCGCTTAACCAATACTCCAGCAGTATTCTGGTTAGACGCAAATCGTGCTCACGATGCACAACTCATTAGCAAAGTAGAGCAGTACTTGGCTGAACACGATACTAGCGGTTTAGAAATCAAAGTACTTGCCCCAAGCGAAGCGACTCAGTACTCGCTAGAGCGAGTCAAGCAGGGCTTAGACACCATTTCCGTAACGGGTAACGTATTACGTGACTACTTAACAGATTTATTCCCAATTCTTGAGCTAGGTACTTCAGCTAAAATGTTGTCGATTGTACCACTTATGAATGGTGGTGGTTTGTTCGAAACCGGTGCTGGCGGCTCTGCGCCTAAGCACGTACAGCAGTTTGAAAAAGAAAACCACCTACGTTGGGATTCTCTGGGGGAGTTCTTAGCTTTATCTGCTTCTTTAGAGCACTTAGGTCAAGTCTCAAACAATGCTAAAGCTGCGGTACTTGCTAGTACGCTTGATAAAGCCACTGGTACTTTCTTGGATGAAAACAAGTCGCCTTCACGCAAGGTGAAAGAGTTGGATAACCGCGGTAGCCATTTCTACCTATGTTTGTACTGGGCTCAGTGCTTGGCAGAGCAAAATGATGATCAAGAATTGAAAGCTATATTTGCTGAAGTAGCTCAAAAGCTAGTTAGCCAAGAAGCTGAAATTGTTGAGCAGCTAAACGCTGCTCAAGGGCCTGCAGTAGATCTAAACGGCTACTACCAGCCAGATAGCGTTAAAGCGGCCGCAGCAATGCGCCCAAGTGCCTTGTTTAACGATATAATTGATAGCTTGCGTTAAGCTTTGCTAGTTCAACAAAACCGATGCTTAGTCATCGGTTTTGTTAGCATTTAGAATAAATGCTAACAAAAAACCAGCCTTTGCGGCTGGTTTTTTATTAGCTGCTGCAGCGAGCGCTAGTTTTGACTGTCGTCGAAAACAATGCTTACTGCGTGGCTACCTTTGGGGCCCTGCTGAGTTTCAAATTGAACTGGCTGGCCAGCTTTTAGGGTGCGATACCCTTCCATTTGAATCGTCGAATAGTGAGCGAAGATATCTTCTCCACCTGTATCCGGGCAAATAAAACCAAATCCTTTTGCGTTGTTAAACCACTTAACTGTTCCGCTTGGCATACGACATATCCCTATTAAATTTATCTACCAAACTGACCGAGTTGGTCACTTTTGACTCAACTTTAAGTCAGTTGTTTAACAATTTAGTAAAATATTTACTACAGTCAAGTTTTAAGATTACTTTTCTACTAGCCTTGTTAACTCAAAGCGGTTATGTTGAGAACAGAGACGCGTTTTTACTACTATAGTTTTTATGAGCAAATTATCTGATTGGTTAGATGTTGAAGAAATAACCAAACAAGCAAAAAGTGAGACGGCACCCCCACCAATGTATAAGGTGGTTTTAAATAATGATGACTATACTCCTATGGAGTTCGTTATTGAGGTGTTGCAGTTGTATTTTAATATGGATTTGGACAAAGCAACCCAAATAATGCTTACCATTCACTATAAAGGTAAAGGAGTTTGTGGGGTTTTCACGGCCGAAGTAGCTGAAACCAAAGCTGCACAAGTAAATAGTTATGCTAAACAAAATGACCATCCCTTGATGTGCACTATGGAGAAAGCATAGCTAAGTAGTATTGATTGTCTTTAGGGGGCCTATGCATGCTAAATAAAGAGTTGGAACAAACGTTAAACCAAGCGTTTAAAGAAGCAAGACAGCAACAACACGAATTCATGACGGTAGAGCACTTGTTGTTGGGTTTATTAGATAATTCTGCCGCCAAGGAAGCCCTAGTCGCTTGTGGGGCTAACCTAAACCAACTTAACCAAGAGTTAAGCAGTTTTATTGAGCAAACTACCCCAACCATTCCTGAGGAAGATGGAGAGCGTGAGACGCAACCCACTCTTGGCTTCCAGCGGGTTCTTCAGCGTGCCGTTTTTCATGTTCAATCCTCTGGTAACAGTGAAGTAAGTGGTGCCAACGTATTGGTTGCTATATTTAGTGAACAAGAAAGCCAAGCTGTTTATTTTCTCAAAAAGGCTGATATTAGCCGTTTAGATGTGGTTAACTTTATTTCCCATGGTATTCGTAAAGATGAAGATCCTAGCGCTGAACAAAGCCCTTCCGACACCGAAGCTCAGTCTGAAGAAACTAAGCAGCTAGAAAGCTTTGCCAGCAACCTTAATCACTTAGTTCTTAAGGGCAAAATTGACCCGCTTATTGGTCGTGATAAAGAGTTATCTCGCACCATTCAAGTATTGTGTCGTCGCCGTAAAAATAACCCGCTATTGGTGGGGGAAGCCGGCGTAGGTAAAACAGCTATTGCCGAAGGGCTTGCCTATCGGATTGTTCACGAAGATGTGCCAGATGTCATTAAAGACGCCACTATCTATTCCTTAGATATTGGATCGTTGCTGGCTGGGACGAAATACCGTGGCGATTTTGAAAAACGTTTTAAAGCACTATTGAAGCAGCTAGAAAATGCCGAAAACGCCATTTTGTTTATCGATGAAATTCATACCATCATTGGTGCGGGTGCTGCATCGGGTGGTCAATTAGATGCAGCAAACTTAATTAAGCCTTTGTTAAGCAATGGTTTATTACGTTGTGTAGGTTCGACCACTTACCAAGAATACAATCAAATTTTTGAGAAAGACCGTGCACTTGCACGTCGCTTCCAAAAAGTTGATGTAGTAGAGCCAACAATCGAAGATACCACTAAGATTTTGTTGGGCCTAAAAAGCCGTTACGAAGCTCACCACGATGTACGTTACACCAAACAAGCAATGCGCAGTGCTGCTGAGCTTGCCGCTAAGTACATTAACGAACGTCACTTGCCCGATAAGGCGATTGACGTGATTGATGAAGCCGGTGCAAGCATGCGGATGTTGCCAGTTAGCCGCCGCAAGAAAACCATTGGGACAGGGGATATTGAAGCCATTGTTGCCAAGATTGCTCGTATTCCTGAAGCAAAGGTATCTTCTTCTGATAGAGAAACACTGCGTAGCTTAAACGAAACCTTGAAGATGGTGGTGTTTGGTCAAGACCCTGCCATCGACGTGTTAGTTGATGCCATTCGCTTAAACCGTTCGGGTTTAGGGGCAGAGCAAAAACCAGTAGGTTCATTCTTGTTTGCCGGCCCTACCGGTGTTGGTAAAACTGAGGTCACTCAGCAACTTGCCAAGGCCTTAGGCGTAGAGTTAATTCGTTTTGATATGTCTGAGTACATGGAGCGCCATGCGGTTTCTCGCTTGATTGGTGCGCCTCCTGGCTACGTGGGTTACGACCAAGGTGGCTTACTTACTGATGCCGTGTTAAAGCACCCGCATTGCGTGGTGTTGCTGGACGAAATTGAAAAAGCGCACGAAGATGTATTTAACTTGTTATTACAAGTAATGGATCACGGTACGCTAACCGATAATAATGGTCGCCATGCTGACTTCCGTAACGTGATCTTGGTAATGACGAGTAACGCCGGGGTTAAAGAAACTCAACGCTCTGCTATTGGTTTTAAAGAGCAGGACATGAGTTTTGATGCCATGGATGAAATTAATCGAATCTTCGCTCCCGAATTTAGAAACCGCTTAGATAACATCATTTGGTTTAATCACTTAGATGAAACCATTATCGAACAAGTAGTGGATAAATTTATCGTTGAGCTACAAGCGCAGCTCGATGCTAACGGCGTATCAATGGAAGTAAATGCAGAAGCACGCTTATGGTTGTCTGAACAAGGTTACGACAAAGCTATGGGCGCAAGACCAATGTCTCGAGTTATTCGAGAACAACTTCGTAAACCATTAGCAAACGAGATATTGTTTGGGCGCTTGAATGACGGCGGACACGTAGATGTTGGTATCAAAGATGGCAAGCTAGATTTTCAATATGAAGATGAAGTTGCTGAAGTGTAATTAGTACGGTAACTACAATCAAAAAAGCCAGCTAATAGCTGGCTTTTTAATTGTTGTATACAACAATTGCGGATTAGCGCGCGCGGAAAACAATGCGCCCTTTTGACAAGTCGTACGGTGTTAATTGAACCGTAACTTTATCTCCGGTCAAAATGCGGATGTAGTTTTTACGCATTTTTCCAGAAATGTGGGCAGTAACAACATGTCCGTTTTCTAGTTCTACACGGAACATTGTGTTAGGCAAGGTGTCTAACACTGTGCCTTGCATTTCAATATTGTCTTCTTTCGCCATTGAGTCCTCTGTTTGACACGCACTTATAAAAACGCAGGGAGGATGCCAGATTTACTGCCTTGTGTAAAGTTTATCCTCTAAATCTATTGCCATTTACTGTTAATAAATCGTTGATGTGGCAAATAGTTCCGTTTGTAGTTCATTTTTCTGCACTCATCCACCTGGTAACCTAAATATAACCAGTCTTTGCCTTGCTGTTTAGCTTGGTGAATTTGCATTAAAACCGCTAGATTCCCTAACGAGAGTTTGTCTAAGTCTGGATCGAAGAATGTGTAAACAGCACTTAATGCCTTTGAGAAAACATCAGTAACACACACCGCGACTAATTGTTCATCTTGAAATAATTTTAGGTATTGAGTGCTAGACCAATCGCATTGTAAAAATTCGAAGAAGGCTTTTTCATTTGGTGGGTACATGCTGCCTTCTTTATGCCTTGCTTCGATATAGCGGGCATAAAGTTGATAGTCATCTTGATCGAGTTGGTGCTGCCAACGAAGTGTAAGCTGTTTGGCTTTGTTTAGAATTCGCTTTTGAGATTTGCTAGGGCTAAAGTCTGCCACCTTAACTCTTAATGATTGGCATTGATTACAGGCGCTGCAAGCTGGACGGTATATCTCACTGCCGCTGCGTCGAAAACCGAGTTCCAACAATTGTGAGTAGTAGGCTGATTTTTGTTCATCATCACACAGTAAAAAACACAACTGCTCTAGTTGTTCATCTAAGTAAGGGCAATTGTTTACTTGGCTCAAACCTACTGGCAGTTGCATTAAAAGATTTCCTGTTGGTGCCAGCAGTTTACATTTACCTGGTCATCTTTGAGCTTACAAAGTAAATCTAAAAAGTTTTCTCTTCCGATAGCTTCCATACCTAAACTTATCAGGTGGGGGTTCTCAACTTGCCCATCGATGTATACGCCGCCATGTTGTTTAAAGTGTCGACAAAAACTGTGAAAAGCCAGCTTTGATGCGTTAGTTTCGGTATGAAACATTGACTCACCACAGAATATTTTTCCAACGAGAACGCCGTATAATCCACCTACTAATTCATCATTTTTCCAAACCTCTACAGAATGAGCTCGCCCCAGTTGATGTAAGGCAATATAGGCCTTGATCATGTCTGAGTTTATCCATGTTTCATCTGTGCGTAAGGCCGCACAACGTTTGATAACCTGTGAAAAGTCACGATTCACGCTAACTTTTAACGAGGTTTTACGCATGAATTTTTGCATGCTTTTGTTTACGGTATGGGCGGATAGGTCTAGGCCGATTCGAGGATTTGGACTCCACCATAAAACGGGTTGGTCATCACTAAACCAAGGGAAAATGCCATTGTCATAGGCTGCGATTAACCTTCGTGGACTAAGATCTGCGCCAATGGCTAACAAACCATTAGGATCGTCTAAGGCATTATGAGGAGAAGGGAAAGGGCGATTTAGCTCTAGGAATACTGGTTGCACAGGCACTTATAGCTTTTACATGTATCTGTTAAGTATATCAATATTAAAACGATTGTTGATATAAAAAAGCCGGTTTTACAACCGGCTCATCTATTACTTAGTCATTTAGGCTGTCTAAGTATCGCTCAGCATCTAAGGCCGCCATACAACCGGCTCCAGCGGAAGTAATGGCTTGACGGTAGATGTGGTCGGCCACATCGCCTGCAGCGTAAATGCCTGGAATGCTAGTTTGAGTTGCATTGCCTTCGGTGCCAGACTGGATAGTTAGATAACCATCTTTCATCGCTAACTGGCCTTCAAAGATGCCGGTATTTGGTTGGTGACCAATAGCAATAAAGGCACCCATAACGTCGATATCTTGGCTTGTGCTATCTTGTACGTTCTTAGTACGTACACCGGTTACACCCATTTCATCGCCTAACACTTCGTCCAGTGTTTGGTTTAAATGCAATACAATGTTGCCGTTGGCTACTTTATCCATTAAACGCTTAGTGAGGATTTTTTCACTGCGGAATTCTTCACGACGGTGAATTAAGTGGACTTCAGATGCAATGTTTGATAAGTACAAGGCTTCTTCAACAGCCGTGTTACCACCGCCAACTACTGCTACCTTTTGGTTACGATAGAAGAAACCATCACACGTAGCACAAGCAGAAACCCCTTTACCTTTAAACGCTTCTTCTGAAGGTAGGCCTAAGTATTTGGCTGATGCGCCAGTTGCAATAATCAATGCATCACAAGTGTATTCACCACTATCGCCTTTAAGCTTGTATGGCTTCTCTTTGAAGTCAACTTCGTTGATATGGTCAAATACAATCTCGGTTTCAAATTTCTCTGCATGAGCTTGCATTCGCTCCATTAGGGCAGGGCCTGTTAAACCTTCTGCATCACCTGGCCAGTTTTCAACTTCAGTGGTTGTGGTTAGCTGACCGCCTTGCTGAATGCCAGTAATAAGCACAGGGTTTAAGTTGGCGCGTGCCGCATATACAGCTGCAGTGTAACCTGCTGGGCCAGAGCCTAGGATAATTAGTTTGTGGTGTTTTGCATTGCTCATGATTGCTACAATTCCTTAAAGTTCTTGCTTGATATATGAGGGTACAAAATCCGAAATCAAGCGTAATAAAGCGAAAAAAGTGCGCTTTATACAAAGTAGAAGTTTGTTGGACACAGCATAATAGGCTTCGTTATTCCTACCAAATAATAAAACTTTATATGGATATGCGTATTTATCTAGCCTTTAATTCGGCTTTTTACTTGATAGTCCGTGCATTTTGTGGAATAAATAATGCTCAGGGATAAGACAAAAGTTTAAAAAAGTCTATTGGCTTGGGTTTTAGCTCTGCATCTCGCTTGGAATGACTTATTTATGTGTGAAAGGATATTCACATAATTTATGCAATTAGCTCAAGTATTAATGCATAAAAAGTCAGCACAACTAGGTGTGCTTAGGGACAACAATCGTATCACCATTAATGGAAGCAAAAGGTCGACCAATGAAGGAACTGGATCGTATTGATCGCAACATACTTAATGAGTTGCAAAAAGATGGCCGCATATCGAATGTGGAACTTTCAAAACGTGTAGGCCTTAGCCCTACACCTTGTCTAGAAAGGGTTAGACGTTTAGAGCGCCAAGGTTACATTACTGGTTACACTGCTATTCTAAACCCTCAATACTTAGACGCTTCGCTACTGGTTTTTGTTGAAATCACATTGAATCGCGGTGCTCCTGACGTATTCGAACAATTTAATCATGCTGTGCAACAGCTTGAAGAAATTCAAGAATGTCACTTAGTGTCAGGTGATTTTGATTATCTATTAAAGACCCGCGTAGCAGATATGTCTGCTTACCGTAAGTTGTTAGGTGAAACCTTGTTGCGCCTACCTGGGGTTAACGACACCCGTACTTACGTAGTGATGGAAGAAGTGAAGCAGAGTAATCGACTAGTTATCAAAAACTAACGGAGTCGTTTCCCCCTCCAATTCATTTTTGATAAAGTTAAACAAGCGGCTATAGCCGCTTGTTTTGTTTTTAGACAAACAGAATAATTATTGGATATTTTTAGTTCAAGGGAACGCTTGTGACAGATACTACAGACAGCAAATTGTCTGGCTTTGCTCGAATTGCGGAAGTGTGTGCCATCGCAATGGGCGCTTTAGGTGTTTACCTAATGGTAGCCTTATTAAGTTTTAATCCGAGCGATCCTAGTTGGTCGCAAACTGCTGGTCAGCAAAGTATTGCTAATGCTGCGGGAAGTTCTGGTGCTTGGTTTGCCGACTTACTGTTGTTTAGTTTTGGTTTTATGGCTTATAGCATGCCGTTTATTTGTGGTTTATTGGCTTGGGCCCTGTTTTGGCGCCCTTGTCCGGTAGCCCAAGTAAACTTCTTCACTTTAGGTCTCAGGCTAATTGGCTTTGTATTCACCTTCGTTAGCTTAACCACGCTAGCGAGCATTCATATTGATGATTTTCATTTCTTTTCTTCAGGAGGCTTAGTGGGAGATATCTTCACTCAGCTAATGATTCCAGTGTTTGGCTTGCTTGGCACTAGCATTATTTTATTAGCCGTTTTTGCCGGTGGTATTACCTTGTTTACCGGTCAGTCTTGGGTTCAGTTTGTAGAGCAACTTGGTGGGGGTCTTAACTCAGCTTACCGCGCAATAGTGAGTTTTCCTGAACGTTTACGTAATAAAAAACAGCGCGAGTTAGAGCAAGATGTTCTTATGAGAGATTTTGCTACTGAGTCTTCATTACAAGAACCAGTTCAAAGTGATTTATCTGTAGGCGATGTTGAACTTCAGCAGGATTTTGTTGAAGAGCAAAATACACATCAAGAGCCAACGCTTGAGCAAACTGTTAACTCAGAGCCAGAAACCTCTGTTGCTGTTGAGCCTAGTTTCTCCATGGACAGTGACTTTGAGGCAGAGTTGTCACAGGCTAAAGAAGATATTGAATTTGCTTACAAAGATGAAGCGATTGATCCACCAAGTGTGATTATCGATGATACCGCTCCTGACCCAATGCCCGATATTCCTTTTGACGGTGAAACTGTCGCAGTGGCTAAACCGCCAGTAGCTAAACCGGCTGCGCCGGTAAAATCTGCTCAACCAAGCTTAAGCCGTTTACCTGATATGAATTTATTAGATAGACCCGACAAAAAAGCTAACCCAATTTCACCAGAAGAATTAGAGCAAGTTTCTCGTTTAGTTGAAGCCAAACTGCTCGATTTTAATATTCAAGCATCGGTAGTTGCCGTTCATCCTGGCCCAGTGATTACCCGTTTTGAGCTCGATTTAGCCCCAGGGGTCAAAGTTAGCAAAATTACTAACTTGTCTAAAGATTTAGCACGCGCGCTGTCTGCTATTAGTGTGCGGGTAGTGGAAGTGATACCTGGTAAGTCGGTGATTGGATTAGAATTGCCTAACCGTTATCGTGAGATTGTTTATCTTAGCGAAGTTATTGATAGCAGTACCTTCCATCAGTCAAAGTCGCCTTTAGCTATGGTGTTAGGCAAAGATATTGCCGGTCAACCGGTGGTCGCTGATTTGGCAAAAATGCCTCACTTGCTAGTTGCTGGTACTACTGGTTCTGGTAAGTCGGTGGGCGTAAACGTAATGATTGTGAGTCTTCTGTATAAATCAACACCAGAAGATGTTCGGATGATTATGATCGACCCCAAAATGTTGGAGCTTTCAGTTTACGAGGGTATTCCTCATTTGTTGTCTGAAGTTGTTACCGACATGAAAGAAGCGGCGAATGCCTTACGTTGGTGTGTCGGCGAAATGGAAAGGCGCTACAAGTTAATGTCTGCAATGGGGGTGCGAAACCTTAAAGGCTTCAACCAAAAAGTGGTAGATGCTATTAAGTCCGGCAACCCAATTGTTGATCCATTGTGGAAGCCCGAAGACAGTATGGCTGAAACTGCACCAACCTTAGAAAAACTGCCTCATATCGTGGTTATCATTGACGAGTTTGCTGACATGATGATGATTGTGGGTAAAAAAGTTGAAGAGTTAATTGCACGTATTGCACAAAAAGCTCGTGCAGCAGGTATTCATTTGGTGTTAGCTACTCAGCGACCATCGGTAGATGTTATCACCGGTCTAATTAAAGCGAATATTCCAACTCGTATGGCCTTCCAAGTTTCTAGCCGTATTGATTCGCGTACCATTTTAGACCAGCAAGGCGCCGAAACCTTGCTAGGTATGGGTGATATGCTTTATTTGCCGGCAGGCACTGGTGTGCCAACCCGTGTTCACGGTGCATTTGTGGACGATCACGAAGTACATGCTGTGGTTTCGGCTTGGAAAGAACGTGGCGAACCAGATTACATTGATGAGATATTAAATGGTGAAGCAGGCCCCGATGCTATGCTGCCAGGTGAAGTAGCTGAGTCTGATGAAGAGTTAGATGCTTTGTTTGATCAAGCTGTTATGCACGTTACAGAAACGCGCCGTGGTTCGGTTTCTGGCGTACAGCGTAAGTTTAAAATTGGTTATAACCGCGCCGCTCGAATCGTTGAGCAAATGGAAGCTCAGGGCATTGTTAGTGCACCAGGTCATAACGGTAACCGGGAAGTTATCGCGCCGCCTCCAGTGAGAATTGATTAAGAGAAAAGATGAAAAAATTATTAAGTATATGTTTTGCGGCTTTGTTATCTGCTCAAGCATTTGCCAATGACGCAGCTAACGAGCTAAGAACGCATCTTGCCGATTTAAAAGGGTTTCAAGCGCAGTTTAAACAAACCGTGATAGATGCTGACGGCGTAAGCATTCATGAAGCCGAAGGCAAACTAAGTTTAGCTCGCCCCGCCAAGTTAAACTGGCAACAAGTGATGCCCGAGCAAGATATGATTGTGTCTGATGGCTCAACCATTTGGTATTACAGTCCGTTTGTTGAGCAAGTAACGATTATGGATGCGAGTGAAGCCATCAATCAATCACCATTCATCTTGTTGGCAGACGACCGCAGCGAAAGTTGGCAAAATTATCAGGTAGAAAAACAGCAACAAGGGTTTTTAGTTAAGTCTAAAGATGACCCACTACAAGCTGCTTTTTGGGTAAAGCTAAATGCTGATAATAGTATTTCTCGCTTCGATATTATTGAAAGTACCGGGCAGCGTAGCCAATTTGATCTTCAAGGTTTTAAAGCCAATCCAAGCTTTAGTGAAAAACTGTTTAAGTTTGAGATCCCAAAAAACACTATGATTGATGATCAACGCTAATGAGCTTACAGCTGAATTTTGAGGCCGACTTTAGGCCTCTTGCTGCGAGAATGCGGCCCAGCAAACTAGAGCATTATGTCGGCCAGCAGCATATTCTGGCCGCTGACAAACCTCTGCATAAAGCCATTTCATCCGGACAGTTGCACTCGATGATTCTTTGGGGGCCTCCTGGTACAGGAAAAACCACCATTGCAGAATTAGCCGCCTTGTATGCCGATGCGGAAGTAGAAAAGATCTCAGCCGTAACCGGGGGGATAAAAGAAGTGCGCGCCGCTATCGAGCGGGCTCTGCAAAACAAACAGGTTAGTCGGCGCACCATTTTGTTTGTTGATGAGGTTCACCGCTTTAACAAAAGCCAACAAGATGCGTTTTTACCGTATGTTGAGAACGGCACTGTTATCTTTATTGGCGCAACTACCGAAAATCCGTCTTTCGAACTTAATAACGCCTTGTTATCACGGGCAAAAACTTATGTATTACGCGCTTTAGACAGCGAGGCTATTCAACAACTGTTGAATAGGGCAATCAACGAAGATGAGTTGTTAAAGCAACAAACACTAAATTTTGAAGAAGGTGTATTAGAAGCGCTTTCCACATTAGTGAGTGGGGATGCACGCCGCGCTTTAAACTTGTTAGAGATGATGAGTGAATTGGCTGAGGGTGAAGGTCAGCAGAAACAGCTAAGTTTTGATCTTCTCAAGCAAGTTGCCGGAGAGCGCTATAGTCATATAGATAAAGGCGGCGATAAGTTTTACGATTTGTTATCAGCCCTACATAAATCTATCCGTGGTTCATCGCCGGATGCTGCTTTGTTTTGGTACTGTCGAATTTTAGAAGCTAGTGGTGATCCTCTATCGGTTGCGCGACGATGTTTAGCTATTGCCTCTGAAGACGTGGGTAATGCCGACCCCCGCGCGATGCAAATTGCGGTAAGCGCTTGGGACTGCTTTACCCGAGTTGGCGCCGCTGAAGGGGAGCGGGCGATAGCTCAGGCTGTGGTATATTTGGCCTGTGCGCCCAAAAGTAACGCGGTGTATACCGCTTTTAAAGCAGCTAGGCTTGCAGCAAAAGAGTTTGGCGATGCCGAGGTACCGGTACACTTGAGAAATGCGCCAACCAAGCTAATGGCAGAATTAGGTTATGGCGCAGAGTATCGCTATTCTCACGATGAACCTAATGCATACTCTGCTGGTCAGCAATACCTCCCTGATCCTTTATTAGGTCACCAGTTCTATTATCCTGAGCCCCGTGGTTTAGAAAAGCAGATTGCTGAAAAGCTTGAATACTTGCGTAATTTAGACCAACAAGCGCAATAGCCAACAATAAACAACACTATTTTCAGTTTATTACTCAATCCAGCCTACAGCCCGATTGTGTCTGTAAGTAGTTGCTTTATAATAAGCGAGTTTTGGAAACCAAATAATTAGCAAAGCTTATTTTGCCTTCACTACAGTAGGCTAAAATGGAGCTTTGCCTTTAATTAACGACAAGAATTGGAAGTAGGTTATTGAATGTTAGACGCTAATTTGTTGCGCGGCGAAATAGAAACCACCGCAGAGCGCTTAAAGACTCGTGGATTTGAACTAGATGTAGCACGATTGACAGAGCTAGAGAGTCGTCGTAAAGAGCTACAAGTTCGTACCCAAGAACTACAAAATGAGCGTAATACCCGTTCCAAATCTATCGGCCAAGCTAAAGGTCGTGGTGAAGATATAGCGCCACTTTTGGCAGAAGTAGGGCAGCTTGGCGAAAAGCTTGACGCTGCTAAAGCCGAACTAAATGACCTGTTAGAAGAAATTAAAGATTACGCTTTAACTTTACCTAACCTTCCTCATCCTAGTGCGCCTATCGGTAAAGACGAAGACGAAAACGTTGAATTACATACTTGGGGCGAATTGCCAAGCTTTGATTTTGAGGTTAAAGATCACGTTGATGTCGGTAGCGATTTACAAGGGCTAGATTTTGCTAATGCAGTTAAAATTAGTGGTTCACGCTTCATTGTAATGAAAGGCAAGATTGCTAAGTTACACCGTGCAATCGCTCAGTTTATGTTAGATACGCATACCGAGGAGCATGGTTACCAAGAAATGTACGTTCCTTACTTGGTTAACTCAGACTCTTTATATGGCACCGGTCAAATGCCTAAATTTGGTAAGGATTTGTTCCATACACAGCCAGCGACCGAAGAAGGCATTGGCATGAGCTTAATCCCAACTGCAGAAGTACCGCTCACTAACATGTTACGTGACAGTATTGTGGAAGAAGCTGAATTGCCGATTCGAATGACTGCCCATACACCGTGTTTTCGTAGTGAAGCAGGCTCTTACGGCCGTGATACCCGTGGTTTAATCCGCCAACACCAGTTCGACAAAGTTGAAATGGTGCAACTGGTTCACCCAGAGAAATCTTACGAAGCGCTAGAAGAAATGCGCCAACACGCTGAAAATATCCTTCAAAAACTTAAGCTTCCTTACCGCGTTGTAACACTGTGTACAGGTGATATGGGCTTTGGTGCAACAAAAACCTACGATTTGGAAGTGTGGGTACCGGCTCAGAACGCTTACCGTGAAATCTCTTCAGTATCTAACTGCGAAGATTTCCAGGCTCGTCGCATGCAAGCTCGTTTTCGCGCTACTGGCGCTAAGAAGCCTGAGTTACTGCACTCATTAAATGGCTCTGGTTTGGCAGTAGGCCGTACTTTGGTGGCTATATTAGAGAACTATCAAAACGCCGATGGCAGCATCAAGGTTCCAGAAGTATTGCAGCCTTATATGGGCGGTTTAGAAACTATCACGGTTTAAGTAAAGCTGAAAAGAAAAAAGCGCCTTTAGGTTAAGGCGTTTACAAGCGTGGGTCAGTTAAAAAGGGGCAGAGTATATCTTAATGCCACTCGCTTAAGAGCGAGTGGCATTTCTATTAGGGTATTTCGCAGGTTTCTTGAGTACCGCTCTTGGATAATTAGGCCTTTTACGCTTTTTGGGTAAAATGAGCCGTTTTCCATTGTCTCTTAATGTCTTTAGGTGCTTGGGAATTGCTCCCGGAGTGCGGCTATTACTAGACCAAATAAGCTCATCCATAATTAAAAACAATGCGTTAATGAAGCTTATCCTTAGAGGCTCAACATTATGCTGCTTTGCCATGGCTGCCATTTCCAACCTGACTATGTTGTAGCTAGTCAATATGCCCCATAGTTCTTGGTACACACCTTCTGCCTTTTTGCTTCTCAGTATCGGTTTATTCTGAAGCTGATACTGTTTGAGCTCTCCGTACCCTCGCTCTATCTCCCATCGTTGCCAGTACACCTTCACTAAGTCTTCAAATGGGTAACGCTCAGGGCAAAGACACGAGGTGATAAATCCTTTGATTTCACCTTTTGGAGTGGGGATGAGGATTAACCGGGCCTGCCAAGTGTTGCCAAGATATGGAGCCTGTTGTTGAGCTTGTGGGGAGACCGGCATATCAATAAGAACATCATGCTCTGCGTAGCGCTCAACAACGTGATAACGAGACTTCGCTTTAATGGGCGTTAACCAGTGTCTGTTATGACCACACCCCGCCCAACTGGTGAATAGCTCTGCCGATGTAAAGCCACGGTCAAATAAGGTGAGAGAGTTATCTGGCGCTGAGCCAACTAGCTGCTGAGCATAGAATATTTCACTGTGGCTTACTGGGCCAAAGGCCGCATCAGACAGTATATGACTACGAGTAGACATGAGCGTTACCGCTAAAACGCTAGGAAAAGAGGCTGTTTTTTGCGCAAAACCAAAGTGTTGGTTTTCTTCTGTGTTATGAGTTTTGAAGTATGTACCATCGACACTGAGTAGTTTTAAACCGCAAGCTTCATCAAACTCTGACTGCTTTTCCCATTGTTCGGCGGTGGTTTTAAATAAGTAACGCAACGGGGCTGAGCCTAATCGTTCTTTGGCTTTAATGATGCTGCTCGTGGCCATAGGGGATAACTCCCCCGCAGCATCGGGGAAGGCTAGCTCAAGTTTGTCACAAACATTTTGAATTGACCGATTACGCTGTAGCCCAATACCAAGGACCAGCCAAACGGCCTGCTCAGCGGGAAAACGGCGTTTTCTGAGAGAGGCACGCCCAGTCTGTTGTACTGCCTCTTCAACCCATTCCATAGGAATATGCTTACTAAATACATCAATGGAGCGCTCTTGGCAGAACTCTGCCGTAACGTGAAGTTCTTTGGAAAATTCAGACATAAAAATCGGCCACAATTTATATTGTGGCCGATTATGAAGCTTCACCAAGATCGTTCAAGTAGCTAAAACGATCGGCATTAAGAGTATATCTGCCCCTTTATCTTTAATAATCTAACCACAGCACTTCTTATTCTCTTGGATTGGTGGGCACGGAATGGTTCCGAAAGAGCAAAAAACGCAGCAATCGCCCTCTGATGGACGCAAGAGTTCTCCGCAGCCTTTGCAGTCGTAGAAGTATTGGCATGCATCAGTTGGCATTGTCTCTAGCTCTTTATGTCCGCATTTAGGACAAGTTAACTCACACTCCAAAATTACATTCATCATTCAAACTGCGTTTTTATATGTCAATCAAGAGCTAAATGCATTTTACTGGTTTAGGCAACCCGGCAACTTTAGTGGCTTGTTTTGCTGGGCCTTGCGGAAATAGCTTATACAAGTATCGGCTATTACCTTTTTCTGGGCCGAACTTTTTTGCCATCGCTTTAACTAAGGCTCGCATGGCTGGGGAAGTATTAAATTCTAAGTAGAAGTTTCGGACAAACCTCACGACTTCCCAATGGGCTTCGCTCATTTCTATTTCTTCTAGCTGGGCTATATGTGCGGCTAGGTCTTCCGACCAACTGTTTAGGTCGATTAAATAACCATTTTTATCGGTTTCAAATTGCTGACCGTTAAATTCAATCATTGTGTACTTTGTGCCTTTCTTTAACTTGTGGCTAGTTTACCACTTACCATTTACCAGTAGTTGACGAATTTTCTTTAGGTCTTTGCCGATTAACTGCAGTTGGTAAGCAATCAACAGTTCGTTGCCGACTAACTGGGGAAGAAGTTGGTTAATTGCTCGGGTAAATGCATCGTTGTTTGCTTGTACAATGGGGCGGTTTGGCCCTTTAAGTAATAAGTAATCGTGCATCAATTGTAATTCGCTTTGAATCAATTCGCCCAAACAGGCCAAACGCTCGGCCGCTTGATTGGATTGTAGTTGAGTACGGTGTGTTGATAATGCAGATAAATGCGATAACAAGTGATGACTTAAGCCAACTAGCTGATATAAGTCTGGCGATAAACGCTGCTTGTGGCTGGGTTCTGCTAGCATGTATTGCCAATGTCTAACTAGCTCTGCTTCGCTTTGATAAGCGTGGTAGCGACTTAATCGAAAATCAGTGGTTTCTTCAACATCGCCATTAAAATACTGGTTAAAAATAGCAGTTTGATAATTGGCAGTGTTGGCAAACAATTGACTAATTATTTTTCTGCTTTGTTTGTGTTGCCAATCGGGCCACAAGTAACGAAGTGCCGCCATCGCCATTAAGGCGCCAATTACTGTTACTAAGGTACGTACTATTAATGCTTCGTTAGCGGGGTAGCCTTGAAGATCGAGAGAGATGGCAACAAACACCGTAATCATGGCGACCGAAATGGCGTAATTAAGGTGAAAGAATAAAAAGAATAACAGCACTAAACCTGGGATTAATGACGTTAGTGCTATGTCGGGTAGACGTAAGTAGCTCAAGGCCGCTGCGAATCCAACTCCAACTATGGTGCCGTATACTCTTTTATCTACGCGTTTTTTAGTATCGTGATAATTAGGTTTTACCACCAATAAGCAACTAAGCATTAGCCAATAGGCGTGTTCATCGCCAGACAATTGGATTAATCCATAGGCAAGTAGCATTAGCGTGGCCATTCGCAAGGCATGGCGATTGATACTTAGGCTTATATCGGCAGCCTGAGACAGGTATTGTTTTACCGATATTCGAGTAAATGGTGAGAAGCTTTGTTCTGGCTCGGGGAAATGCTGTTCGTTAAAGCACAAGGCGATCACCTTATGCAAATTTTTAAGCATATAAGCAAAGCGGGGAGGAACGTCTTTTAGGTTTGCCCGTGCCGTTTCTAAATCATCGACAGCGGATACTAATTCTTTCTCTGCGCTTGCATCGAGGTGCTTTGCTCCAATAACTCGTGCGATTTTAACTAACACTGTTCTAGTGTCGGCTAATAAGGTTCTTGGCAATACTCGCTGTAAGCGTTGATAGTCTAAGTGTGAGGAGCTTAAGCGTTCATGCAGCAGTTGTGCTTTAAAAAATCGGTCCATTTGGCTGGAACCAACATGCTGTTTGTTACGCTGCTGATAAACATATAATCCATGGCGAATAACACCCAATTGCTCTGCAATGTCGGCGCTTTGGGCAGTTAGCTTTACTTGTATTTCTGTGATGTTTGCTTCACGTTGAAACAAACGGGTCTTGGTTAATTGATAAAGACTAATTTGTTTAAATATTTGGTCTAGCTGTTTGTCCAACCAGCGGGTTGGGTACAGAGCATTAATAAGCAACGAGAGTAGAGCGTAACTCAAAGCGCCTATCACTAGCCAAAAGGGTTGTACCCAAGGGTTTTGGTAGGTGTTGTAACCAAGCATCGTATATATAGCGATGATTAATGAACACAGGGAAATAGCACCGTACTTTTGTCCAAGCACTGGCATACGCATAAACAGATAGCTTGAACAAAATAAGCCAATGGCAAATAGCCAGGGAAGGGGAAACAGTAAAGTAACTGAGATGCTAGCGAGGGAAAAGCTTGCCATCATCAACAAGGTGCTTTGCAGGCGATGTTGATAGAAGTCTGGGCTGTCTGCAAGCCCAGCTGCAACCACGCCAAGTGTTGCAGTTAAAGCGAAGTCTAAATTAAATACCAAACCTAGGCTAAGAATAAACATAGCCAAACCAGCCGCTTTAAAGGCTATGGTCCAATTAAGTTTGGAAGCATCAAGTTTAAAATTAACTACCATAAATAAAAACGCCCTGTAAGAACAGGGCGTAATAGTCCTTTAGCTGTATAGCTTAGTCGTCGTTTAGGAAACCCAAAATACTTAGCAAGTGAACAAAAATGTTAAATACATTTAAGTACATTGAAATTGTTGCACGTATGTAGTTGGTTTCATTACCGTTTAGAATGTTGCTGGTATCATAAAGAATGAAGCCAGAAAACAATAGTACCGCAGCGCCACTAATGGCTAGGCTAAGCATTGGGATTTGCAAAAACAAGTTAAGCAGCATGCTAACTACGACAACGATTAGGCCTGCCATTAAGAAGCCGCTCATAAAAGAGAAGTCTTTCTTAGTGGTTAGCACATAACCAGACAAACCAAAGAAAATTAAGCCTGTCATGCCAAGAGCTTGCATGACAATGGCAGGACCTTGTGGGAATTGGAGGTAAGCACTAAGCAACGGACCTAAAGAAGCGCCCATTAATGAAGTGAATACAAAAGTCCAAACCAAACCCATAGAAGAGTTAATACTTTTAGGTAGAACGAAGAATACGATTACCATGGCGGCAACCATCATACCAATAGATGCCAGACTACCAATTCCGGCGACTACTGCAAAGAATGCTGCAATGGCACTGGTAAACAAGGTCATCGAAAGTAAGGCGTAGGTGTTACGCAATACCTTATTTGTTTCCAGTTTCGATGCAGCGCTATAGTTTATCGTGCTCGGCTGATTCATTTTTTCACTCCGTTATGACTGAGTTAGTTCGTTAAGTTATGTAAAACGAACTTGTAGTATAACGAGTTTTTTTACAAATAAAATCAAATCCGCCATCTAAAAGTGGGCTTAGCCTCACCAAATTATCATCGAATAATTTCCTAAGACGCTCAACTACTTAACAAAATTGCTTTGATTAAGCGAAATAATCAACAAGCTTAAACCTTCCTTAGTATTGCACTCGCCATCACATAGCCCTATGATCAGCGCATTAACAGGGCAGTTTGCCTAAACCATTCAACGATTAAGAGAGACGGATAACAGATGTTAGTTTTAGGACATACTAATCCAGACTGCGACAGTATTGCCGGTGCAATATCGTTAGCAGAGTTATTAACCAAGCAAGGCACACCAGCAACTGCGATTGCGCAAGGTGAACCTAATCCTGAAGCCAAATTTCTCTTAGACAAAATTGGTTTTGCAGCGCCAGAAGTGCGCACAGAGATCGCTGGCGAAGATGTTTGGCTAATTGATTACTCTGATTGGGGGCAAGCGCCAAAAGACGCTAAAAAAGCTAACATTCGCGGTATAGTTGATCATCATAAATTAGGTGACATCACTACTGCAGAGCCTTTAGAGTGTTGGATTCGCCCGGTAGGCTGTAGCTGTACTATTGTATATAGCATGTATCAAGCAGCCAATATTACGCCTAGTAAAGAAGCCGCTACCCTAATGTTAGGTGCTATTTTAAGCGATACCGTTAAATTTAACTCTCCAACATTTACACCAGTAGATCGAGAAGCTGCAGAAGCCTTAGCCTTACTAGCTGGCGTAGAAGATATTGACGCATTTGCAGACGAGCAATTTGCAGCGAAATCTGATGTGGCGTCGGTGCCTGCAGATGAGTTAGTGCTAAGAGATCAAAAAGTTTATGAGATTAATGGCAAGCAATTTGCCATTGCTCAATTAGAACTTACTTCAGTAAAACCGGTACTAGAGCGCTTAGATGAGCTAGAAACGGCTTTAGTTGCGCTTAAACAAGCAAACAACTACCACACAGCGCTTGTATTGTTAACCGACATTACTACCCTAAACTCCACTGGCTTAATTTGTAGCGATGAAGCTGCGCTGGTTGCTTCTACTTTAGGTGGAACTATTGAAGGTTCAGTTATCGACCTACCAGGCGTAGTAAGCCGTAAGAAGCAGGTTATGCCGCCGCTTCAACGCGAGTTTGATGTCGCTTAAGTGTTATACTTTTAGTTAAAAGCCAGCGTCTATCGCTGGCTTTTTTGTAGTTAAGTGTTCGGTCGCTTTCTTTTGTAACTCTCGGTAGCGTTTTCAGCAACGTGATGCTTTAAAATGGTTTACAAATTACGTTATTTTATTACTTCAAAGTGCCGTTAGTGTGAAATTATCGATATGGAGTGAATTTTTCTGCACTATTTGTGAGAAAAAACTCGCTTTTTTAGTCTCTTACGCATTTTTGTAAAAAAAAATCGTGTTTAATTTCAAGTCAAGTCTGAAATTCAAATTATATCTGTGGTAGCATTTCTTTTACTTTCGTGACGAATGGACTAGCTCCTGCGTTATTGAATGCTGTTGTTTTGGAGGTTTTTAGAATAATTATCTGACAAAGGTGATTGTTCACACATCATCAATAGATGGTGGGGCTCCTCTTTAAATGAAAATACTATTGATGTCTAAGGTCCTGTCGGTCTGAATAACATTAATATAGCAGTAAATAGGAATTACTGGATGACAAACATAACCCAACACAATAAGAGCCTTTATAGGCCAGAATTCGAACACGATAGCTGTGGTATCGGATTCGTTGCCCACTTAAAAGGGCGTAAAAGTCATGATGTGATCGAAAACGCATTAACCATGCTTACTTGCATGGAGCATCGTGGTGGTACTGGTTGTGACGTAGATAGTGGAGACGGCGCCGGTATTCTCATTCAGCTTCCTCATGAGTTTTTTAACGAAGAAGTAACAAAGTTGGGCTTCAGCTTACCTAAACCAGGTGAGTATGGCGTGGGCATGGTTTACTTCCCTGCTGGTGAAGCTATTCGTCGCGAATGTCGCGAGATACTAAACCGTAACATTGAAAAACTAGGCTTAACCTTATTAGGTTACCGCGTAGTTCCAAAAGACAACTCTAGCCTAGGTCAAGCATCTCTAGACAATGAGCCGCAAATTGAACAAGTGTTCATTGCGCGTCCAGCTGACTTAGACCAGCAAGTTTTCGAACGTAAGCTATTTGTTTTACGTAAATACACCTTGCACATTGCTGATGCGACAGTTGCCGGTGTAGACGAAGACTTCTACATGGCTTCGATGTCTTCTCGTACTATTGTGTATAAGGGGCAGTTAACTACGGCTCAAGTACGCAAGTATTATTTAGACCTTCAAGACTCTCGTGTGGTGTCGGCAATTGCCATGTTCCACTCGCGTTTCTCTACCAACACCTTCCCAGCATGGCGCTTAGCGCAGCCATTCCGTTACATTGCACATAATGGTGAAATTAACACTGTTAAAGGTAACGTAAACTGGATGCGCGCACGTGAGTCTTTGCTTGCGAGTGTAAACTTCAGCAAAGAAGAACTGGATATGATTAATCCAGTTTGTGATATCTCTCGCTCAGACTCTGCAAACCTAGACATGTGTGTAGAGCTACTTGTATTAAGTGGTCGTCCGCTTGAACAAGTAATGATGATGGTTGTGCCAGAAGCATGGCAAACTCAAGATGACATGGACCCGGTGAAGCGTGCCTTCTACGAGTACTACTCTTGCATCATGGAACCATGGGATGGCCCTGCTTCAATTTCATTTACCGATGGTAAAGTGATTGGCGCAACACTTGACCGTAACGGCTTACGTCCTTCTCGTTACCTAGTAACCGATGATGGTTTAGTAGTAATGGGCTCTGAAACTGGTGCATTGGTTGTAGATCAATCTAAAGTGGTTCAAAAAGGCCGCTTGCAACCAGGTAAAATCTTCATTGCAGACTTAGAACAAGGCCGCATTGTTGCTGATGATGAAGTTAAACATACTGTGTGTTCTAGCCAGCCTTATGGCAAATGGGTAGAAGAAAACAAGATTGTTTTAGACGATCTTCCATTACCTGAAGGTTACGACCGTTTTGCTACGCAGCACAGCCTAGAGAAACGTCAAAAAGCATTTGGCTACAGCCAAGAAGATATTAACGCGGTATTAAAGCCGATGGTTGGTACTTCAAAAGAACCACTTGGTGCAATGGGAACAGATACGCCGCTAGCGATTTTATCTGATAAAAACCCGCACTTATCACATTACTTTAAGCAATTGTTTGCCCAGGTAACTAACCCGCCAATCGATCCAATTCGTGAAGAAATGGTAATGTCACTGCGTACCTACGTAGGAGCGGACTTAAACTTACTTGAAGAAACGCCGTTGCACTGTCGTAAAGTTGAGATCAAGCAACCAGTATTAACTAACGACCAGTTAGCTAAGCTACGAAGCATTGATCACAACCATTTCCAAGCAGCGACTATTCATACCACTTTCCACGCCTCTGGTGCAGAAAATGAGTTAGAGAAAGCGCTTGAGCGTATTTGTCGTCACGCCAAAGATGCGGTTGATGATGGTTTCTCAATTCTTATCTTGAGTGACCGTAAAGTAGATAGTGATCACGCTGCAGTACCATCGGTACTGGCTACCGCTGCTGTTCACCATTACTTAATCCGCGAAGGCATTCGTGCTCACGCCGACCTAATTGTAGAGTCTGGTGATATACGCGAAACTCATCATTTTGCTACAGCATTAGGCTATGGCGCCGCTGCTGTTAACCCATACCTAGCAATTGAAACGCTTCTTGATATGCGCGACCAAGCGATTATCGAAAGCAGCCTTAGCAACGATGATGTTGTTGAGCGCTACACTAAAGCGGTGAATAGTGGCTTGCTAAAAATCTTCTCTAAGATGGGTATTTCTACACTTCAGTCTTACCAAGGGGCGCAAATCTTCGAAGCGCTTGGTATTAACTCAGAAGTAGTGAAAAAATACTTCACCGGTACAGTGACCCGCATCGAAGGTTTAAGCTTAGATGGCATCGCTACAGAAGCGCTAAACCGTCACCGTGAAGGTTTCCCGGCAGACGACAACCCATTCAGTGATTTAATCCTGAAAACGGGTGGTGAATACGCATGGCGTAAAGACGGCGAACGTCACCTATTTAACCCAACAACGATTCGTTTGCTACAAAATGCTTCGTCGACTAACGACTACAAAGTGTTTAAAGAATACGCTGCAAACGTAGATAACCAAGCTAAAGAAGCGTTCACGCTACGTGGTTTACTGAAGTTTAAATCAGACCGTGAAAGTGTACCGCTAAGCGAAGTTGAATCAGCAGAAACAATTCTTAAGCGTTTTGCTACTGGTGCAATGAGCTTTGGTTCTATTTCTTGGGAAGCACACACCACACTAGCAATTGCTATGAACCGCATTGGCGGTAAGAGTAACTCTGGTGAGGGCGGTGAGGACCCAATTCGCTTTAAGCCTATGGAAAATGGCGACTCAATGATCTCTAAGATCAAACAGGTTGCTTCTGGTCGCTTTGGTGTAACTAGCCATTATTTGGCCAATGCTGAAGAACTACAGATCAAGATGGCGCAGGGTGCTAAACCAGGCGAGGGTGGTCAGTTACCAGGTGATAAAGTTGATGCTTGGATCGGTAAAACTCGTGGCTCAACACCAGGTGTTGGTCTAATTTCACCACCTCCACACCACGATATTTACTCAATCGAAGATTTAGCTCAGCTAATCTACGATTTGAAAAATGCTAACCGCGATGCACGTATTAACGTTAAGTTAGTATCAGAAGCGGGTGTAGGTACAATTGCTTCTGGCGTATGTAAAGGTTACGCCGACGTAGTACTTATCGCAGGTTATGACGGTGGTACTGGTGCTTCTCCACTTAGCTCAATTAAACACGCAGGTCTGCCGTGGGAGTTAGGTCTAGCTGAAACGCATCAAACGCTAATTCAAAATAAACTACGTAGCCGTATTACTGTACAGGCCGATGGTCAACTTAAAACACCACGCGATTTAGCCGTAGCAACTTTGCTAGGTGCTGAAGAGTGGGGTGTAGCAACTGCAGCCCTAGTAGTTGAAGGTTGTACCATGATGCGTAAGTGTCACTTGAACACTTGTCCAGTGGGTATTGCTACTCAAGACCGTCGATTACGTGAGCGTTACGCAGGACAAGTTGACCACGTTGTTAACTTCTTCAAGATGATGGTTGAAGGTTTACGTGAAATTATGGCTGAACTAGGCTTCCGCTCAATTAATGAGATGGTAGGCCAAAGCCAGTGTCTAACGCCACGTACCGACATCGACCATTGGAAATACAAGAGTGTCGATTTATCTCCAATTCTTTACAAAGCCGATGACAGTGGTAACGAAACACTTTACTGCAGCCAAGAGCAAAAACACTTAATTCACGACATCGTGGATCGCCAGTTAATTAAAGATGCCGCTAAGGCGCTTGAGAGTGGCGAAGAAGTATCTCTGAAATCAGAGATCATCAACACTAACCGTAGTGTTGGTACTATGTTGTCGAACGAAATATCTAAGCGTTATGGCGCTGAAGGCCTACCAGAAGACACGATCAAAGTGAAATTCAACGGTAGTGCAGGTCAAAGCTTTGGTACTTTTGCCGCTAAAGGGATCAAGTTTGAACTCGAAGGCGATGCCAACGATTACTTCGGTAAAGGCTTATCTGGTGCCAAATTAGTGGTTTATCCAGATGCAAACGCACCGTTCGAAGCACGTAAAAACATCATTGTAGGTAACGTAGCCTTCTTTGGTGGTACTTCTGGTGAAGCGTATATTCGCGGTATTGCCGGCGAGCGTTTCTGTGTTCGTAACTCTGGTGTAACAGCCATTGTTGAAGGTGTAGGTGACCACGGTTGTGAATACATGACCGGTGGTAAAGCGGTAATTCTTGGTGAAACGGGCCGTAACTTCGCAGCTGGTATGTCGGGCGGTGTAGCGTACGTATTAGACCGTAACAAACAATTTGCCTCACGTTGTAACATGGAAATGGTTAAGCTAGGCGGCGTTGAAGATGCAGCCGAAGCAGCCGAGCTAAAAGCATTAATCGAAAATCACTTGGAGCAAACTGGCTCTGATGTAGCAAAAGAATTGCTAGCTGATTGGGATAACGCACTTAGCATGTTCGTTCGTGTAATGCCTACCGATTACGAGCGTATGCAAAACTACATGAAAGAAGCTAAAGCTACTGGTGAGCATGAAACGGATTACGATGTAGCTGTAGCTGCATTCGATATGCACCTTGATAGCGTAGCGCAAGCGAAAAAAGCCAAGGCTGAACAAGCCAAACAAAAAGCTGAAGCGGTTTAGGAGAGAGACATGGCAAATCCAACGGGATTTATGGAAATAGACAGGAAGCTATCGACAGACCGCGACCCAGCAGAGCGTTTGATAGATTGGCTAGAAGTTAAAACGCCTATGAGCGAAGAAGCGGTTAAAGACCAAGCTTCTCGCTGTATGGATTGTGGTATTCCTTTTTGTCATTCTGGTGACTCAGCATACGCGCCACGCGTAGCTGGGTGTCCAATTAACAACTTGATTCCAGAGTGGAATGATCTGGTGTACCGTGGTCGCTGGAAAGATGCGATTGACCGTTTACACAAAACCAATAACTTCCCAGAGTTTACTGGGCGCGTATGTCCAGCTCCTTGTGAAGACTCTTGTGTACTAGGTATTAATGCTCCACCAGTAACCATTAAGAGCCAAGAAGTTAACATTATTGAGCGTGCATTTAAGGAAGGTTGGGTTAAACCTAACATTCCAGCTAAACGCAGCGGCAAAACTGTCGCCATTGTAGGCTCTGGTCCTGCAGGCTTAGCAGCTGCTGCTCAGTTAAATTCTGCTGGTCATAAAGTAACAGTATTTGAACGCGCTGACCGAGTTGGTGGCTTATTAATGTACGGTATTCCGAACATGAAGCTGCAAAAAGAAATCGTTGAGCGTCGTATCGAAATCATGCGTGAAGAAGGCATCGTATTTAAAACCTCAGTAGAAGTGGGCAAAGACATTTCTATTAACCGTTTGAACGAAGACTTCGACGCACTGTTGCTAGCCACTGGCGCAACGGTTCCGCGTGACTTGCCTGTAGAAGGTCGCCAGTTAAACGGTGTTCATTTTGCGATGGAGTTCTTAGGTAAAAATACTAAGAGTTTGCTAGACAGCAACCTAGAAGATGGCCGTTACATTAGCGCTAAAGATAAGCACGTTGTGGTTATTGGTGGTGGTGATACAGGTACTGACTGTGTGGGAACTTCACTGCGTCACGGTTGTAAGAACGTAATGCAGCTTGAGATTATGCCTCAACCTCCGCAAGAACGTGCTCAAGACAACCCTTGGCCAGAATTTAAGCGCACCTTAAAGCGTGACTACGGTCAAGATGAAGCGATTGCCATTCAAGGTGAAGATCCGCGTCGTTACCTAGTTATGACCCAGAAGATGGTGGGTGATGAGCAGGGTAACGTGACGGAAGTTCACACTACCAAAATCAACTGGACGAAAAACGCCAACGGCCAGATGATTCCAGAGCCCGTAAAAGGAAGCGAAGAGATAATTAAAGCTGACTTAGTATTACTAGCTATGGGCTTCATCGGACCAGAAGCAGGTATTATTGACGAACTAGGTGTTGAAAAAGACGCCCGTTCAAATGCTAAAGCAACCTACGGTGAATACGCTACAAATGTTAAAGGTGTGTTTGCAGCTGGTGATGCGCGTCGTGGTCAAAGTTTGATTGTTTGGGCAATCAACGAAGGTCGTGGTGCAGCACAAGCCGTTGATACCTTCTTAATGGGTAAGAGCTACTTACCTAAGTAAGTTAGCACAAACCGCTAAAACGCCCGGCTTATGCTGGGCTTTTTTATAGCCAAAATTTGCCTAGTATTTAGTCAATTGTTAGACATTTTCGAAAAATTCAAAGATGACGGTTTACAAGCTTAAAAATGCTAGGTAATATGCGCCCCGTTGCTGCGGAGGGGTGGCAGAGTGGTCGAATGCACCGGTCTTGAAAACCGGCAAGGGTTAATAGCCCTTCGAGAGTTCAAATCTCTCCTCCTCCGCCATTATTTAGAAAAACGCCAGCATTACGCTGGCGTTTTTCATTTCTGCACTGCCGCACTTCCAAGGTGGATAAATTGCCAGTTTATTGCGCAAACTGCCAATAATCTCAGTTCTACTCTAAACTTATATCGCTTAAGCCTTTAAATTATTATCCTGATGGGATATAAAGTTTGCTGCGCAGACGATGCAAGGTCTGGCAACCCGCCCAATTAGTAGATTGATGTTTTAGTTACAGCGGAGAAAACGCTTGATAAACGTATTTCTGGTTGACGATCATGAGCTAGTGCGTACAGGGATCCGTCGCATTTTAGAAGACGTTCGAGGATTTAAAGTGGTTGGTGAAGCTGAGAGCGGAGAGAAAGCCGTTCAATGGTGCAGAAGCAACCAAGCCAATGTAATCTTAATGGATATGAATATGCCTGGAATTGGTGGCTTAGAGGCTACCCGCAAAATATTGCGTTACGATCCAGATGCCAAGATTATCGTGTTAACTATTCATACTGAAAACCCATTTCCTACCAAGGTAATGCAAGCTGGCGCATGTGGTTACTTAACCAAAAGTGCCGGTCCAGATGAAATGCTACAAGCTATTCGTGCGGTTAACGTAGGTCAGCGTTATCTGTCACCCGAGATCGCCCAGCAAATGGCTTTGAGTCAGTTTAATCCGGCAGAAGATAATCCGTTTCAAAGCTTATCTGAACGCGAGTTGCAGATAATGCTTATGATTACCAAAGGTGAAAAGGTTACCGATATTTCTGACCAGCTCAGCCTAAGCCCCAAAACGGTCAATTCTTACCGTTACCGCTTGTTTAGCAAGTTAAACATTAGCGGCGATGTAGAGTTAACTCATTTAGCCATTCGCCACGGCATGATAGACACAGACAAGCTGTAATTTTGCTCGAAGATAGCGCTCCATTTGATAGTAAGGCATTTCTAAGCCAGGTTACCGAAGCGAGCGGCATATACATGATGTATAACGCCGCTAATAAAGTAATCTATGTAGGTAAAGCAAAATCGCTCAAGAAGCGTTTAAGTAGCTATTTTCGTAAAAACGTCGATAGCAATAAAACCCGTGCCTTGGTCTCAAATATAGCCAGGGTTGAAGTTACGGTTACGCATACCGAAACCGAAGCGCTTATTCTTGAACACAACCTGATTAAAAAGCACCTACCCAAATACAATGTGCTGCTGCGAGACGATAAGTCTTATCCCTATATTCTTTTAAGTAAACACAAGCATCCACGGATATCGATGCATCGAGGTGCTAAACGTAACAAAGGCGATTATTTTGGCCCTTATCCTAATGGTAATGCGGTGCGAGAAAGCCTACATTTGATGCAGAAGCTATTTCCTATACGCCAGTGTAGCGATAGTGAATATGCCAATCGCCAACGCCCTTGTCTTCAGTATCAACTTAAACGTTGTTCTGGACCCTGTGTAAACTTAATTAGCGAAGAAGACTATCAACAGCAAGTAGATCTTGCCAGCATGTTCCTAAAGGGCAAAAGCCAACAGGTAATTAATCAACTAGCCGAAAAGATGACCAAGGCTAGCGATAGCTTAGATTTTGAAGCCGCCGCGGGTTTTCGAGACCAAATTCAAGCTTTACGCAAAGTTCAAGAGCAACAGTTTGTGAGTGGCAATACCGAGCATAGTGACGTATTGGGTTTTGCCTTTAGAAATGGCATTGCCGTTATTCATTTGTTGCTGATCCGTGATGGTCAAGTACTAGGTAGTCGTTCGTATTACCCTAAAGTGCCTAAACAGGCCGATTTACCAGAAGTACTGCGCAGTTTTGTGATGCAGTATTACCTGTCTGAACAACGTAAGGGCAACCAACCTAATGAAGTGCTGTTGCCTGATATCGAAGGCGATTGGCCAGAGATAGAAGCAGCAATCGAAAGTGAACTCGATTGCAAAGTGAAGCTTTCTCAACCAAAACGTGGAGAGAAGCTGCGGTTTGTGGCGCTAGCAAATACCAATGCAGAAAATGCGCTATTAACCAAACTAAACCAAGAAGCCACCATTCACCATCGGGTCACCGAACTTGAAGCACTGCTTAAGCAAGAACAGCCAATTAAACGTATGGAGTGTTTTGATATCAGCCATACCCAAGGCGAGCGCACGGTGGCTTCATGTGTGGTGTTTGACAGGCAAGGCCCAAACAAATCTGAGTATCGTCGCTTTAACATCGACGGCATTACCGGTGGCGATGACTATGCCGCAATGGCGCAGGCATTAACTCGTCGTTACCAAAAGGCCCAGTTAGCGGAAAAGATCCCCGATGTATTGTTTATTGATGGTGGCAAAGGGCAGTTGTCTGCAGCTTTTGCCAGCATTGAGCCGCTAAATCTAGAACCTATGCCTCTATTGGTGGGAGTCGCTAAAGGCACAACCCGCAAACCAGGCTTAGAGACACTGCTGATTGGTAAAGCGATGACAGAAATTCACTTACCCAGTGATTCCGCTGCATTGCATCTTATTCAACATATTCGAGACGAAAGCCATCGCTTTGCGATAACCGGTCATCGTAATCGCCGAGACAAAGCGCGCAAGACTAGTGTGTTGGAAGATATTGATGGAGTAGGGGCCAAACGGCGTCAAGCATTGCTAACGCATTTAGGTGGAATGCAGCAGCTCAAAAGCGCTAGTGTTGACGAAATTAAAAAAGTTCCCGGAATTAGCCCTACTTTAGCGCAAAAAATTTATGATTCGTTGCATCACTAGGCAAGATTAGGCAACATAGCGGCAGTAGTTTTATAAATGAAAAATAATGATAAATATTCCAAATATACTAACCGCGTTTAGAATTGTATTAATTCCGTTTTTCTTAATAGCTTTTTACCTTCCCGTAGAGTGGGGCATGTTGGCCGCTGCATTTATCTTTGGCTTAGCGGCTGCTACAGATTATTTAGATGGTTACTTAGCGCGACGCCTAGGGCAAACCACACCTTTTGGTGCATTTCTCGACCCAGTGGCCGATAAGGCAATGGTAGTTGCGGCCTTAGTGCTGTTGGTTGAGCATTATCAGACTTTTTGGATTACTGTTCCGGCGGTTATCATGATATCCCGCGAAATTATTATTTCTGCACTACGAGAGTGGATGGCAGAACTTGGTAAGCGTTCAAGCGTTGCGGTATCTTGGATAGGAAAATATAAAACAGCTGCTCAAATGGCGGCTATCACCGGCTTAACCGCACAAATAGACCCTTTAGTTACGCAAGCCAGTTACGTATTATTTTATGTGGCAACTGTTCTTACGCTGTGGTCAATGGTGAGTTATTTAATTCTGGCGTGGCCAGAATTAAAGCAAAATGATTAGGGTCTGTTGATCTTTGCTGATGGTTTTTGCAGCAATTTATTAGCCATTTAGGCAAGGCAGTGAGTGAGCAGTTAAGTGGGCTTAATAATCACTCGCTAACGCTGAGTAAATGGCTAAGAAATGCTGCTCGAAGGGTTCGGGTAAGCGAACTTTACTCTTTGTTAAGCACTTCTTGCTTAGCCCACTAGGCTTCTATGTGCTCGCCGCGATTAAAGCCCGCTTATCTCGAACAAAATTTCAACACCAAAGGTCAACAGACCCTAATAAATCGTAGCTTTAGCCTAAAAATCCAACGAACAGTAAGAAACTTATTAAAAGACAGTTGACGTAAAGATTTAGGTCGCTAAAATGCACAGCACATTCAGCGGCAACGCTGGAGTGTTAAAGGCGCATTACTTAGGTAATACGCAAGACGCAGCACTAGCTCAGTGTGGGTATCAAGAGTAGCGCAACCTTGTTGTCTATTTTTCCATACTAGCAAGTAAAGCGTATGAAGCGGCACTAGCTCAGTTGGTAGAGCGCAACCTTGCCAAGGTTGAGGTCATCGGTTCGAACCCGATGTGCCGCTCCAATTTAACACACATAGTATGGCGGGTTGGCAGAGTGGCTATGCAGCGGATTGCAAATCCGTGGACCTCGGTTCGACTCCGGGACCCGCCTCCATACTAAAAATTTGTGTCGCCCGGGTGGTGAAATTGGTAGACACAAGGGATTTAAAATCCCTCGTCTGAAAGGACGTGCCGGTTCAAGTCCGGCCCCGGGCACCAACTCTTCTATCTATTCTATATCTTAAGCTTCCCAAGTTTTCCTCATCTTGTCAGCTACTCTCATTGTTGCAATTAATCAGCGCATCAAATCATTTGTTTATAGATATGTGTTTTACTTTGGTAGTGTGAAAAGGCTGCTGAATCTCGCGGTGTGATTACAGGAATGGTGTGAAAAGGCAGCGCCTAGATCGCTTTTTAAGCACTTGAATCAACTCCCTTAAAAAATCCGTTGACTCATTTCTGTAATACGTTAAAGTACAACTCGTTTTCAGGGGCTAGCTCCTAGTTAACAACAAAACGTGTCGCCCGGGTGGTGAAATTGGTAGACACAAGGGATTTAAAATCCCTCGTCTGAAAGGACGTGCCGGTTCAAGTCCGGCCCCGGGCACCAATTTGTTTAAAGAATAAAGCGGCACTAGCTCAGTGTGAGTATAAAGAGTAGCGCAACCTAGTTGTTAGCTTACTTGCACTAAATAGTGATAAAGAATAAAGCGGCACTAGCTCAGTGTGAGTATATAGAGTAGCGCAACCTAGTTGTTAGCTCACTTGCACTAAATAGTGATAAAGAATAAAGCGGCACTAGCTCAGTTGGTAGAGCGCAACCTTGCCAAGGTTGAGGTCATCGGTTCGAACCCGATGTGCCGCTCCAAAATTTGTAACGCTGTTTGGCGGGTTGGCAGAGTGGCTATGCAGCGGATTGCAAATCCGTGGACCTCGGTTCGACTCCGGGACCCGCCTCCATTACAAAGAAAAGTTTTGCCCGGGTGGTGAAATTGGTAGACACAAGGGATTTAAAATCCCTCGTCTGAAAGGACGTGCCGGTTCAAGTCCGGCCCCGGGCACCAATTCAAAAAAGCCAGTAGCACTTGCTACTGGCTTTTTTGGTTTTCACAACTGGGTTTATCAATCTACTGCTTCTTCTGCCAGTTTGGTGCGCCTATTATCTTTATGCGCCAAGATGGTGCGCCGCATTCTCAATCTATTTGTACAAAGTACCTAAAATGGGGTAATGCTAGTTTGGCATAGCCATTGCAATTTACTTTTTGCGACATGAGAGATGTATGGCTCTGCCTCATCAAGAGCCGCTTAAAATTTGCAATAGACATCTAGGGTTCCGGCTGCAATGCAGTGTCTGGACCGAGAGTTGTCAACCTCATAGAGGTTACACGGAGGGATAAAAGCCCGGGAGATGACAATAAATACGTCTCTCATGTTTTTATTTTAAAGTGCATAACCACATTGAGGTGACCATGATAAACCTAATTAAATCTCCACTCCGTACCCTGGCAGTAGCAGCCACCATCGTTAGCGCAAGTGCGCTTAGTGTTGTATCTGCGCAAGCCGCCGATAAACCTACTTATAAACTCGCTTGGACTATCTATGTTGGTTGGATGCCGTGGGACTATGGTGCAGCCTCAGGCATTGTTGATAAGTGGGCCGACAAATACGATATCAATATCGAAGTTGTGCAGGTGAACGACTACATCGAATCAATTAACCAATACACCGCCGGTGGCTTTGATGCCACAGTTATGACCAACATGGACGCACTAACTATTCCTGCTGCCAGTGGCGTGGATTCAACTGCGTTAATTGTTGGCGACTTCTCAAATGGTAACGACGGTGTAGTACTTAAAGGTGATAAAAGCCTTGCTGACATAAAAGGCGAAAAAGTTAACTTGGTAGAGTTAAGTGTTTCGCATTATTTGTTAGCTCGCGCCTTAGAGTCAGTAGACTTAAAAGAGCGTGATATCAAAGTTGAAAACACCTCCGACGCCGATTTAGTTGCTGCATTCACTACCAAAGATGTAACAGCTGTTACTACTTGGAATCCGCTACTAAGCGAAATTGTGGCAATGCCAGATACCAACATGGTGTTCGACTCATCTAAGATCCCAGGTGAGATCATCGACTTGCTAGTAGTGAACACCGATACGCTTAAGCAAGATCCTAAGCTAGGTAAAGCTTTAACTGGCGCGTGGTACGAGATTATGACCACGATGTCAGGTGATGATGAAGCAGCAATGAAAGCTCGTGCATTTATGGCTGAAGCATCAGGTACCGATTTGGCCGGTTATGATGCGCAATTAGCGTCTACTAAAATGTTCTACCAACCTCAAGAAGCTGTTGATTTTACCAATAGCGCAACTTTAAAAAGCACCATGGCTAAAGTAGCCGAGTTTTCGCACCATCACGGTTTGTTAGGTGAAGGTGCACCAGATGCTAGCTTTATCGGTATCGAAACTCCATCAGGTGTTTATGGCGATTCAAGTAACGTAAAACTTCGCTTTACAGCCGAGTACATGGATATGGCTGCCGAAGGCAAACTATAAGGCTCTGCCTATGACTCGCATAATTAATAAAAAACCTAGCCGCTTCGTGCGGCTGATGTTGGGCCTACTACCGTTTTTGCTGCTAATTGCTTTATACATGGCTGCATCACAGGCGCGCTTAGCAGACAATCCAAACGATAAGTTATTGCCTGCTATGTCGAGTTTTGTGGAAGCAATTAACCGCATGGCGTTTGAGCCTAGCAAACGCAGCGGCGAGTACTTAATGCTGGCAGATACGCTTGCTAGTTTAACTCGCTTGGCGCTTGGGGTAGGAATTAGCGCCTTAGTGGCCTTAATGGTGGGAGTTGCTAATGGCATGGTGCCATTTGTACGTGCACCTTTATCGCCATTGGTTACTGCCATCTCGCTCATTCCACCCATGGCAATTTTGCCTATCTTGTTCATTGTGTTTGGCTTGGGAGAGTTATCTAAAGTAATGCTGATCATCATTGGGATCTGCCCAATTATGATTAGAGACCTGCAGCTGCGCACCGATGCGCTGCCTAATGAACAGATATTAAAAGCGCAAACTTTAGGTGCGTCTAGCTGGCAAACCATAATTGCGGTCGTTATTCCGCAAATTCTGCCAAAGCTAATCGAAGCGGTTCGTTTAACTTTGGGCAGTGCTTGGCTATTTTTGATTGCAGCTGAGGCAATTGCTGCCACAGAGGGCTTGGGTTATCGCATCTTCCTTATTCGCCGTTACTTAGCGATGGACGTAATTTTGCCTTACGTGCTGTGGATTAGTGTGCTGGCCTTTGTAATGGATTGGCTGCTGCGCAAGTTGTCGGTGCATGCTTTTTCTTGGTATCACAAAACACAAGGAGACGCATAATGAGCACTCCAATCATTCAAGCCATAGACGTTTGGAAAGAGTACGGCGACAACGTTGTGCTAGAGCGCTTAAACCTAAGTGTTGAAGAAGGCGAGTTTGTTAGCATTGTAGGCGCATCTGGCTGTGGCAAATCTACCTTTCTAAATTTGCTATTAGGAAACGAAACTGCCAGCCGTGGCAAGCTTTTGTTAAATGGCGAACCTTTACCTAATGAACCAGGGCCAGAGCGTGGCATTGTGTTTCAAAAGTACTCGGTGTTTCCCCACTTAACAGCAGTGCAAAACGTTATGCTAAGTGATGTATTTGCTAAAGCACCAGTGCTTGCGAGTCTATTTGGTAAAGCAAAACAACAGGCATACAGCCAAGCAATGGCAATGTTAGACAAAGTAGGTTTAACAGAAGCCGCGCATAAATACCCAACAGAGATGTCTGGGGGTATGCAGCAACGCTTGGCAATTGCTCAAGCCTTGATGAAAAAGCCAAAGATATTGTTACTAGACGAACCTTTTGGCGCGCTTGACCCCGGCATTCGTAAAGACATGCACAAGCTAGTTCATCAGTTGTGGCAAGAGCACAAACTTACCATATTTATGATTACCCACGATCTCTCCGAAGGTTTTAGCTTAGGCAACCGCCTATGGGTGTTTGACAAGCATCGTCATGATGCGCAGCATCCCGAGCGCTTTGGCGCGCAAGTCACCTTCGATATTCCTATTAGCAAAGACAGCGATGCTGCTCGTTTTAGTGAAGAGATGAAGCCGATTATTGATAAGTCGGTGGCCTAATAAGGACAATCTATGAACTCTACTATTTCCCAAGAACCTATTTACCAAGAAGTGATAAACGGTGCCGCGCATTGGTCGGTAACTGTACCTGCAGGTAAAACCTTGCGTTTTACCAACCCAGAAGGGGCTTCTAACGTGAGCCTACTGTTTTATAACCCAAAGGATTTGTTAGAGCGTTATAACGCGCCCGATACCCTTAAATGTCAGCACACCTTTAAACTAACCAAAGGTAATTGTTTGTATTCCGATATGGGGCGGGTGTTCTGCTCGATTACCCGTGACGATACCGGCTGGATAGACAGCGTAGGAGGCTTAGCGAACAAACAAAAGGTCGCCGAGAAATGGGGAGAGCGTAGCTATCAAACTCAAGGTAATTTGTGGTTACAAAATGGCTACGACGCCATGCTGGTTGAATTAGCTAAATATGGTTTAGGCAAGCGTGACATGGCAGCTAACATTAACCTATTTAGTAAAGTTGCCGCCGATGCAGAAGGCAACTTACAGTTTGAGCAAAACGCCAGTAAAGCGGGAGATGTTATCGAACTGCGTTTTGAAATGGACACTTTAGTGCTGATGACAACTTGCCCACATCCAATGAACCCTGCTAGTGAATACCCCAACCATGGTGTTGAAGTTGCGATGCTGGAAGCTGATCCGGTGAGCGAAGACGACTACTGCCGAAACTTTAGACCAGAGAATGGTCGTGGCTTCGAAAATACCGAACGCTACCGTTGTGTTAGCCAAGCTAGCACTTGTTGTGAAGCTTAGTTGTAAGCGCTAAACAAGGAATAATATTCATGATCAAAGAAAGTGATTTACAAGCAGAACAAGCCAGCCAGCGAGAAGTGGTTCCAGCTGGAGACTACTACATGCGGGAGCTAAAAGCCGGTCAAACGCTGCGAATTTTAGACTTAGAAGGTAACCAAGCAGCAGACACTTTGTTTTACAGTGCAGCCGATCCCAGCGAGCGATACAGCGCCATGGATACCATTCGTGAACAAGGCAATGTTTACTTAACCGCTGGCACAAAGCTGTTATCCAATTTAGGTCGCGTAATGCTCACCATTACTGCCGATACCTGTGGTCGCCACGATACCTTAGGCGGCGCCTGTGCCACCGAAAGTAACACAGTGCGTTATTCATTGGATAAAAAATGCATGCACGCTTGTCGCGATAGTTGGTTGTTGGCGGTAGCTGAGAACGAACAGTACGGCTTAACCAAGCGCGATATTACCCACAACATTAACTTTTTTATGAACGTGCCAATTACCGCAGCCGGTGGTTTAACCTTTGAAGATGGCATTAGCGGTGCTGGAAAATATGTAGAAATGCGCGCCGAGATGGACGTGATTGTTCTAATGTCTAACTGCCCGCAGTTAAACAACCCTTGTAATGGCTACAACCCAACCCCAGTAGAAATGTTGATTTGGGATGCAGCTTAAGCACAAGTAATAACTCTTTAGATTAAGGCTAGGGACGACCCTAAACACGCCTTGTTATTAGCCGGGACGACCCGCAGCTCTCAGGTGACACTATGTTCGATAAAGTATTGATAGCCAACCGTGGCGCGATAGCTTGCCGGATCATTCGAACCCTTAACAAAATGAACATTGCCAGCGTGGCTATTTACAGCGACGCCGACGCAGACAGCCTGCACATTAGCCAAGCCAGCGAAGCTTATAGCTTGGGTGAAGGTTCAGCCAGTCAAACTTACCTAAACATCGACAAAATATTTGCTATTGCCAAACAAACTGGCGCGCAAGCCATTCATCCTGGTTATGGTTTTTTAAGTGAAAACCAAGACTTTGCCAAACGTTGTGAGCAACAAGGTTTAGTATTTTTAGGCCCCACGGCAGAACAGATGAATGCCTTTGGCCTTAAACATTGTGCTCGCGAATTAGCCGAACAAGCACAAGTGCCTTTATTACCGGGCAGCGGACTATTAGAAGATCAACAACAAGCATTAATCTGCGCCGAACAGCTGGGTTACCCGGTTATGCTAAAGAGCACTGCTGGTGGTGGCGGTATTGGTATGCAACGTTGCGACACCGCAGAGCAATTAAGCCAAGCCTTTGATAGCGTAAAACGCCTTAGCGAAAACAACTTTAGTAATGCGGGTTTATTTCTTGAGAAGTTTATTACCCAAGCTCGCCATATTGAAGTACAAGTATTTGGTAACGGTGCTGGTGAGGTATTAACCTTAGGCGAGCGTGATTGTTCAGCGCAGCGCCGCAATCAAAAGGTGATTGAAGAAACCCCAGCACCCAACTTAAGCCCAGTTATTCGTCAGCAATTACAACAAACCGCTAAGCAGCTTACCGAAAGTGTTAATTACCGCAGTGCAGGCACCGTAGAGTTTGTATTTGATCAGCAAAGCCAAGCTTTTTACTTTTTAGAAGTGAATACCCGTTTACAGGTGGAACACGGCGTAACCGAGATGGTGTTTGGCGTCGATTTAGTGCAATGGATGGTAGAGCTGGGTTATGCGCAATTTGTTAAACAAGCTTATTCATTGGCAGATAAAGCCAGCAATTTACAGGCCTCTGGTCACGCTATTCAAGTCCGTTTATATGCAGAAGATCCTAACAAAGATTTCCAACCAAACGCGGGTTTACTTAGCCATGTTGCATGGCCAACTAAAGCAGAACTGGGTTTGCCAACAGCTGAGCAACTACGCATCGACCATTGGATAGAAAGTGGGGTAGAAGTCTCTCCGTTTTTCGACCCGATGCTGGCTAAAGTGCAATACCACGCAGCAGATAGAGACTCTGCCATCGCCGGTTTAGCCAAGGCGTTACAGGCTTGCCAAGTGTATGGTATCGAGCACAACTTAGCTTACCTTAAACAGTTGCTAACTTTACCTGCCTTAGAGCAAGGCACCTTGCTTACTTCAAGCTTAAACAGTTTTGCTTACCGCCCAAGCACTATGGATGTACTAAGCGCTGGCACACAAACTACTATTCAAGATTACCCGGCACGAAAGGGCTACTGGGATATTGGCGTTCCTCCTTCTGGGCCTATGGATGCACAAAGCTTTCAGTTACTTAATCAGTTATTAGGTAATCCAAGTGATGCCGCTGGTTTAGAGATTACCCTGCAAGGGCCAACGCTAAAGTTTAATCAAGACAGCTTGGTAGCAGTGGGTGGCGCAGATATAGAGATTAGCTTAGATGGCCAAAGCCGCGCGATGTGGCAAGTATTTAAAGTAAGCGCTGGCCAAAGCTTAGCATTAGGCAAAGTGAGCGATGCTGGTGCTCGCGCCTATTTAGCGGTAGGTGGCGGCATTCAATGTCCTGAGTATTTAGGCAGTAAATCTACCTTCACTTTAGGTCAGTTTGGTGGCCACGCTGGGCGTGCGCTGCGTACAGGAGATGTATTGCAACTGCCAGAGGCAAAACAAGTCAAAGCCATTGACGATTTCCTGCTAGGCCGAGAGTTACAGCATAAGCCGCAAATTACTCAACAGTGGAATATTCACGTTATTTACGGCCCGCATGGTGCGCCAGACTTTTTTACCGACCAAGACATTGAACAGTTTTTTGCAGCAACTTGGAAAGTGCATTTCAATTCTAGCCGAACCGGCGTGCGCCTTATTGGGCCAAAGCCTGAGTGGGCGCGAAGTGATGGCGGCGAAGCGGGTTTGCACCCATCTAACATTCACGATAACGCTTACGCTGTAGGCAGTATCGATTTTACTGGCGATATGCCAGTGATCCTTGGCCCAGATGGCCCAAGCTTAGGCGGCTTTGTTTGCCCGGCAACCATTATTAAAGCCGACCTATGGAAAATGGGACAGCTTAAAGCGGGCGATGAAATTAACTTTATTCCAGTAAGCATTAAGCAAGCAGAGCAGGCAGAGCGAGAGCAATTAGCAAGCTTAGCGCAAGGCAACGCCTACAATAGCGAAATTAGCGCTGCGCCCATTACCACGCCAATTGTAAAAACTTTAGCCAGTGATGTTTATGGCGAAAAGGTGGTATATCGCCCAGCGGGTGAAGACTATTTGTTAATTGAGTATGGTCCGCAGCGTTTAGACATTGCGCTGCGCTTTAGAGTGCATGCCTTAATGCTTAACTTGCAAACGCAAAATATTGCAGGCATTGAAGAGCTTACGCCGGGTATTCGTTCACTGCAGGTTCACTACAACAACCTAGAGCTACCGCTAGAGCGTTTATTGGCAATACTAGAGCAAGCAGAAGCAAGCCTTGGTGATATTGACCAACTTAGTGTGCCAGCACGAGTCGTGCATCTACCGTTATCTTGGGACGACGAAGCCACTCGTTTAGCCATTCAAAAGTATAACGACGTTGTGCGCAAAGATGCGCCATGGTGCCCCGATAACATCGAGTTTATTCGCCGCATTAACGGCCTAGACACCGTTGAACAAGTGAAAGACATAGTGTTTAACGCTAATTACTTAGTGATGGGCTTAGGCGATGTGTACTTAGGCGCACCGGTTGCTACACCTATCGATCCTCGCCATCGTTTAGTCACCACTAAATACAACCCTGCACGTACTTGGACACCAGAGAATGCTGTTGGCATTGGCGGCGCTTATTTATGTGTTTATGGCATGGAAGGGCCGGGTGGTTATCAGTTTGTTGGCCGCACTTTGCAGATGTGGAATCGCTATCGCAGCACTACTGAATTTACTAAACCTTGGTTATTGCGCTTTTTTGATCAAATTAAATTTTACCCAGTGAGTGCGGATGAGCTTAAGCAAATTCGCAAAGATTTCCCACGTGGAGATTACCCTCTAAAAATTGAGCAAACCGAGTTCAGCTTAAAAGGCTATCAAGCACTGTTAGACGAGCAACAAGAGAGCATTCAAACTTTTAAGCTTAAGCAACAACAAGCCTTTGAAGCAGAGCGCCAACGCTGGGAAGAAAGCGGCCAAGCTCACTTCTCGGTAGAAGAACAAAGCCAACAAAGCGCTACCGAAGATGCTTTAGCAGACTCAGAACTGGCGATAGAAAGCCACGTAGCCGGCAACCTTTGGCAAGTAATGGTAGAGCCGGGGCAAAGCGTTAAATCTGGGCAGGTGGTGGCAGTGTTAGAAGCAATGAAAATGGAGCTAGAAGTGACTGCGCCTTCAAACGGAGTAATAAAACAGTTGAACCAAATTCAAGGTTCCCAAGTTCACGCAGGGCAGCGCCTAATGGTTATGGAGACCGAATAACATGACAACAACTACCTACACTATTTCGCAGTTGCGCGAAGCTTATCTAAGCAAACAGTTTAGCGCTAAGCAATATTTAGAGCAGCAGTTAGCAGCAGTGAAAAGCGATATTAACAACTGCTGGATATCTACCATAAGTGAGCAACAATTAGCCGACTATTTGGCCGCGCTAGAGCAGCAAGATATTGCCGAGCTACCTTTATATGGCGTGCCATTTGCGATTAAAGATAATATTGATTTAGCAGCCTTGCCAACTACCGCAGGCTGTAAGGAATACAGCTACCAACCCAGTGACAGCGCCTTTGTGGTGAAACAACTTATTGCAGCTGGCGCAGTGCCTTTGGGAAAAACCAACTTAGACCAATTTGCTACCGGTTTAGTGGGTACTCGCAGCCCTTGGGGAGCAGTAAAAAACAGTTTTGATCCAAGCATGATTTCTGGTGGCTCTAGCTCAGGCAGTGCGGTAAGTGTTGCTTTGGGCCAAGTGTGTTTCTCTTTGGGTACTGATACCGCAGGCTCTGGTCGGGTGCCGGCAGCGCTTAATAATATTCTTGGCTTAAAAGCCACCAAAGGTTTGCTTAGTTGCAGCGGCGTAGTGCCTGCTTGTAAAAGCCTAGATTGTGTCACCTTGTTTGCCCATACCAGTGATGATTTAAACTTGCTGCTGGACGTAGCTGGCCAGTACGACGCCGATGATTGCTACGCAAGGCCAAACCAAAAAGCTAATCAAAGCCAGTACTATCAGCCTTTGCAGGAGTTAACTTCACTCAAAATAGGTGTACCCAAAGCAAGCAACCTTTCGTTCTTCGATAACCCAGAAACAGAAAAGTTGTTTGGGCAAAGCCTCAAACAGCTACAGCGTTTAGGCGCAGAGTTAGTAGAGATTGATTTTGAACCATTCCTAGCAGCCGCTAAATTGCTTTATGAAGGTCCATGGGTGGCCGAGCGCTATGCCGCTATTCAAGAGTTTTTTGAAAAAGATCCAAGCCAATGTTTACCGGTTATTCAAACCATTATTGGCGGCGCTACCAAACATAATGCGGTAGACGCCTTTAAGGCCTTTTATCAACTGCAAGCCTATAAAGTGGTCTGTGACAAGCTAGTTAAACAAGTAGACGCAATTGTTACCCCAACAGCGGGCAGTAGTTATAGCATTGCCCAATTACAAGAAGATCCCATTCAACTTAACTCCAATATGGGCTACTACACCAACTTCATGAACTTGCTGGACTACAGCGCGATATCGGTACCAGCAGGCTTTTATCAAAACCAGCAAGGTAATACTCAAAGCTTTGGCATTACCCTGTTTAGTGATGCATATTGTGATAGAAAGATCCTTAGCATGGCTGCGCTTGTCCAACAAGATAATGGCTTTAACCTAGGTGCAAGCAAACAAGCCTTACCGGCACCGCAAACCCCAGCGAGCATTGAAGATGATTACATGGAGCTGGCAGTGTGTGGTGCTCACTTGTCAGGTTTGCCCCTTAATTTTCAGCTTACCGAGCGAGCAGGGCAATTAGTTAACGCTACCCAAAGCGCCAGCGCCTACAAGTTATATGCTTTAGCTGGTGGTCCGCCCGCGCGCCCCGGTATGATTCGCGATGAAGAACATGGCGTTGCGATAGAGGTAGAAGTATGGCGCTTACCTAAACAACACCTAGGCAGCTTTCTGCAAGGCATTCCGCACCCGCTAGGCTTAGGCAAAATTGAGTTAGCCGATGGAAGCTGGGTAAATAGCTTTATTTGTGAAGGCTACGCAACGACAACGGCCAAAGATGTTAGCGAATTTGGCGGCTGGCGAGCGTACATGGCTAGCTTGTAATAAGCAGTAGTTAAAACGCTCAACCAAAAAAAGCACTGGCTATTCACCCAGTGCTTTTTACTTTCCTTCTTTCCCCAACTGCTTGCATACTTTCGCCATGAGTTTTTTATCAATGTGTTGGCTAGTTTGCTGAATTGAATAGGTTTTAGTGATAATCTTCATTGCAATAAATGTGTGATAAAAGGAAAAATTCCTTGTTTAAACAAGGAATTTTTCCTTTTAATAAGATGTTATGGCCTTTTGATTTTAATCGGAATGGGGCGCAGCCATTATTCCGGTAAGTTAAAAAATGTGGTCTGCTAAGTAAGGTAGTTCGTTTAGTTAAGTGCTTTCAGTTGCAGCCACAAACTAGCAAAATTGTTTTAGTTTTATCAAAGCTGCTGGTTTTATGCTGCTTTAAATCTGCAACAATTTCGCAGGTTTAAGTATCGCGGCAAAGGCTGCGGTAATATTGGTTGCCACTTTTAAAGTGGCTCGTTAAATTAGCTGTCAGTGGGTATTTTACTGGCAATCTGGGCAACACTTTTCGTGGTGGTTAAAGCAATATCAATCCATCACAAAGTGCGTTGCCATAACAATTAGCAGCAGCGCAGGCCCAAAGACTCCCTCGCAAGCTCGGGTGGGCCTTGGACTCGTACCTCGCCGCTGTGCATTGGCGTTAAAGTGCTATCGGCTGGTCGGCTTCGTTGAGTCTGAAAGTAATAATTGGTCGTTTGGTTTCGTGGCGCAGCGGTTTGTGGGGTAATTTTTTATCTCAATCATTTTTTAGCATTTTCGGCCAATTCGCTGCGGTTTAGTTCTTAGGCTCGTTAAAAAGTATCAGTCGTTTGTTGTGTCAGTAGCATCATGCTCTTTCACGTTAAAAGCAGTAGCGCAGCGCTTTCGGTTTGGGTAAGTTATTTTGTAGTCGTTTGTTTTGTGGTTTCCTTGCTGCGGTTAGGTATAAAGCCACTTCAAATACGGCTCTATCAAGTTTGGTGCTAAATTTATTATTTACGGTTGCTTTTGTTACGGCTTTTTAAAGCTGGGCAACAATGGTTCGATTTAGCGGTTACATTAGAAATTTTAAAAAGCACAACCCTGTGGGTCGTCAAGTTCCAGCACCTTAACAAAGTGCAGCAACCGACTCAGGCACTCGGCACTTTTTGTGCAAAAACACGCACAAAAATCGCCAAGTGCCTTCGCAGTTGTGCACGGCGTTATGACTCTATAGGTGAGCAATGAATTCAGATTGGATAGTGGATCTTAAAAAGTTATTTTTTAGTCATCGACAACAAGATTTGGATGTAAATGCTGCAATAGAGCTAAAGCAAAAATATATCCCTAATAAGCTATACAAATACAGGGCAGTAAACGATTTCGCCCTAAACAATCTGATGGAGGATACTGTTTGGTGCTCCAACGCAGCAGACTTCAATGACCCTTATGATTCTTCACTATGTTTTGATTTTAGCCAGAACTCTATAAATGAATCTGATGAAAGCATATTCAACCAGAAAGACATAGATCGAGTAACTACATCTACTAACCCTCTAAAATCACTCATAGATATAGCTGCTAATCATACAGATACATCTATAGAACCAGATATGGCAGAGAAGCTTTATGAGGTGTTAAATGAATTTACGGCCAATCAAATTATTGAAATGAATGAACGCTTTAATGACGCTATAAAGCAAGGGTATAAAATATGTTCATTTAGTGAGCGTGTAGATTCAATGTTAATGTGGTCTCACTATAGTGAAAACCATACAGGATTCGTAATGGAGTATGATTTTCCTGAGCTTGGAATTTCAGATATACGCTCAAGATGTATTTGGCCGGTTTTATATGACGATAATTTATTCGATGCAACAGCATTCTTTAATGAGCAGAAAGAATCTGGTGGGTTCAATAATTTATTTGGCATTATTGCCTCTATTCACAAAGCCAAAGATTGGAGTTATGAGCATGAATGGAGGTTGATTTTACCGTTTAGCCCTTCCGATCCATCATTAAATTATGCAGCTCCAAAGCCAAAGGCTTTGTATTTAGGCTCAAAGATATCCGATGAAAATAGAAAACAGATTATTGAGATTGCACGAGCAAAAAATATAGATATATACATTATGAAACTATCGCATAATAAGTTCGCGATGGTTCCTGAGAAAATTGAGTTTAATTCCGAATCAAGTCATAACAATTCAATCCAGCCGACTGCTAACGCGCCGGCTGATTGAGGCGTTACATGTCACCAGTATGAGAAAAATTGCAAAAGTATCAGGCAACGAAGAAGTGAAACGTATTATGCTCTACGAGTGTGAAGATGGCGTTTATCTCTTCGAGTACAACAAGGAAGTTGATTCATCAGCTACAGCTGACTATCTGCAAGATACAGCTGAAATTGTCTATGAAATAGCGGAAGAAGATTACGGAGTTAAAGCCAGTGATTGGCAAGAGATTTCTGACCCAATGGAGTTCTGCCAACACGATAGAATTAATCCTGTAAGAGTGGTTGGTAGAAACACTGGTAATCCACAATGGGGCAAACTAGAAACGCTAGTTTCCGGTAGCTGGGTACCATTAATTGAGTAAAACATGTAATCGGGCAGCCGGAGGTATCTAGCCTCCAGCCCCCACAACACCCTGCATGCGGCTCCGCACAGGGCGTTTCACATCGAAGTGAAGGAAGGATAAACCATGAAAATACGATCTACTTTACTATTGGGACATGCACTATGTGCACTGTTGGCTAACTCGGCGATGGCTGCGCTACCATCTGAACAGGTGCTAGAAGCTGTTGAGGAGATGAAACCGACGATAGAAAAAGCGGCTCAAAAACTTTGGGATCTGTCCGAGATTTCATTGTTTGAAGAGAGTTCTTCAGCTTACTTGAAAAGTGAGCTGGAAAAACACGGTTTTAAGATCACAAGTGAAGGTACAGGAAACGTACCCACAGCATTCATAGCCGAGTACGGCTCCGGGGAGCCGAAGTTGGGAATCATGATGGAGTACGATGCACTTCCGGGGTTAGGGAACCAACCCGTAGCAATGAAACAACCGCGAAATGATGGTATTACCGCAGGGCATGCTTGTGGTCATAATCTGATAGGTGCAAGTGCTCTTGGTGCAGCCTTGTCGTTAAAAAATATCATGCAGGAGAAAGGGATTAAGGGGACTTTGCGTGTTTATGGCGGGGCGGCTGAGGAAACCGAGGGGGCAAAAGTTTATATGGCTCGCGAAGGCGTTTTCAATGATCTTGACGCTATGTTGCACTCACACCCGCTGGACGTTGCCATGGTTGCGAACATCGCGACTACAGCCCAAAGCCAGATGTATATAGAGTTCACCGGTGTAACTGCACATGCAGGACAAAGTCCTTGGTTGGGGCGCAGTGCCTTGGATGCTGTTGAACTTTTTCTTCATGGTGTGAATAGCATGCGCGAGCATGTTAAACCAACGGCTCGGATACACTATGTGATAACAAATGGAGGAATCTCGCCTAATATTGTTCCAGAAAAGGCATCAGTTAAATTGACTTTCCGTGAGGCATCCCGTGCCGATGTTGATGCTGGAGTAGCTTGGATTAAGGAAATGGCAGAGGGGGCAGCTCTTATGACCCAAACCAAAGCATTAGCGGTGGATTATTACGGTATGTATGACTTGTTACCAAATACACCGATGGCTGAAAGAGTGCAAAAGCACTTTGAATTGGTTGGTGTTCCAAAATTCACAAAGGAAGAGCAAGACTTTGCAAAAGCGATTCAGACTGTAGCGGGCGTTACACCCACCGGTATGACAACATCGGTCCTTCCTCTTCCCAACGAGCCCAAAGTGGGTGGGAGCACAGATGTGGGTGATATTAGTTGGATTGTACCAACCATGGGGGTTGTTATGCCGAGCATACCCGAAGGTATTAGTGTTCATACTTGGATGGCCACCGCCTCTCATGGAACGAGTATTGGTTATAAGGCCGCTATGACAGCTGCTCAAGTGTTAGCGCTTACTGGTGCTGATATTCTGACTGATGAAGCGTTACGTGAAGATATGAAGGCAGACTTTGACAAACGTACACAGGGCTTTACTTATGTTTCTCCGCTTCCCGATATTATAAAAGAGCCTGTAGGTCTGCCCGATGCTATGCGTAAGCATGGCACTATAGGTGACCTCAAGGAAGCGGTAACTAAGCAAGCTGAAGACGATGATTTTGATCCTGAAGATTAACCTTTTAAATTGGGCAAAATAATCATGATATTTGGTGCATAGATCACCCTGTAAAGCATGATATTGCTTTAGATAGACTAACTGCTGTCGACTAACAGGCCAAAGCAAGTTTGCTTTGGCCTGTTAGTCTTTAGGGCTTAAACCTTAAACCTTAGTGGCTTGTTTGTCGGCAGCGATTTGCTGATTAAGTTGCTCGCCAACATGGCCTGGAGAGTGGGTTGAGCGTGCTAATAGCTGATACATTGCCGGTATCACCAGTAAGCTTACAATCGAGGCAAAGGCCATTCCGAACAATACCACTGTACCTACTGAGATACGGCTTTCTGCTCCCGCTCCAGTAGAGACAATTAAGGGGATTGCACCAGCTACCGTGGTAAAGGCTGTCATGGTAATTGGGCGTAAGCGCCTTGATGCTGCTTGCACAATTGCTTGGTTAAACTCAATACCTCGGTCACGAAGTTGGTTGGCGTACTCAACAATGAGAATGCCATTTTTGGTTACCATACCAATAAGCATGATCATGGCTATTTGGCTGTAAATATTGAGGCTTTCGCCCATTAAATACATGCCTGCTAGGCCACCAAATATTCCCATCGGTACGGTAAGCATTACCACCATTGGGTTGATAAAGCTTTCAAATTGGGCGGCAAGCACTAAATAGGCAACTAATATGGCTAAGCAGAAAATAATAAAGGTACTGCTTTGATTTTCTTTATAGTCTTTGGATTCTCCACTGTAGGCAATGGAAATGTCGCTAGGCAGCTGCTCAATGGCGAACTGTTCTAGGTAGTCTAGTGCTTCGCCCAGAGTGTGGCCTTGATTAAGCGTACCCGAAACAGTCACCGCTCGCTGTTTGTCTAAGCGGCTTAGTCGGCTGGCAGAGGCTATTTCTTCTAGTTGGGTTACGCTATCTAGCGTTACCAAACTACCGTTTGCTGCACGTAGGTAAATTTTGCTTAAATCGCTGGCGCTGTTAAAGCCTTCTTCGCCTCCGCGCAGGTAAACGTCGTACTCTTCGCCTCTGTCTACAAAGGTTGTTTCGCTGCGACCTCCTAACATTACCTCTAATGTGTCGGAAATGTCGCTCACACTTACGCCTAACTCGGCGGCGCGTTGGCGGTCAATTTTTACAATAAGCTCTGGGGTTTTTTCAGAATAGTTAATATCTACCGTACTAATCGCAGGATGTGCTTCGGCGGCTTGCATAACTACTTGGCCCCAATGGTTTAGCTCCTCAAAGCTTGAACCCGCCAATACAAACTGAATAGGATCGTTTGATTTTCCTCTAAAACCTGGCTGCATAGGTCGAATAGAAATGTCGGCGATGTTAGACAGTGTTTTACGCAGCAGGTTAACCACGTCGCCAGCGTTTTGTTCGCGTTCTGCCCAGTCTTCTAGTTGAACAATGATAAAGGCGGTGTTGTCGCCAGCGCGGCCACCAAAGGCTGGCGTTTGCATGTTGAATGACTTAATCACGCCATTGCCAACCAAGGGCATAATTTGCTGCTCTACTTGGTCCATGTTGGTGGTCATACGGTCGTAGCTAGTACCTTCGGCACCCTTGATCATGATGAATACCACACCTCTGTCTTCAACCGGCGCTAGTTGCGAAGGGATAGCTTGCATAAACGCAACACTGCCCAGCACACATAATACAATGGCGGTAGGCCCAGCTGTGCGAGTAGCAATAATTTTGTTTAGCAGAGTTTGATAAGCAGGGATCAATTTTGCGAACGCTGCGTCCATCATTTTGCTTATACGACTAGGTTTAGCATTGTGACGCAACAGTTTACTGCTGAGCACAGGGGTAAGAGTTAGTGCAATAAACGAGGAGAAAATAACGGCTACCGATAACAATACCGAAAACTCGGTAAACATCTTACCTACCATGCCGTCCATGTAGGCAATGGGCAAAAACACCATAACTAAAACCAAAGTGGTTGCAATAACGGCAAAACCAACTTCACGGGTACCGCGATAAGCTGCCAACAAGGGCGGGGTGCCTTGCTCGATGTGGTGGTAAATATTTTCTACTACCACAATTGCATCATCCACCACTAAACCAATAGCAAGAATAAGCGCCATTAAAGTAATTAGGTTGATGGAAAAGCCGAAGCTTTGTGCGGCGATAAAGGTGGCAATTAGCGATACCGGTACGGTAATCGCAGGAATAATGGTTACTCGCGCTTGGCCTAGGAAAATATATAGCACTAACACTACTAGGCCACCGGTGATCATTAAGGTTTGGTAAACCTCGTCGATGGCTTGGTCGATAAATACCGTGGCATCGTAATCTACTTTTAACTCGGTGCCCTCGGGTACGAAACGTTGTAAACGCTCAACCTCGTTTGCAACCATAGTGGCTACATTAAGAGGGTTAGCATCTAATTGCGTAACAATGCCTAGGCTTAGGTTTAAGATGCCATCACTTTTAAAGGTTGAGTTTTCGTTCTTGGCACCAACAAATACGTTGGCCACATCTTTTAGATAAACGTGAGTGCCGTCTTCACTGGTTCGAATTCGCAGGTAGTCAAAATCTTCAGGCTCGGCATAGAGTCGCTCGGTGCGTACCGACATTACCGTGGTATCGTTTCTTATTTCACCGCCGGGCAATTCGAGGTTTTCACTTTTTAATGCAGTAACAATGTCGCTAGGAGTAACTTATCGACCGGCCATTAAGGTGGGGTCGAGTTTTACATACATTACTTTGTACAATGCACCGGTCAGTTCTACCGAGCTTACTCCGCTAATAAGATTAAAACGATCTACCAATACGCGCTCTGCGTAGTCGGTTAGCTCGGTGCGATCCATCTTATTGGAGTTTAGGTTGATATAGATAGAGGCTTCGCCGCTGCCGTTATCTTTAGACACCACTGGATCAGTAATATCATCGGGCAAACTACGCTTCGCTCGCTCCACTGCGTCACGCACATCGCTCACACCTTAGGTTATGGGCCACCCGAGTAAAAAGGTTACGGTTACTCGCGACATACCATTTCGAGACACGGAATCAATTTGATCAATACCACTAATGCCCGATAATTGGTCTTCAATTACCGAGGTTATTTGGCTGTCGATAATGGTGGCAGACACGCCTTCGTAGCGGGTGCTAATGGTAACCACTGGGTTTTCTACATCTGGCATTTCTCGCACAGCCAATTGGCTAAACGAAGCAATACCAAAAACACACAGCAACAAGCTTAATACAATGGCAACAACAGGGCGTTTTACCGAAATGTCAGACAGCAGCATTAAATTGGCTCCTGAGTGGCTTTTTCATCGGCGAGTTGTTTAGATTTAGCGACTTTGGTGTCAACTTGTTTAATCCGAGCGCCGTCGCGAATATTCACCAGGCCTTGTACTACGATATTGTCGTTTAATGCTAAACCTTGGTCGATTAGTACGTAGTTATTAATACGTGCACCTAGCTGAACTTCGGTGCGATGAGCAATATTATTTTCTCCAACCACATATACAAATCTTTTGGTGCCAGAGTATTCAATAGCCTGCACTGGGATCATTGCTTGAGTGGCTGCAGGCAGGGTGAGCTTAGCGCGCATCATCATGCCCGGTTTTAATTGTTTACTGGTGTTGTCGAAGTTAACTCGCACAGTGAGGTTAAGGGTATTGCTGTCTACTCGCGGGTCTATGGCGTCGATGGTGCCTTCAAAGATCTGCTGCGGCCAAGCGGGGGTTGTGGCTTGTATAGGCATGCCTTTAGATAATAGAGACAAATATTGGTCGGGCACATTTAGGTCGAGTTGCAGGCTTGATAGGTTGTCTAAGCTGAGTAGCGATTGATTTGCGTTAATCAGTTCACCGTTACTGATGTTGATTAAACCAGTAACCCCAGTAAAAGGCGCAGTAAGGGTGTGATCATCAAACTCTGATTGCGCTGACTGTAATCGTGCTTTAGCAATAGTTACGCTGGCCAGTTGCGCGTCAAAACTGGTTTGCGAAACAGCCTTACGTTTTAACAGTTGTTCAAATTCATACAGTTTGCGTTGCTCGTCGGCCAAGTAGGCTCTTGCTTCGGCCAATGCTGCACTGGCTTTTAAGTCGTTTAGCTTAACTAACACGTCGCCTGCCTGAACTCGTTGATTAGAGCGCACATTGATTTGATTAATCTTGCCGCTGACTTCTGCAGCAATAGCCACCGACTGTTCGGCATCTAGGGTGCCAATTAAGCTCAGGTTTTGAGCTAGGCTATGTTGTTGCACTTGCTCTGTTGTTACCAAAGTGGGGGCAAGGCTACGCGCTGGATTGCCATTTGTAGACTGCTGATTGATCACTATTAGAGCGATCATGCAAATAATGAGAACTGGCGGTAAAACATAACGTAAGTACATGGGAGTCCATCGAGCTTAAAAATGAATAGCTATTTTACGTTGTTTAGGTTTCTGTTTAGGTAAACTAATGTAAAGATATGCAAAGGTTTGCCTTTCTATGTGCTGTGTAATGAGCGCGGCTTATCTATTTATGCTTTAGTGTTGATGTAATGTAGATTTTTACGTGGTTATATGAGCTTAAACTAGTGAGTAAGCTTAGGCGATTTGGAGGAACAACGATGAAAGCAAGCACGATGGGTTTTAACCCAGAGTACCAAGAAGAAGCGCCTAGCAGCGAGGATTTAGCAGCATTAAGTGGATATGCAGTATTAGAGTTTGGTGCGCCTTGGTGTGGCCATTGTAAAGCTGCTGCCAGTGCGGTTGAGTCGGTGTTATCTTCTAAAAATTTGCCACACATTAAGGTGTTTGACGGCAAAGGTAAGCGCTTAGGACGAGCATTTAAGGTTAAGCTTTGGCCAACACTTATATTGCTTGAGTCGGGTAAGGAAGTGGCACGAGTAGTTAGGCCGGTTGCTGTCAGCGATGTACAAGCGCTATTCGCAGCACTCGAAAACTAAGCTTTTACTACAGCTTTACAGTTAACTTAAGTAAAATGCTCAAGTTGATTTTTAGCTAGGCTATTTTGATAAGCCAACACCTGATAGGCCTATAGTCGCCTTGGTGTTATTCCTCCTCCCAATTATTAAGTGTTGTTATGCAAGCTTTTAAAACGCAGTTTACGCTGTCACGCCAATACCTCGCCGAATGTTTTGATCAAACATCGCCCTTTGAAAAGAAGTCCGCTATAAAGAAGTGGTTTCCTGCCTTATTGCTATTAGTAGGCTTAGCACTGTTGATGTTTACCGAGCAGCCCAAAGTAGCGGGTAGCATGCTAATTGGTTTAGCGGTATTAGAGTTAATTCATATTCGCTTTAAACGAGCGTGGTGGCTAACCCGACAAATGTGGGGGCGCAGCGCTAATAGTGAGATAAAACTTAGCATTAACAATGAAGGCATAGAGACACAAAATCCATACACCAAAACCAGCCTAGCTTGGGACAATGTAGAGACGGTAATTGAAACAGAGCTTGGCATTATTTTGGTGGCTAAAACAGGCGGTCGACAGTATTTGTCGAAGTCTTTGTTTCCAGAAGAGCTAGTGGCAGAAATAATTGTGAAGTTTAAAGCGGTTGAAGACGACTAGCTTCCCACATAAGCAGATTTGTGGAAAATAAGCTTAGCAACCGATGTTGCTATGTTGTAACGATAATCAGCTAGTAACCGCAATACTAGCTGTTTGAATCTTTAGCGAAGCTTGGGGTAACTAGCTGTTTCTTTTGATGTGTAGTCGTTTACCTTTTGCCGCTAGCGCGCAGAATACCGTACAAGCCACACCAAACAAAGCAATGATTAAGAGCGGTAAGCTCCAAGTCCCCGTTGAGGTATGGATAAAACCTATAAGCGAAGGCCCAGTTGCCGCCAAGGCATAACCAAAGCTTTGTGACATGCCCGATAACGCGGCTGCTTGTTGAGTATTTGTTGTTTTATGGCCAATAAAACTTAGCGCTACAATAAACGTAGCGCAGTTGCTTAGGCCAAATAATCCTACCCATAATATGGCTAAATTGGGCGCTAATATCATCCCCAGCAAACTAAATACTACGCTAGATGCACACAGTGTTATAAGCAAGGTATGGTTTCTTAGTTTGGCCAAAATGGGCATAAGTACTAGGCCTGGCACCATGGTAGAAAACTGCAAAAATCCATATATGTAACCAGCATCTAATTCACTGTAGCCAACATCGTTCAGTATTTTAGGCAGCCATCCGGCAAAGGCGTAAAAGGTAAAAGAGTTAATGCCAAGTGCTAAGGTAACAAACCAAGCTACTGGTAAACGCAGCAATGAAGTGATGGACACTGATTCGCTATGTTGCTCTGCTTGGTGCTGCTGTCTCGATTTTGTTGTAAGTTTTGGTAGCCAGAATAGTAGGGCGGCTAAGGGAAAGATAAGGTTAAAGGCTAGCGCAAATTGCCAACCAAATAGCTGTTCTGGCGCTTGTTGCGACAGGGGCACCATCACACTAGCTGCTAAGGTTGAACCTACACCCATTACAAAAATGTACAGCGATGAAACCTCAGAAATGCGTTCTGGGAAGAGCTTTTTAACTACCGCTGGCAATAATACATTACCAAAAGCGATGCCTGCGCCCATTACTACGGTGCCCAAATATAAAGGCGAAACTAAACCCATTGAGCGAACCGCGACACCAAACGCCACGCAAAAAAGCGAAATTACCAAAGCTTTTTCTAAGCCAAGGTTTTGTGCCAGTTTAGGCGCTAAGGATGAAAACACCGCTAAGGAAATTAACGGAAGCGCAGTCACGAATCCTGCCTGAGCAGCAGACAGTGAAAGGCTTTCCATAATTTGCTCTAGCACTGGGGCTAGGCTGGTGAACGGTGCTCTTAAATTAAGGGCCACCAAAAACACGCCTAACAGCGTGAGCAGTGTAACGGGTGATAAGCGAGGCATCTTGAATACTACTAAGATAAAACTAGATTTTACATCAAACTAGCGAATTTGTATTACATATTTGTGGCTTACTAAATAGCAAAGTTTTGTTGGCTCTGTAGCAAATACAACGATTATATCTGCCTACCATAAAGCTGATTAAAGTAGTTGTAAAAATCTCTCGAATTACGCGTTTAGTACCTACTTAAAAGTGAACAGTTGATTGTCGCCGCTGTAACAAGCCCATAGTAATAAACGAGTTCCGTTAAACGTTGATTTGCCCTCTGCGTCTAGGCATTTGTTACTTTCCTTGCGATTAACTCAAAATTATTGTTGCATTGGGGTTAATCTTCCAATGTTGATTCTGATTATTGGGCATGCACGTCCACTGATGAACCGTTGCTCCATCGGGCATTGAGCCATTGTTTAAATCAACACACTTTTCGCTGCGTTGCGACTGAATTAGGTACCAACCATCATTTGATGTAGTTGTTCTCACTAGGTAACCAATTAAAAAAAGCGCTACTCAGGGAAGGTGGCGCTTTTGCTTATGGTCTTGGTGCTAGGGCCAAGAACTTGCTAAGGCATTAGCGTTGTGGCGGGGCGGAGAAGTCCCAAACCACAATGCTGGCAACCGTTAGCTCACCGTTATGTTTGAAGTCAACATCTACGGTGTTGTTGGTAGAGAGGTACTCTACCGGTACAGGAATTTCTAACGTTGCAAAGTAACGGTCTGAAGAGTACTTAGCTGGGCCGCGCCAATCGATAGGTGTAGTTACGTTGTTACCATTAACCGTTAGTGAGTTAATAGTAAGCAATCCGCCTTCTTTATCGTCTTGGTCTGGGAACAAGGCTACAGTTAAACGTAGCATTGCTTCTGCAGCGCCATTAGGTACTACAAGGTTGTTAACCTTAACGGTTTTAGCACCACCATTTACACTTATGCGATGTGGTACCGAGCCGCCACTAACACTTTCGCCAAAGTATTTGTGCTCAGTTACTTTTTGGTTAACGGCAACGTTGTTACTTAAGGTGTAGCGTAGAACTGCGGTTCCATCTGCTGCTAAGGTTAGGCTAGAAGGAAGCTGTTTCTTATGGCGGCGTTCAAGCTTGGTATGCTCTACACCGTCAAAGTACATTTGACGTAGTTCAACATTGCTAACATTTAAGCCAGTTAAACCTGCAACGTTTAGCTTAACGGTAGTGTCGTAATCTTCTAGGTTGTTGATGATTACAAACAACTCTTTTCCGTCTACATAAGCATTAACTTGAACATCAGGATCGCTTGAGTGAGCGTCAACACGTGTTCCATCTACGTCTGCCCAAAGTTCAAAGAACTTAATGTAAGAAGACCACTGCCAATCACCGTTGTTTAACTCTGACTCCATCATCATTGAGTAGTGGTAAGGTGCAGTACAGTTAACTGTTGCATCGTAACCACAACCCGCAGGCTTGTAGCCCCACAATGGTTTAGCTGGCGTAAACGGCATAGACTTAATCACGTAGTCTGGACGTTGTAAGAACTGCATTAACATGCCGTTAAAGGCTTTTAAGTTCTCGATGTCGTAGCGTTCTTCGTGAGGAAGTTCGTCCCAAGCACCTTGTACAGCGCCGTACTCAGACATAACAATTGGCTTGCGGTTTTGTAAACCACCAAGGTTAACGTCAGACCATTCCATCATGTCTAACATTGCTTGTACATGACCACCACGGCGAACCGTACCCGCTTGTCCGTTTGCTTCCACGCTTGGCCAGTCGTAGATATGTACAGCGTAGAAGTCCATATCTGCACCCGCTTCCTCGATAAAACCACGCCACATTACATCCCACTGATACCAATCACTCTCGCGCGTATCATCTACCGTGGTTTGCATTCTTTCAGTGAACATTGCACAGGCTTCTTCGTCTACCCAAGCGCATAGGTAGTCGTCTTGGTGACGAGAGATACCATCACGACGATAGAAGTCGTGTTGACCCCAGGTCATACCGCCAATCATCGGTGCTTCGTCACCCAGTGCTTGTCTAATTTCTTGAGCAACCAAAGAGTGGTAGCGCCAAATGTCTTCTTGGTTGGTAACCATGAACTGACCGGTTTTCATCAACATGTCTGGTTCGTTAATCACTTCCCAGAACTTAGGCATTGGCTCACCAACGTTTCCGTTTTGAGAGTTAGCGTAGTAGTTAGCTAGGTAATGACCCATCCATTTTGCTGAGGTCTCAATAGTTTTTGGCTGCCAACCGGTAGATGTCATACCGTTGTCGTACCAGCTTAAGGTAGGGTAGGTAGGGTGCGGGTTAGTACCAGCAATTAACTCGGTTTTTTCTGGCGAGAAACGCTTGTAGAACTCGTTGTTAGCGTAATCTTCGCGCAGTACTTTACCGCGATTAACCATCCAGTCCATATCTGGTGTATTAGCTACATTTGGATCTTGAGCGGTTTCTTTGAAGCGCCAAGTTGCTGTTCCGTTGTCACGGCCCATGTATACGTCTAGCGTATTTAGGAGGTAGTTCAAACGGTCGCTGTGGCCATTCCAATCTTGCTCAAAGATGGTACTGTGCATTGTCATATGGCGGCTACGGCCAAAGTCAGATACACCGTTCACTTCATGCATGATATTGGCGTTTACACTTACTGATACAGTTTCTCCGTTGCTTAGTTGCGAACTTGAGCAACCTTCTGCGTTAGCAAACTCGTTGATAGGTGTATTGGGGCAAATATCTACACTGTCGGCTACGCCATCTTCGTCGGCATCACTGCCTGCAACGGGACAACCTGTTGGTGTTACATTTTGACCAAATGGCGTGTTTGGACATTGATCAATGGTGTTTGGCACTCCATCAAAATCATCGTCGTCACTGCCAGTGCTAGTACAGCCAATGTCATCTACAAAGGCGCCTGGTGGTGTGTTAGGGCATTGATCTATGCGATCATTGATGCCGTCTTCGTCGCTGTCTTTTTGCGAAGGCGTACAACCGTTTGCATCTGCAACTTCGTCACTAGGGCTGCTAGCACAAAGGTCATCTACGTCGGGAACACCGTCATTGTCACCGTCGATATCTAGGTCAACATTGCCTACTCGGCTAAAGCTAATGCTATCGATGTTGAACTGAAAGTCAGCTGAGCCAGCGCCGTAAATACGGATAGTGTTAGTGCCACTAAAGATGTTGAATCTACCATTGCCTGGTTGGGTGTAGAACACGTCCCAGTCGCCGCCAACACTATTAACGGTTGTTACATTTTTAACTGCTAATTGGCCATTGTGATCAGTAAGCATTAGGCCCACCGCTGTATCACTTAAAGTGCCTGTGGCAACTCGGTAACTGGCGTCGTATAAACCACCGGTTTCAAGTTTGACGTAAAACTCTAAGTAATCGCCAGAGTTAAAGTAATTAACGGCTTTACCGTTATCGATATCATAAATACCTACTTCGCCACCTACAGCTTGGTAGTTTTCTGCTTCTAAAGTGAAGCTGCCTTCTACTTCAACAGGGTCGGTGCCATTGCCTGGTGGTATCACTACAGGCGGATCGGTTGGGTCTGTAGGATCGGTTGGGTCTGTAGGATCGGTTGGGTCCGTAGGATCCGTAGGATCGGTTGGGTCTGTAGGATCAGTTGGGTCCGTTGGATCCGTATAATCACCTTCACGTAATAAGGCGAAGCTGGCTAGGTTCCACTGCCAGTCATTGGTCCCTGAAGCATTTAAGCGCAATTGCACTGAACCACTAGGAATCGACAATAAATAACTTGGTTTGAGAGACTGGAAATTGTCCCAGCCACCTGCAGCTACCGAAGACTTACCTACAGACGCCCAACCGTTACCGGTATTTAGCAATACTTCAATTTCTACACCTGCATCAAGCGCCGTAGCAATTAAGTATTCAATGCTGTAATCACCAGACTCTGCAATGTTTAGGTCGTAATCTACGTAGTCGCCCTTGTTAATGTAATTAATCGCACTTACACCATTAGCTGTATAAGTACTTACAGGAGAAGGTTGACCATCGGCAAAAGTACCACCACTACCAGTAAAGCTGGTGGCTTGGGTAATCAGTGCTGCTGGTGGCAACACCACTGGCGGTTCAGGATCTACCGGTTCATCGGCAACTTTTTGCAGCGTGAAGTAGTCTAAGTTCCATTGCCAGTCATTGGCGCCAGAGGCAGCAATTCGAATATCCACCTGGCCACTAGGTAGCTCTACCGTATGAGTAGGGGCGAGCAATTGAAAATTGTCCCAGCCAGCTGCTGGTACTGTCGTTCTTCCTTGAGAAACCCAAGCGGCACCACTTTTTACTAATACTTCAATTTCTGCACCGTTTGCTATATCGGTGCCAATTAAGTATTCGATGTTGTAGGTACCGGCTTCAGCGATATTTACCTGATAGTCTAGGTAGTCGCCTTTGTTTACAAAGTTTATTGCAGTCGCACCATTTACTGTATAGGTGCTTACTGCTGCAATTTGGCCGTCATCGAAGGTTCCGCCAATCATCACGAAATCTTCGGCCTCTACTCGTATTGCTTCGCCAGCTGCTGCTGAACATACACCTATGCTCAGTATTGAACTGACAGCAAAGCAGAGCGGAGCCATTTTCTTTGCCTTGATAGTCATAAAACTTCCTATGTTTATATCCTAGTTATTTATTTGCGTTTGTTACTTCTCGATTATCTAAACGCGATATGCTCAAAATTTGGTATACCAATTTTGGTTCCCTTAATAAGTTGTTCTGTGCTTAAACGAATGAAGTGGTTTACTTGGTAGTACTTGATAGCAGCCAAGTACTTAAGCTGTTGAGCTTAAATAATATGATTGCGCTATTTTTGATACTGACCACTTGTTGCCACTCCCTTGGTTAAGCGATTCAAGAAATACCGTCCTCCTTGTGGTTAATTGGTTTCCCTAAATAACGCCAATAGGTTGACCAATAATGGGGTTAATGGGCAAATTAATAGCATTATTGATTATCCAAATTTTAGAGGTTGATCACAATTGGTTGATCAATATTTATTTCGAGAGGATGAATAATTACTTGCTTTGGTGATTTGTGCGGCAGCTCAAAAATTGTACTGATGTTGTTTCATGCAGGATTTAACTAAAAGTCGTGCGTTATACTGGTCGGATTTGTCTTTCTTTTAACTCATTGTTTCATAATATTTAAATGCATCTTATTGATAGTGGTAGCGATAAAATTAACAGTGTATCCACTAATGGCTGAATGATTTTGTTGTTCGATATTTATACTGCCTGTCATTGTTGATTTATTTGATAGTATGCAGTTGGTTTGCATGGGGAGTTTGATATTTAACCAGTGTTTTTAAAGGCTTATCAACAAGCTTGTTAATGATTTAAACTATGCAGCGGCGACACTGCATAGGTGTAAGGTAGAGAAAAAGGAGAGAAGTAGGGTGACTATTGTATTTCGAGTGCTTTTGGCCACGTTTCTCTTGGTAAGCCTATTTTCTTGCTCAAATCGCACTGCGCAATACCCTAATCAAACGATGCAGGGTTACTGGATATACGGCTTCGAAACTTCTTTGTTCGAAAGCTGCCAAGGTGAACTGTTTTGGATGTGGTCTAGTGCTGATGTAGAAGGCCAATACCAGCTCGAAGGGTACCGAAATCCAGTAGTTGTTCAGGGCTACGTGTTACCACCCAGCCCAGAGCAAAACATGCAGTCCTATTTACCGGAATTTAAGGTAGTTAAAATGCAGTTGCTCGAGCAGGTTTGCGATTAGCTTACTTGGCAAATGAACGGCTTTCTTTAGAATGAGTTGAACGCTTGACGCTATGGTTGTGAGTTAGACGAAGAGCTTTACCAAAAAACGCTAAACGCCTTTGGAGCAAAGGCCTTATTAGATTTCAGCATTACAATTGATGCCATTAGCAGTTGGAATAGAATTGTTATTATTGTTACACCCAAGGTAGGCGGTTACAAACCCAGCCAACTCTTTTGGGCTACAGCCTGCATTAAGGGGGCCGTGGATATGTGCCCTAATTGGGGCACAGTGTCGCATTGCGATTAATGCTGATACCGTTGCTATCTTGTTTGTATAATTGATCACTCCATTAATCTAAGGCTGTGTCACAAGCCTAGACCTTGGAGCTAGCTCCAAGTCAAGCCGCAACTTACAAGTTTAACCGAGGTTTAATAAAATCAATGAACGCGGTGATACGCCGAGCGACTTTAGATGAGCGGTAGTACACAGCATTAATTTGTCGCTGGTTAGTTTCTTCCACCAACAAGGCCGGGAACAAACTCACTAGCGTTCCTTGCTCGATATCGTGTTTAACCATAAATCCCGACAAACACGCAATGCCGTTGCCACTTAACGCTAGTTGGCGAATAGTTTCTCCGCTACTAGCAGTAATAGCAGGCTTCATCGATTTAAACCCTTTTAATGGCCAATGGTTTAGCACCTTAGCTCCGCTAAAGCCGATTAACTCATGTTCGTGTAATTGCGCAACGTGCAGGGGCGCGCCGCGTTTATCGAGATAAGCTGGAGAGGCGACAATATACAGATTACTCACGCCTATGGGCCGAGCATGCAGGGTGGAGTCTGCTAATGTGCCTATGCGGATTGCCAAATCGGTTTTCTTCTCCAGTAAGTCTACAAAGCCGTCGTTGGTATTTAGCTCTAGTTCTATATTGGGGAAGGCGAGTTTAAACTCATTTATTAGTGGAACGAGTTGATGAATGACAAACGGGCTTGCCGCATCAACTCGCAGCCTACCTTGAGGCAATTCACCCTTACTAATAATATCTTCTTCAGCTTGTTGAATTTGGCTTAATCCAATTCGTACTGCTTCTATAAACTGGCGGCCTTCGTCGGTTTGTACCACCCGTCTGGTGGTTCGATTAAGAATAGTAATGCCTAGTTGTTTTTCTATTTTGCTAACCGCTCTAGATACCTTAGCGACTTGTATATCTAAGGCATCTGCGGCAGCTGAGAAGCCACCGCTATCAACTACAGCCAACAAAATTTCAAGATCATCAGAACGATTTTTTAGGTTAAACATCAGCAACTCTTTGCGAAGAAATCAACAAAAGTGAATGCTTAATACTAGTGTTTATTACAAAAGTTTTCTTAGATTTATCGCTTTTTTACTTACATTTTCTACAAAAGTATTTTGTTGATACTGCCATTTCTGACAAAAGTTAATTAACTAATAATGCTTGCCATCAACTGTTGCACAGCGCAACAACCTAATCGATGACGAGAGATTACTGTTATGCCTTTAGCTTTATTTGCACTTACTTTAAGTGCCTTTGCCATTGGAACCACCGAGTTTGTGATAGTGGGGTTGATTCCTACTATGGCCCAAGACTTAGCGGTTTCTTTACCTTCTGCAGGATTGTTAGTGAGCTTGTATGCCTTAGGTGTTGCGGTGGGCGCGCCCGTGTTAACTGCCTTAACGGGTAAGTGGCCACGCAAACAAGTGCTGCTTGCAGTCATGAGTTTATTTGTCGCGGGCAACTTATTAGCTTGGCAGGCCCCGAGTTATGAAACCTTAGTGGGTGCGCGAATTCTTACAGGTTTAGCCCATGGCGTGTTCTTTTCTATAGGTTCGACCATCGCAACGGGTTTAGTTGCAAAAGAAAAAGCCGCTAGCGCAATAGCCATTATGTTTACCGGACTAACGGTAGCGCTTGTTACTGGTGTGCCTTTGGGTACCTACATTGGCCAACATTTTGGTTGGGAAACCACATTTTTAGTCGTAGCGATTTTAGGCTTAATTGCACTTATCGGCAGCGCTGTTTTGGTACCTAGTAATTTAAAGCAAGCGCCTGCCACTAAAATATCTGAGCAAGTTAAAGTATTAACAGAGCCTCGATTGTTGTTGGTATATGCAATAACCGCTATAGGTTATGGCGGTTCGTTTACTGCGTTTACCTTTTTAGCGTCTATTTTACAGGACGTAAGTGGATTTGACGCCAGCGCTATTAGCTTGATTATGTTGGTGTATGGCGTGTCTGTCGCTTTTGGTAACATTTGGGGTGGAAAAATGGCTGACCGTTTAGGCCCAACTAAAGCACTAAGCTGGATATTCTTAGGTTTAGCCTCGGTACTGTTGGTATTCAACTTTACTGCAGTTAACCCCATCACCGCTGTTTTAACCATTCTAGTGTGGGGGGCTTTTGCTTTTGGCAATGTGCCAGGCTTACAGGTTTATGTGGTGAAGTTAGCCGAGCAATATACGCCCAATGCGGTGGATGTAGCCTCCGGTTTAAACATTGCCGCATTTAACGTAGGCATTGCTATAGGCGCCTGGGGCGGCGGAATGATAGTTGCCAATGCTGGGGTAGAACACACTCCTTGGGCTGGTGCATTGATTGTTGTTGGCGCCTTATTACTAACCCGTTTAAGTGCAGCCTTGGATAACAAACAAAAGCAATCTACTCAGTCACAGTTTTGCCATTCGGCATAAGTCTAGGCCTGGGGAGCCAAAGGCTCCCCTTGTCTATTTACCATGTATGGACACTTCTAATGATAATTTGTTAGCGGGTGTAACCGTTAAACTCTTTCTCATGGCCAATAGTCGACATGGGGCCGTGTCCTGGTAAAAACTGATAGGCATCATCAAGCGTATAAAGTTGCGTTTTGATGGCGTTGATCAGAGTGGGGTGGTCGCCTTTAGGGAAATCAGTTCGTCCAATCGAGCCGTTAAACAATACGTCTCCCACAATAGCCAATTGATTGTCGTGGTCGACAAACACCACGTGACCCGGAGTATGGCCTGGGCAATGGCGCACTTCTAACTTCAATTCACCAACTTCAATCACTTCACCGTGCTCTAACCATTGGTCTGGGGTAAAGCTAGCCACTTCTGGGAAGCCAAACATTTGGCATTGCATGGCCATTTTGCTGATCCAAAAGTCGTCATCCTTGTGCGGGCCAATCAACGGTACCTGATAGCGTTGTTGGATTATACTGCTGGCGCCAACGTGGTCTAAGTGACCATGGGTGAGCAGAATTTTTGTTACTTCAACACCAGCCTTTTCTACTGCCGCTTGAATAAGTTGAGGATCGCCACCGGGATCAACAATAGCTGCTTGTTTAGTGGATTCACACCAGATTAGGCTGCAGTTTTGTTGAAAAGGAGTAACGGGAATGATTTGGTAAGCCATGTTATCTAACTCTAATTGATTACACACCTAGTGTACGGATGTAGATGAAATTTTCTATAGTTTGTAATAACTAAGCCACCAAATAAAGCTGCTTGTGTTTATAATGGATTTAACACCAACAGATTGGAGAATCGCTTGATAATCAAAGATATTATGCAAACTCGAGTTGTTACAGTAAGCATGGATCAACGTTTGTTCGACATAAAAGACATTTTTGATAATGTGAGTTTTCATCACTTGGTGGTGCTTGATGATGAAGATACAGTCATTGGTGTGCTTACAGAGTCAGACTTATTAGCCTCACTTAGCCCGTACTTGGGTAAAGCTGCTGAAAGCCAACGTGATGTGCATACCTTAACCCAACGGGTTCATCACGTTATGACTCGTCATCCTTTATGCTGTAACGCCAATACCAGCATTAGCGATGCTGGCCGTAACTTAGTGGACAAAAGCATTAGTTGTTTGCCGGTGGTGGATGAGCGCAATAAGCTGATTGGGCTTGTGACTTGGCGCGATGTATTAGCTTGTTTATTAGTGAACAACGATAACTAATGCAAAACACTACCGTGAACCAGTCTCCAATCATGTTTATGGGCTGTACCAGTGATGCAGGTAAATCCTTGGTATGCGCACTGTTTTGTCGCCACTTAAGTCATGCTGGGATAAATGTCGCACCGTTTAAAGCACAGAACATGAGTAACAATGCCGCGGTGACTCAAGATGGCGGAGAAATTGGCCGCGCCCAATATCTTCAGGCGATAGCCGCAAAGCAAACGCCTAGTATAGATATGAACCCTGTGTTGTTAAAACCACATAGCGATAAAGGCGCTCAGGTGGTGGTGAATGGTGAAGTAAGCCATGAGCTGTTAGCGAAAGATTGGCATCAACGAAAATCGGTACTTTGGCCTGCAGTAACCTCAAGCTTGGCTCGCTTACAACAGGGTTTTACGCAACTTGTTATTGAAGGAGCTGGAAGTCCTGCCGAAGTTAACTTGCGTAAAAGTGATATCGTAAATATGGAAGTGGCCTTGCATTGTAAGGCATCGGTTTATCTTATTGCTGATATCGACCGTGGGGGAGCTTACGCACATCTACTAGGAACATGGATGTGTTTAAGTGCAGAAGAACAACGGCTTGTAAAAGGTTTTGTGCTAAACAAGTTTCGAGGTGAACAGGCTTTATTACACGATGCCAATGTGTGGTTAGAAGAAAAAACCGGCATACCAATAGTGGCAGTTATCCCTTGGACTGAGCATCAATTACCAGAAGAAGACAACTTTTTTCACCGAAGCGTTTGGCAAGCCAATTGTTTGAACATTGCCCTAATTGTTTACCCCTATGCCAGCAACTTAGATGAATTTGATCCTTTGGTGTATCAACCCGGGGTTAATGTTGTGCCAATGCGTGACAACCAGGATCTAGGCCATTTTGATGCCATTATCTTACCTGGCTCTAAACACGTGGCTGCTAGCCGAAAGCATTTAGCAAAAACAGGCTTAGACAAGCAAATTATTAAGGCGGCTAAACAAGGCGTTCGGGTAACGGGCATTTGTGGTGGTTTACAGATTTTAGGTGAACGTAACTTAGATCCTAGTTCTGTAGAAGGTGAAACGTTTGATGGTTTAGCCTTACTGCCACTAACCACTGTTTATTCAAACGTAAAAACAACTATTCAACGAAGCATTAATTACCGCGGTGAAACAATAGCTTGTTATGAAATTCATCATGGGCAAACCCAGTGTTCAGTTCAGATAGATAGCTTTGTTGAACGAGCAACGGGTTGGCAGCTAAGTAATGTTCAAGGCTCTTATTTGCATGATTTGTTTACTAATCGCAAGGTGTGCCAAGACTGGCTAGAAAGCCTTGGTTGGCAAGGGCAATGCGAAGACTGGAATAAGGTAGTAGACAATGAATTAGATAGGCTATGTGACAAGTTAAACTTGCCACTTAGCCAGATATCGCAGCATGCGGGTATCACCAAGTCTTAGTTTACCCAACCTTGTTCACGATAATAACGGAGTGCGCCAGGGTGAAGCGGAGCGCTTAGGTTGGTGTTGATCATTTGCTCTACGTTTAGCTCTGAAAGAGCGGGGTGCAGAGAGCGCAGGGTATTCAAGTTTTCAAATATAGCTGCAACAAAGTTATATACCGTTTGCTCCGAGAGTTGTTTATCGGCCACCAGCGTTGCACTTACGCCAATTGACGATACATCATTTGGATTGCCGTGATAGGTACCACCTTTAATGGTAACTGGCGAGAAGTATTCGTACTTTTCTGCCAGCGCCATAATGGTCTTTTTCGACAAACTTAATAAGTTTGACTCACACATAGTGGTAGCACGAGTTATCGAAGTATTCGGGTGGCCAACAACATAAATAATGGCATCGGTTTTGTTCCCACAAAGAGCGCGACTTTGTTCGTCTGGTTTTAGGTTGGTAATTTTAGAGAAGTCAGACTCTTGCCAATTTAACTGCTGCATAACCACCTGCATGGTGGAATATTGACCAGACCCTACTGGACCCAAGTTAATAGCGTGACTTTTGAGATCATCAATTTGACTAATCCTTAAATCGGCGTTAACCAATACAGTTAAGGCTTCTGAGTAGAGAGAAAGCAGTGAACGTAATTCACTGTAAGCACCTTGTTCAGTGAATTCACCTGCGCCCTGATAGGCTTGCCAATGAACGTCGGACTGAACAATGGCTAAATCAATGTCACCAGCCTTTAGCGCTTTAATATTATCACTAGAACCACCCGAGCTTTCGGCTGTACAACTTAATTTTCGGTGTTCGTTACTTTGTTCAAGAAGTCGGCATAATGCATTGCCAGTTGGGTAGTAAACACCGCTTACGTTGCCAGTGCCTACAAATAAGTATTCATTGCTATGCGCCAAGTTTGCGTTGATCGCCAGTGCAGCGGTCAACAAATATAGAGAAAATCGTGTCATCTTTTCACCCAAAAATGTCTTCTTTCCTTAGAATAACTTAGTCAATATACACAGTTATTTGGTAAAACGCTTGTTTGAGCGGCTAAGTTGTGAGCTGGAAAACCTTCGGTTTTTCTGTCTGTTAATCTATTCAGAGGCAAAAGTGACTGGGATTAGAGTAAAAGCACAGATATTTTGGCTGAATATTTTTGATCTAGTTAAACAAAGCGCCGTTTATGTTACGTATAGTTACTCGTTGCTAATCGATAATCCGTTATAATCAAGCCAGTATTTTTTAAGTGGTTAGCTGTTTGATTTCTTCAGGCTCTTTTAGTTATACGCTGGAAATTTGTTGTTATAGTGAAGATGACATTATTAGCGCCATCCAAGGCGGAGCTACGCGCATAGAGTTATGTGCAGGTCAGCGTGATGGAGGTACTACACCTAGTTACGGCGCACTGCTGCAAGCCCGTCAATATCTGCCACAAATTGACATTGTGGTAATGATTCGCCCCCGTGGTGGAGACTTTTGTTATAGCCGTAATGAACTACAACAAATGGTCGAAGACATTAACTTAGTTAAGCAGTTAGGGTTTAATGGCGTGGTGTTTGGTGCGTTAACTCACCAAGCTACTGTTGATCTTGATGCCTGCAAGCGACTTATTGGCGCTTCTACTAATCTAGCTAGCACTTTTCATCGCGCGTTTGACTGTATTGCTAATCCTACGAATGCTGCTAAGCAACTTAGCGAGTTAGGCATTAATAGAGTGTTAAGCTCTGGACAGCAAAACAAAATAGAGCAGGGAGTCGACTTGATATTGACCCTACAGCAACAATATCAAGATATCGAATGGATAGTGGCTGGGGGTGTTCGTGCTCGCAACCTTTCTATGCTTAAAAAGCAGGGAATAAAGCATTTTCATAGTGCCGCCTCAGAGCCTTTAATTAGCCCATTTGATACCCGTTATGCTTTAGCAATGGCAGCTGATAAGGATCCACAATTGGAATTACAACGTGCACAGGTCTCTCAACAAGAAGTCAGTTCCATGGCCTTAGCTCTAGAGCGTAATTAATATGTTGCCAAACTTACTGCATCGTATTCGCCATTTCGTTTATTACTTGGCAAGCTCATTAAAGAATCGCGGCATAGCTATGTTTGGAGCTTATCTGTTAGTGCAAGCTAGCTGGCTCGCCATATTTGCGCCTTTGTCGATAGTGGTGAGTGAAGCCTTGATGTCTTGGTATGGGCTAAAGGGAGTCGCTAATCAGGAGCTATTAGCCTTCTTTTTGTCGCCCAGCGGCTATTTATTCGCTATTTGGCTAGTCGCGATGGCCTTATTTAACTTCTTTTTGCAGCAGGGGGCTTTAACCTTGTTGCTTGCGCAGCACGAAGTGAACAAACGTTCGGTGTCGCAAGCGATACGTTTACTGGTTAATCGTGCTTGGACAATCGCCAGGTTAGCGTTTTTGCAATCTGCCTTGCTAATTAGCATTAGCTGTACACTGTTGTTTATTGGCCGTTGGTTGTTTGGCTTAATGTTAGCCGACTGGGATATTAACTATTATCTAGACCAGCAACGAAATCAGCTTTGGTTTTATTTTGCTGCCTTAAGTATTGGTGGCTTACCTTTAGCCGTTTGGCTGGGAGCTAAATGGCTTAATTGGTGGTTTGCCTTGCCATTTTGCATGCTGCAGAAAAAGGCTCTGCTTGCACAGCTTAAAGATTCAACTCAGCTAAGTTATGGACAACGTAAGCTGATTTTGTGTTTAAACTTAGCCTGGTTAGCCTTACGTACAATTGTATTCATTGCGGTAATTACCAGTTTTATTTGGTTACTTCGACTTAGCCTAAATTGGTGGGCGCCAGAAGATATTACTCCGTTGGTATTGTTTCTATTCAGTGCCATGGTGTTAGCAGGTGGTACCATTCTTAGTTTTATAGACACCTGGCTATACGCCAGTATTCAGTTTTATCTGTTTAAGGTTTTACTTAAGCAACATCAAGAAACAATTAGCAATGAACATCAGCAAGTATTAAATGAGAGTCATCGTGTGCACCTAGGGCTGCGGCTAATGTTTATAGCTGTGCTGTTATTGGGTGCAACTGAAATGCACGAAGATATCGAAGCCTTTAATCAACGTTTTATCGAACCTAGAACCATGCTTGTGATGGGCCATAGAGCTGGAGGTTGGTTAGCTTTAGAAAATAGTTTAGAAGGTTTACAGAAGTCTATTGATCTAGGTCTACCAGTAACTGAGATAGACGTACAGCTAACTGCTGATAAGCAAATTTCAGTGATTCACGATCGTGATTTACGCCGCTTAACGGGGAGTGATTTAGTGGTGTCAGAAAGCCCCTTTGCACTGATTCAACAGGCCTTTGTTGACGCCGGATTTAGCCAACCGCAGGCCTTACCTTATTGGCTAGATAAGAGCGCCAACAAGATTACCTTAAATATTGAGCTTAAACGCTACAACAATTCTCTAGCCTTGGTTCCGGCGCTACTAAAGGCTTTAAAGGAATATCCATACCCGGTCATCATAAGTAGCTTGGACATTGAGCTGCTTGAAGAATTAAAACAGCAAATAAGCGATACCGAATTAGCAAATAGGATTAGCACTGCCTTTATTGCAGCAGCCAGTTTTGGTGAGTCAGTGGTTCAACAAAATGTTGATATGTTGATCGTGAACCAACAATGGGTGAACGCTTGGCGACTATTTAGCGCCCAGCAGCGCGGCCAAGAAGTACATGTTTGGACAGTTAACAATGCTGCAGACGTTGAGCGACTTTACTATTTGCGGGTAAATGGGGTGGTTACTGATTCACCAATAATGGCTTTAGAAACCCTAGAGCGACTAAACGGTTTAAGCGACATTGAGCATATTGTAAATAGTTTGCGTTATTGGCTAGCACTCTAAATTCGGTAGTAGGTAGAGTTTAAATTCAGCTTACTTAGGTGCTAGGCCAAGTTCATCTAGCTTGAATAAAATTTCTGTTTTATGCTGTTGTTTAATCTCTTGCCAATGGCGGTTTTCTCTTGCACCGATTATCGCGTAGATAGAGTTTAAACCAGTGCCTTTTACTCGGGCTTTTAAACGTGCATAAAGCTGGTAAGGATCGATGGCCATAAAGTCTTCGACGGAGTGAATATCTACCTCTGCCAATATTTCTTCGCTGCGTGGACCAAACCCTTTTAAGTCTCTTAGTCGCCTTGGTTTAGCTGGTGATCTAGTCATAGTGGTTTTAGCATTTTAGTTGACTAAGCTGAAGAAGTTTTCAAAGGTTAGCCAACGTTGTCGTTGTTCCTCAACACTGCTTACGTAAAAGCTTATGCTTTGTTTTGGATGCCGCTGGTTTAAAGCAAACAGGTCTAGCCGAGAGATACAACCTAATTTGGGATAACCACCAATGGTTTGTCTATCAACAGACAGAATTATCGGTAAGCCGTTGGGGGGGATTTGCACAGCGCCTAAAGCTATTGCCTCTGATTCTTTAGTTTGGGGAACATTTTTTATAGCTATGCCTTTTAATCTCACCCCCATGCGGTCGCTTAACTCGCTGATTTGGTAGTCCTGTTGTAAAATTTGCTGCCGTTGTTGCGGACTAAATGCGTGAAACTGATAGCCCGGAATAAGCGCGAGTTTCAAGTGTTCTTTATAGTTTGGAATAAACTGATGCGGTGTTTGTTTCACTGGAGTGGAGGCCAGTTGCTTAGCACTTTTTATAGAATAAAGGAGTTTGTCATTTTGCTTTAAAGCCCGACCGTTAAAGGGGCCTAAAGCCTGCTTTGGTGAACTGCTTACGCTATGTAGCTCGCTGTTGAGTATAAAGCCGCCTTGTATGGCCAAATAAGCTCTTAGTCCTGATCGACTAGCGCCCATGTGTAAGGTTTGACCGGCTTCCACATCAATACTTTGCCAGGTGGCAATTGGCTTGTTGTTTGCTTTATTTATCTCAAAGCTAAGCGGCACTGCTGCGCCACATACTGCAATCTGGCAGGCTTGCTCAAAATGTAGCTTAGCGCCACCAAAAGTGATTTCTAGGGCAGGGCTGTTAACGGGATTTGCTAACAAGCGGTTAGCCCAATTAAAGGCATGCTTGTCTGCAGGACCTCCTGGGCTAACGCCGATGTGTTGAAAGCCAATACGCCCTTGATCTACAACTAACATCTGCGGACCGCTGCGAAGCACGGTGAGTGAGGCTGCTTTAGTCACTGCTGTCTCCGTAGCTGAGAAATTCCTTATAACTGAGCTCAACAAAGCGCACTTGATCACCTACCGTTAACGGGCACATAGGATTGAGATGTTTATCAAATAGCTTTATGGGGCTTTGGCCAATGATGTGCCAACCACCGGGGCTGTCGCTGGGATATACTGCACTCATATCTTCAGCAATTGCTAGGCTGCCAGCTGGTACTTTGCTTACGGGAGTGGATTTGCGAGGCAGTTTTAGCTGTGGGTTTAGTCCGCTTAGGTAAGTAAAGCCCGGCATGAAGCCAATCATCTTCACTTTATAAATGCCTTGTTTATGCAGCTCAATAACTTGATTAACACTGAGCTGGAGTTGCTGAGCTACCGCCGATATATCTGGCGCCAACTGTTCTGCGTAGCAAACTGGAATATCAAAAACTTGGTGATTAGTACGTTTACTTAATTGCACTTCAAACTGCTGAACAGCTATGCCTATCGATTCGAACTGCGTTTGGCTATTGCCGATGCAAAGTAAAGTATCGCTGGCCACGATAATATCAGTGATGTTAGTAAGCTGGTTTTTCAGAAAATTCGCTAAATTAGGCAGAGCTTGGCAGTGGGGGGCTGATATGCTGCTTACTAGCACGCTATCTTCGTTAACATAATCGATGCAGTACATACTGACTAGTCTTTCTTTGAGTGTTGGATTTGCTGCTTGATGGCTTGAACCAGCTTAACCGCTGCTTGATTGTCGCCATGAACACACAGGGTATCGGCTTCTACTTCTAGTAAGCTGTCGTCAGCGCAGCATAAGCTTTGTTGCGTGAGTAACAAGTTTACTTGTTCCAATATGTGTTCTTTGTTTGAGAGTACCGCTCCAGTTTGACTACGTGCTTGTAAACTCCCGTCGCTTAAGTAGCGTCTATCACAAAAGGCTTCTTTGATTAGCGATAGTTGGTATTTTTCTGCTAGCTCACTGATAAAGCCATGGCATTGAGTGGCATGTACCATTAGCTGAGGAACCTGATTGAGGCCAGCTAGTGCTTTGCATACAGCTTCGAATATAGCCGGCTGTTTATGCATGTCGTTATATAAAGCGCCATGTGGTTTTACATAACTTAAGTTAAGCTTATGAAACTGGCATAACGCATCCAAAGCGCCTATTTGCGCGAGCAATAGGTGAGTGAGCTCGTCAGCTTGATAGGGGATAGAACGCCGGCCAAAGCCAGCTATGTCTGCGTAACTTGGATGCGCTCCTACAGTGACAGAATATTGCTTGGCTAGCACTAATGTGCGACTCATTACATTGGGATCAGAAGCGTGCCCACCACAAGCGATATTGGCAAGATCGATATGGGGCATGAGTTGCTTATCAACCCCCATTTCCCATACGCCAAAGCTTTCTCCCATATCGCAATTTAGTAGCATCTACTTTCCTTAACGTAATGATTTACAATGTTGGATCAACAGCTTTGAAAAATGCTGACCGGCTGGGCCCAGTAGTTCTGGGCGTGGCACTACTAGGTAGGTAACCAATGACTTGGCCGCACCGCCACTTACATTAAGTTCAACCAAACTGTCATCTTCGAAATGCGGTTGAGCGATATGTAGTGGCAGCCAAGCAAAGCCTAAACCCTGCTTAAGTACTTCTACTACGCGATGAAAACTACTAAAGGTCCAGCGCTGTTCGGCGCGTAACCAACCTCTATCTTGTTGAGGGTTTTTTCCTGTATCACGGATCACCAGTTGAACGTGTTGTATCACTTCGTCTATCGAGACTGGTTGTGGCATTTTAGCTAAAGGGTGATTGCGATGAACAACTGGAACTAAGGTGACGACGCCGAGCCGCTCTCCCAATACACCTTTAGGCAAGTGAGCGGTGATCACTAGGTCAAATTCACCTTCGGCTATAGCATCATCAGCGCCACTTACTACGGTATCAATAACTTCGACACGAGTACCTCTACTTTCTGGTAGAAAGGCTTTAAGTGCTTTAATAACGGGAGCTTGTGGCTGAATGATTTCACACGCTAAGCTCAATTGTGGTTCCCAACCTTGCTCTAGACTTGCCGCGAGTAATTCTAGCTCTTGGATGTTTTGGCTAAGCAATTTACTGCGCCTTAGCATTACTTCGCCCATCGGGGTTAAGTAGGCTTTGCGACCTTTCACTTCAAGCAGCTGAATACCAAGTAAGTTTTGTAACTTACTGACAGCATGGTTCAGTGAGGATTGGCTTTTGTTTAGCTGACTGGCGGCTTGTGCGTAGCCACCATAATCCACAACGGCCTGAAAAATTCGCCACTGCTCTAAGGTGCTTTTGGCGCGAAATGGCTTGCTCATCGTTCGCTATCCTAACTAGTTACTTAGGTTGCGCATCTAAGCTAGTGCCTGTTACCCCAATGCTAGCGTCACTCATTAGGTATAAGTAATTAGGCATAATATCTAGCGGTGTTTTTAGTGTTTTTGGATCTTCGCCGGGGTAGGCTGTTGCGCGCATTAAAGTACGGGTTGCGCCTGGATTTATACAATTACTGCGTAATCCGGTTTTATCAAATTCGTCTGCAATTACTTGAGACATACCTTCAATAGCAAATTTAGACACCGAATAACCGCCCCAATATGCTCGGCCTTTTTTACCAACACTTGAAGAAGTAAAAACTAATGAGGCATGGTCACTTTTAAGCATTAACGGAACTAAAGCTTGGCTAAGTAAGAACTGTGATTTTACATTTACCTGCATAAGTTGATCCCAAAGATCTTCTTCTATTTGCACGTATTGGCTTAACACCCCCAAATGCGCAGCATTAAGCAGTGCGCCATCTAATCTGCCAAATTGGTTTTCGATGGTGGCCGCCATATCAAGATAGTTTTGTTGAGTTGCGCCTTTTAAATCAAGGGGAATAATGGCGGGTTTTGGTGCGCCCAAAGCTTCAATTTCATCATATACAGCCTCAAGTTTTTTAACTGTTCTTCCTAGCAAGATCACTGTTGCACCACATTGTGCAAAGGATAAGGCGGCTTGGCGGCCAATGCCGTCGCCCGCACCGGTTACTAAGATGACCTTGTTTTGTAGCTCATCACTGGCTGCTTGGAAGTGTTGAGGAGAGGTTTCCGTGCTCATTTTTTATTCCTGTAGATGTGCGTTGGTGCACAAATATTTGATTAACAATTAAACAAGTGTTTAACACCTGGTTAGACCTGTTGCAAAAATGTAAACAAATGTTTAAGGTTTCTTTGAAGAAACATACTATAAAAAAAGGAATTAGCTAATATGCGTCTGTCCCGAATAGCTACAGCAGTCACTCTATTTGCATCAGTTACTATAGCGGGTTGTGGTAGTAGCAACTCGCCATTTGATTTTGGTAATGATATCACGCCAAATGAGCCAAACTCAGTAAAAATTCGCTACAATCCTCTTAACAATGATGTATCTACACCAAATAACTTGTTGTTTAACGGTAGCTTAGACGGGACGATTAACCTACCAAGTGAAGCCGCTATTGCGCTTACTCAGCAGTATCAAGATATCACCAACGTATTAGGCGCCTTAGACGGTTGGCAAACCAGTGTGCCGTTTTCAATTCCTTTAGCCTACGGCGATGATGACGCGGAATACAATGAAGAAATTGATACAAAGTTAGATGCAAGTTCTTTCCCAGCTGGCGTGTTGTTATATAAAGTTCGCGCTTCTGGTTTTGCAGATACTTGTGCTGACGTTACTGAAAATGGGGGCAGTTTTGTGGCAGGGCAAACTTGCCGCGTTGATGAACAGCTTGTTTACGGTGAAGACTACATAGCTACCTTTAGTGATGGCAGCCTAATTGTTACTCCATTAGTACCCTTTGCTCCTGCGACTTCATATATGGTGGCAATCACCGATCAACTGTTAGATGAAAATGGTCGAGGTGTTGCCGCCGGAGAGGCCTACCAGTTATTGAGTTCTCCAATTAGTGCTGATGATAATGTCACGGTGCAAAGCTTGAAATATTTAACAGCAAATAACCACACCTTGTTGGCCGCGGAAGGCGTAACAGCAAATGTAAGTTACTCAGCAGTGTTTACCACTCAATCGGTAGGAAGTGTGTTAACAACTCTACAACAGATTTATGGTGGTATGGCACTAAACAACTTACTACCTATGAGTGCACTTGTTGATACGGGCACTACAGCGCAAGATGTTGCCAATGCTGCTCTTGGTACTAGCCAACCAGGCTTTGTGGTCGCTAAGTACTTTAAGTCTTCCTTGGCAGTGCCTTATTATTTATCAGACCTTGATAATCCTGATCTTACTGGTGCGGATGTCAATAAATGGGCACAAGCTAAGACAGATAGCCCGGTAGCTATTTTGCAATTGCTGCAAACCAATGCGGATTTTGCTGATCAAGGCAGTGCAACAAGTTTTTGGGCCCAGGCCGGCGCAAAAGGTTTTGACGTTGCTACATTTGGTGGCTTAGTGGCAGGCGGTGATACAACAAGCGCTGGACAAATGCTTGCTCAGGCAGATTTGGCAGGGCTTACTTATATGCAAGACGGTGAAGCGATGCCAGTTGACTCACATCGCCATCTTACGGCTTATAACCCTGTTCCAGAAACTAAAAGCACCGCGGTTTTAGACTTAGATATTTATTTACCTGATGAAACCTTAACTGGCAATGCCATGCCGGCCGAAGGCTGGCCCGTAGTGATCTTCCAACATGGTATTGGGTCGGTTAAAGAAACCGCTGCGGTTATTGCTGCTAGCTATGCAGCCCAAGGTTACGCAGTTTTGGCTATGGATTTGCCTTATCATGGTAGTCGTGGGTTGGATTTGACCGGTGATGGTAATGCTGAAATCAGTGCTAATGAAGATCCTCAAGTATTCGCCAACTTAGGTAGCTTTTTAAGTATTCGTGAAAATTTACGTCAATCAACAGCAGATTTACTTGCAGTGCGAGCTGCCTTACAAGCTGCAGGCGCGCCTGCTGAACTAGACGGCAGCAAAGTACATTATGCCGGTCAGTCATTAGGTGCAATTGTCGGTGTTGGTCCAGCATCTATTGCTGATACGGTAAACGTAAGCGGTTTTGACATTGATTACAGCCTACAAAGTGTTTCGCTTAGCGCACCTGCTGGAGGTTTGGCTGGGGTATTCCAAAACTCACCTAGTTTTGGTCCAACCGTAGAAGCGGGTTTAAAATCTAATCCTGGTTACTTAGCGCTGGTTGCTGCTGGCCTTGGCTTTGAAGACACTGACACAGCAACAGCCTTAGAGCAGTTTGCGGTATATCAAGCCACTTACCCAGAAGCAGCGCAGCTGGTGATTGACTCTAATTATCCTGCATTTGCGTCAATTTTTGGGTCGTTAGCGCAAACAGTAGTTGATGGAGTAGATCCAATTAACTACGCGCAATCCGGTTTTGCTATGCCAGTACTAGTGCATGAGATTGTGGGTGATGGCAGTGAAGATAGCGGTGATCAGGTTATTCCAAATAGCCTTGCAACACTACCGTTAGTTGGCACCGAGCCGCTGATCTCGTCAATGGGTCTAGAAGGTACCGAAGTTACCTCAGCAGGTAGTTATGCGGTGCGCTTTAGCCAAGGCTCGCATAGCTCACTGATTTCGCCTGCAGCTAGTTTGGCTGCTACTGTTGAAATGCAAACCCAGTTTGTTAGTTATGCAGTAAGTGCTGATGCTGGAAATGCTAGTGTTGTGGTGAGTGATAGTACGGTAATTGCTCCGGCTCAATAAGCACTAAGTTATCGGTTCTAAGGCCTGCATCGCGCAGGCCTTTTTTGTTACTTGGTTCAGTGTGCAAGCTATGGTACTAATAGCAGCTCGAAAATATGAGGGCAGAAGTTTGGATTTTTTGATTGAGTTTGGATTGTTTTTTGCGAAGGCCTTAACGATTGTTATCGCTATTATTGCTGTAGTTGTGGTTGTGATTGCCGCTTCTTCTAAAACTAAGCACAAAAGTGGCGAGCTTGAAGTGACGGATTTAAGTGAGCAACACAATGAGGTTGAGGAAAAGCTTAATCATAACCTCATGAGCAAAGAGCAACTTAAACAGCATAAGAAGCAACTAAAGCAACAACAAAAAGAAGAGAAGAAAAAAGGCGAAGAACAAACTAAACCACGATTGTTTGTTATCGACTTTAAAGGCAGCATCGACGCCAAAGAAGTAGCCAGTTTACGTGAAGAAGTTTCTGCGGTACTTATCGCAGCGAAGCCAGAAGATGAAGTATTAGTTCGTTTAGAAAGCGGCGGCGGCATGGTTCACGGATATGGTTTAGCGGCTTCTCAGTTAAAACGGATTAAAGCAAAAGGCATCACACTTACTATCGCAGTTGATAAAGTTGCCGCAAGTGGTGGTTATATGATGGCTTGTATCGCTGATAAGATTATCGCAGCGCCGTTTTCCATCGTTGGTTCAATTGGCGTGATTGCGCAATTGCCAAACTTTAATAAAGTATTAAAGAAAAACGACATTGAATTTGAACAGGTAACTGCTGGTGAATTCAAACGCACCCTGACCATGTTTGGCGAAAATACCGATGAAGCCCGCAAGAAGTTTCAATCTGAACTAGAAGAAACCCACGTTCTATTTAAAGAGTTTGTTCAAGAGTTTCGTCCTCAGTTGGATATAGCAAAAGTAGCTACTGGCGAACATTGGTACGGTACTCAAGCATTTGCTTTGGAATTGGTTGATGAAGTCTCTACCAGTGACGATTACTTGATGCAGCAGTTTGATGAGAAACAAGTTATCCAGTTTAAATACCATACTAAGAAGAAATTAGCCGAAAAGCTCAGCCAAGCGGCAAGCATTGGAGTAGAGCGTGGTGTAATGAAAATTATGCAGTCTCAACCTTGGGATTGGACCAAGTAATAGCAAGCTAACCAATAGCAACGAGAAAGCCTGACCTTAGTCAGGCTTTTTTGTATTTATTCAGTTAGGCTTGTTGGAAAGGGTAAACAGAACCTAAGTGTAAGATTTGGGTTAGCTCATCCAAAGCGGTATTCACTTCGGTGATTAACTGAGGGTCGCGTAAATCATCAAAAACCAAGCTATCTCTATAGTGCTTATCAACCCATTGGTTTAGCGTACTAAATAGTTGCTCATTCATGATGGTGTGTTGGTTTACTGCAGCTAATTCCATGTCGTTTAATGCAACTCGTAAGCGTAAACACGCTGGGCCTCCACCGTTACTCATACTCTGTTTAACATCAAAGTAGTGTACTTGATTAATTGGAGTATCTCGGCTTACTAAGTCTTCTAAATAAGCTCTAACTTGGGCCGATTCTTGACAGTTTGTCGGTGCAATAATTGCCATTTCACCTGGTGCAGTGGTAACGATCTGTGTATTGAATAAATAAGTTTTCACTGCTTCTGAAACACTCACCTCATTGTCGCTAACTTCTATGAAATGCAGCTTATTATCGCCGAAACGCTGCTGAATATTCTGAAGTTGTTGTTGAGTGTTCAAAAAGGCTTGCTGATGGTAAAACAGCACATTTTGGTTGCCCACCGCAATCACATCGTTGTGGAAAACCCCTTGGTCAATTACTCCAGGGTTTTGCTGGATAAAAATCGCAGTGTCTTGGTCTAACCCATGTAAGCGAGCTACGGCTTGGCTTGCTTCTAGGGTTTGCCTTGCGGGAAACTTTTTAGGAGCAATTACGCTGGCATCTGCAGCGGAGCGGCCATAAACAAATAGTTCTAAACCTGCTTCGCCGTAATTTGAACACAATCGGGTATGGTTAGCCGCACCTTCGTCGCCATAGTAGTCGTTTTCGGGTAAATGTTGATGGTGTTCAAAATATTTACTATCAGCAAAAACGGCTTTTAAAATATTACCGGTAACTTGTGGCTCAATAGAGCGATGCAGCTTATTAGTTAAGTTTGCTGGGGTGAAATGCACTTTGCCATTTTCGGTGTCTGCGCTAGGCGATACGGTGGCTGCATTGGCAGTCCACATGCTTGATGCCGAATAACTAGCGAGTAGGGCATCAGGCGCATTTTTTGCCGCTTGTTGTAACACTTGACTATCGTTACCGGTAAAACCGATACGACGAAGAAGATTGAGATCGGGACGTTGTTGAGGAGCTAGCACGCCTTGGGTAAGCCCTAAGTCATGCAAGGCCTTCATTTTTAATAGACCTTGCTTGGCAGCTTCTTTAGGATTTGAGGCATTTTGGGCATTGGATAAAGAGGCAACGTTGCCAAATGAAAGACCCGCATAATTGTGGGTTGGGCCAACTAAGCCGTCGAAGTTGACTTCAAAATGTTTCATAGTCTTCCTTTTACTACGCTCACTTAAAAAATGAGTTATCTTTAATTGAAAAATTTGACACCAATGGTTATTTGTATTGGCAGAAAAAGAAAATCAAGCGTATAACACTACGCTTTACTGGGATTTTCAGATGTTATCAGTTTGTATCTTGGTGGTCGAGTGATTAATTATTCGCCCAATAAACCAAAGATGCAAAAAAGTTATTGACCTATGCTAAGTCTCGAGCAATATAAAAAAGAACAAATATCTATTACTTTCCGTCAATAGGCCAAGTTGGTGGACACAATGGTAAAAAGAAAAATATGAGCAAATCTCTGGTAATTGTAGAGTCACCAGCTAAAGCAAAAACGATTAACAAGTACTTGGGTCGCCAATATGTGGTGAAATCAAGTGTTGGTCATATTCGTGATCTGCCTAGCAGTGGCAGTGCCACTAACAAAAAGAAAGCTGCGCCAGTTTCAACCAAAGGCTTAAGCGCAGAAGAAAAAGCCAAAATAAAGAAGGCTAAAGACAAAAAAGCGCTGGTAGCTCGAATGGGGGTGGATCCGGAAAAAGATTGGAAAGCCAATTACCAAATTCTACCAGGCAAAGAAAAAGTGGTAGACGAGCTTAAAACGCTTGCTGAAAATGCTGACACCATCTATCTCGCAACCGATTTGGACCGCGAAGGGGAAGCGATTGCTTGGCACTTAAAAGAAATAATTGGCGGTGATGACAGTCGTTTTAAGCGAGTGGTATTTAACGAGATTACCAAATCAGCAATTAAAGACGCGTTCTCGCAGCCAAGCGAATTAAACATGGCGCGAGTGAATGCTCAGCAAGCCCGTCGATTCTTAGATCGGGTTGTGGGTTACATGGTATCGCCGCTGCTTTGGAAAAAAATTGCTCGCGGATTGTCTGCAGGGCGAGTTCAATCGGTAGCGGTTCGTTTGGTGGTTGAGAAAGAGCGCGAAATTAAAGCCTTTGTGCCTGAAGAATACTGGGACATCCATGCTGATTTAGCAACACAATTGGGAGAGGGTTTCCGTTTAGAAGTTGCTAAGGAAAACGGTCAGGCCTTTAAGCCTGTTAATAAACAACAATCAGAAGCGGCAGTTGCTACTTTAAAAAATGCTGATTATCAAGTTGTTAAACGTGAAGACAAACCGACACGCTCAAAGCCTAAAGCGCCTTATATTACCTCTACCCTACAGCAGGCAGCTAGCACCCGGTTAAGTTTTGGCGTTAAACGCACCATGATGTTAGCTCAAAGGCTCTATGAAGCAGGCTACATCACCTATATGCGTACTGATTCAACAAACTTGAGTAACGACGCTGTAGAGGCTGCTAGAGGCTATATCGGCGATAATTTTGGTGATAAGTATCTACCAGACAACCCTTTACGTTATTCAAGTAAGGAAGGTGCCCAAGAAGCGCACGAAGCCATTCGACCTTCAGACGTGAATGTAATCAGTACTCAATTGGCCGGTGTAGATGCTGATGCTGCTAAGTTATACGATCTGATTTGGCGTCAATTTGTGGCCTGTCAAATGACTGATGCGCAATATGATGCTACCACTGTCACTGTGAGTGCAGCTCAATTCGAATTACGTGCTAAAGGCAAGATTTTGCGTTTCGATGGTTGGACAAAGGTTCAGCCAGTGGGCAAGGCCAGTAAAGCCGATGATGGTGTGTTACCAGCTGTGAGCCAAGGCGACAAGCTCAACTTGGTTGAGCTTGATCCTAAGCAACACTTTACTAAACCACCTGCGCGTTTTAATGAAGCATCATTAGTTCGAGAGTTGGAGAAGCGCGGCATTGGTCGCCCGTCTACCTATGCGTCAATTATTTCAACCATTCAAGATCGTGGATATGTACGCACCGAAGGTCGTCGTTTTTATGCTGAGAAAATGGGCGAGATTGTTGCAGAGCGCCTAACCGAAAGCTTCCAAGATCTGATGAACTACGACTTCACTGCTGAAATGGAAGAGCGGCTTGACGAGGTGGCAGAGGGTAGAATTGAATGGAAACAAACACTTAACGAGTTTTATAAAAACTTTAAGAAACAACTCACTGTTGCCGATGATGACGAGAAGGGGATGCGCAGTAATACCCCAGTGATAACCAACATCGAGTGTCCAGACTGTAGTCGGCCCATGGGGATCCGTACAGCCAGCACCGGTGTATTCCTAGGTTGTTCTGGTTATGCATTGCCGCCTAAAGAACGTTGTAAATGCACCATCAACCTTATTCCCGGTGAGGAAGCGGTTGCTGCTGATGTAGAAGAACAAGAAACTGAGGCTCTACGCGCTAAAGAACGTTGCCCAGTCTGTGGTACTGCCATGGACAGCTACCTTATTGACGAAACCCGCAAGCTGCACGTGTGCGGTAATAACCCCGATTGTGAAGGGTATGTGGTTGAGCAAGGTAGCTTTAAGATTAAAGGCTACGATGGGCCTATTGTTGAGTGTGAAAAATGTGGCAGCGACATGCAGCTACGCACTGGCCGTTTTGGCAAGTATATGGCTTGTACAGGTGAAGACTGTAGCAATACTCGCAAGATCCTAAAAAATGGTGAAGTGGCCCCGCCCCGTGAAGATCCGGTTCATTTACCTGAACTACCCTGTGTAAATAGTGATGCCTACTTTGTATTACGTGATGGTGCATCCGGTATCTTTATGGCGGCCAGTAACTTCCCTCGCTCACGAGAGACGCGTGCGCCATTTGTGGAAGAATTGAAGCGCTTTAGAGATAGACTGCCAGAGAAGTTTTACTACTTAGCTGATGGACCAACAGAAGATCCAGATGGGGTTAAATCTCTAGTTCGATACAGCCGTAAGACTAAAGAGCAGTACTTAAGCACTGAAGTTGACGGTAAACCTACCGGTTGGAGAGCGTACTTTAGCGATGGTAAATGGGCCATTGAAGATAAGCGCAAAAAGCCTAAAGCCAAGAAACAGGCTTAAGTAGATAGAACTAAAAAAGGAAGCAAAAGCTTCCTTTTTTATTGGCTATTTTTCGATGATTAACTGTTTAATTCCAGCTGCGCGAGTTTTTTGTCCATGGTGGCTTTTAGTAGCTTATACAACAAAATAGCTGCATCAATTTCTTCTTTACGGTTGGTAAGGCTTTCTATGTTTAACCCTAGGGGGATCCCAAGCGGTAAAACAGCTTCTAGTATCTGCACTAAGTTGTTGTAACAAATTAGGATTGATTCTTTTAGCGGTTTGTCAGCATTGAGAATACGTAGACTGGTCGCTTCAGGTACCGATATTCCCAACCATTCAATGAACTCTAAGGTTTTAGCGCTGCCGCAGGGTGAAAAGGTAAGAATGATTCGTTGCGGTTTTTGCTTGTTCACTGCACACTCATGGGCATAACGGGTTAGCATATCGATAGTAGCTTGTGCGTTATATACCGCCTGAGTCACAAAGTACTGGCAGCCTTGGTGTGTTTTGTGGATTAACCTAGCATGTTCATCACCTTTTTTGGCGTGTCGCTCTGCGATGGTTACCCCACCTAAATAAAACTCTGGTGCATGACTGGCGATTGCTTTGTAGGCATCGGCTAAACTTAGTTGAATATCATTGGTTGCCGCTGGGCTGCCAACCAACACCAAGTCACGAATTTCAAACTGGTGCCATGCTTCTTTTAACCAATTTACAAAATCTTGTTCATTCCGCTGAGAGACACTTTTGTAAGTAATTACCGAGCGTTCACTTTTATGCATTAGCAGCTGCGCGTACATACGCGGATCATGTGTTTGCATGTAAGGAAATGGGCGCGGCTTGTCAATACGGCTGCTTTCATCTTGAATGTCGTAAACAATTAAACCGTCGTACTCTATTTCATCTAAACGAGACAGCAATTTATCTGCAATATCGCTGACTTTTTCGATATCGGTATTTTGTTTAGGGGGAGTTGTACCTATGAAGTAAACCCCATGGAAGGGGTCACTAGAAATTTGCTCAAGTGTTTTACGCATGTTGTGTTTGCTTTATTTATTTATTTAGTTAGCGATATTTTCGCATAGCTTTGAGCTGCAGGTCTAACTTTCTGGGTTAGGCTGCTAAAGCAACGCGATTACGATGAAGTGGGGAAGTATTACCATTTTTTCTTGGGTTGAAATAAAACATCTAATTCGTCAGTTTCTTTCTCGGCAAGATCTTCGGCTTCTTGCTTACTAGCAGATTTGAGTTTGTCGCTCATTTCTTGGTTCATCCGACGCATATCTTGTAGTTTTTGCTCTAGGTAGGCGTCACGGTCAGAAATATTGCTTAAGGCTGATATACCTTTATTAAGTAACTGGCGTGCTGTACCCCACTGGCGCAGCGCTTGAGCTTCTACTGCGCGTTTAAGGGCATTTTCTATGTTCACTTTTAGTTGCATTAATTCTAAGCGACGATCTTCTAGTACAAACACTTGAGTGTTTAAGCGACCTTTGGCGTGTTCTGAGCGGACTACCGCACGAATTTTTTTAATGATTTGAAGCATCTGCAGAGCATCTTTATCAGTATCAGGGGCTCGGAAAGCACTGTCACTGATGTCGCCGGCATTTTTTATTTGGCTTAGTTGACCTTTGGTTGCGCGAATACGATTATTTAAACCTTTTACGCTAGGGTCGGTGGTTCTAATTTGATTAAGAGCTTCAAGCATGCGTTTATGCAGAAGCTCAACTAATTCTTTGCTGTAAGGCAAAATAGAGGAATGCAACAGCAACTCTTCCGTCTCGTTAATAATTGCCTTTTGTTTGGCAATTGCTATACGGCGTTCGGTTTCTTGCTTTTGTTTAAATTGTTGAACCATGTTGTAGGCGATAACTAAAAATAATAACGCGCCTATGCCAAGCAATACTAAGGTAAATACCATATTTAAACCGAAAAATATCCTAAGTGTTTGTGCTACGGGAGATATAAACTAAAACGGCTACCACCTAAAGAACTGCCATTTTCTAGTTTTATTTTACCTTCCTTGCCCGAATTTATATGTGCTTTAGCGATCAATTTTGCGAAAAATAAACCTAAACCACTACGATTTTTAACAAAATTTATTTGTGAAGCTACTTCTATATTTGCCAAGTCGATAATGTCCTGTGGAAATCCTTCACCATCATCATCAATTTGGATGCATAAATAGTTATCGGCGTGTTTTGCAGATATTTTAATTTGTTTTTTAGAATAGCGTAGAGCATTCACCACAATGTCGTTGAGTAAGTAGTCAACCAACACACCATCAAAGTACCAGCTTAGTGACGGCTCGACATCTATTTCGATGTTCATTTCCGCTTGTTCGATGAAGGTTTGGTTCTTGTAATAAATATCGTTGAGTAAGTCCTCTAGGTACTGCTCTTCAATGGTCATTGGCATTTGTTCTTTTTCGAAACGATAAAGCGCCAATAACTGCATTAAACTTCCGTTTAGGCGTGACACTTCGTAATGCAAGCGAGAAAGCTCTTCGCTGTCTTCTCTGCCTAGCTGCTTAGAGCGCAGCGCAATGGATTCCGTTGACTGAGTCAACATACACAGCGAGTTTTTCATATCATGAACTGCAGTGGCTAAAACTGACGAAAAATCTAGCTTGTCGTTTACTGGCATGTTGGGTCCTTTTGAACGCGTTGTAGCAGTGTAACTGAAGCCTAGCTTTGTCGCAAAATCAACTACTTCCGAATTATTAATTACTATACGTAGTCGTTTAGTAATTAACCTGTAATAGTATTTTGCTAGATGTAACTTGCCAATTATAGCAAGTGAGGGCGCGATGCAAGGTCAATGTGAATTCCCTGAAATGGACCAATTGTTGAGCTTACTCGAACGGTTTCGGAAGAAACTTGAGGTAGAGGTGTTATGTGAGGTAGCTGGAAAAGCAGGCGAGCGTTATCCACTGCATGGGATTAGCTTAGGTAAGCCTTCAGTTGTTAAGCCTGGAGTGTTGTTTGTAGGAGGGGTTCACGGCGTAGAGCGTATTGGTAGTCAAGTAGTGTTATCGTTTTTAGCGAGTTTGCTAAACCGACTGGATTGGGATGAAAAACTTCAGCACCTCCTCAATAACTGCTACCTTGGTTTTGTGCCTATCGTAAACCCTAGTGGCATGGTTATGCAGCGCAGAGCTAACGCTAATGGCGTAGATTTAATGCGCAATTCGCCAAGTATCGCTGCCGAGGGCGCTAGCTTTATGGTTGGTGGGCAAAGAGTCAGTCCACATTTACCATGGTTTAGAGGCAAAAGTGGTGAAGCAATGGAAGTGGAAAATCAGGCCTTAGTTAAATTCGCTAAAACCAACTTATTCTCACGGCCTTTTAGCTTGGTATTAGATTGTCATAGCGGTTTCGGTCAAAGTGACCGGATTTGGTTTCCTTATGCAAACTCAGTATCACAGCCAATCAATGATCTTGGTGTGGTTTATCGGCTTCGAAAAGCCTTTTTTAGTGGTTTTCCGCACCAAAACTATCTGTTTGAACCACAAACTAAAACATTATGTTTGTCATGGCGATCTTTGGGACTATTGCTACGATCAGTCTTTAGCCTATCCGGGTACATTCATTCCTCTCACTTTAGAGTTGGGCTCTTGGCGTTGGTTAAAGAAAAATCCACTTCAGCTGTTTAACAGTTTAGGTTTGTATCACCCCATGAAACCACACCGAGTACAGCGAGTGCTAAGAAGGCATCTAATACTAATGGAGTTTTTAATGGATGCCTGCCATTCATGGCAAAGCTTTCTTGATGATCCACAATTAGACTTAGACAAGAAAGCAGCAATAAAGAAGTGGTATTCATGACTTGTCGTCAACGACCAATTATTTTGGTTAGAGGGTTAATTCGAGAGAAACGCCATTGGGGACAATTTCGAGAACTCCTGCAGCTGGCGTTTCCTGAGCGTACAATTGTTAGTTTTGATCTCCCCGGTAATGGTCACTTATATCGTTTAAAAAGTGCGGAAAGCATTTGCCAAATGCGGCAAAGTTTGCGGATTCAACTTCGCCTGCAAAACATAGACATTGCTTGTGTAGATATTGTTGCTATTTCTTTAGGCGGAATGTTGGCTGTAGACTGGGCAAATACGTTTAGTCATGAAGTTAACTCAGTGGTTTTAATTAACTCTTCTAACGCTGCGTTTTCACCGTTCTATCGTCGTTTAAATTGGCGAGTTTACCCTTCTTTGGTAAGCGCTATTTGTACTCAATCTACGCTTTCTCGGCAACGCAAAATCATGGCCTTAACCACCAACTTCCCGCACCAGCACCAGCACCAGCAAGTTTTATGTGCTTGGGTTAGCTGGGCAAAGCAGTATCCGGTAAGCCTAGAAAATGCTTATTTGCAACTTAAAGCGGCTGCAGCTTTTAAAGTGCCTAATAAGCCCAAACAAGCAATGCTGATCCTAAATAGCCCTAGAGATAAATTAGTTGATTGCAGTTGCAGTGAACAACTCGCTAAGCGCTGGCAAGCAGATTTTAAGCAGCATCCTACCGCAGGGCATGACCTTCCCTTAGATGCGCCGCTATGGACGGTGAAGCAGATTCAGCAATGGCTTAATGCATTAAGCTGCTAATCTTAAAGTCGATGAACTATCGCTTGGACAAGTTAAGGAATGGTGGTTATGGGTAAGTGGTTATTTTGTTTAGGCTTGTTTTCATATTCAGCTATAGCTAATCAGCTAGCGATAGAAGTGATTGAAGGCGCTTATCCCAAGCTTACTTTTCGAGTTGAAGCGGCCAAACAACTTGAACTTATGCCAATAACAAAGGCAAGTGTTAATGAGCAAGCCGATGCCTTGCAAATCAGTCTACCTGCAAGCAATGCCTGTGTTTACGATAACCTTCAACTATTAAGAGGGCGACTAATCATCTTAGAGCTTGCTTGGAATTCCAGCATACAGCAACAAGTTAATGTGTTAAGCCAAGCCAAATTATGGAAAGACTTACCTTATCGCGTGTTAGTGCCAAGCTCTAGCAAGAGTTGTAAGGTGAAAGACCTTGAATTGCATTTTCCAAGCCTTTCCGCATTTAGCGGGGGGTGGGGAAGGCTAAAGTTAAATGATACAACAGGCGTAATTGCACACGGTTTTTTTGTGGTTCAGCAAGTTGGCAATGTTTATACCTTTAATAAGGTGGTTCCTAACAACGTTAAGGCTCAGCGATATTGGTTAAAGTACTACGCACAATAGTCGTGTTTGTACTGTTTCATTAAAGTGTCATATTAAATAGTGAACACTATGTTCCAATATACAATCAAAACACCCTAGGTAGCTTTGCTTGAACCAACTGCTAATCCAAGAACCCATTGCTAAGTTAAAAAAACTTAAACGCTATCAATACGAACGTTATGCGGTGCTTTGCAGGCTTGCTTATCCGTCGGCTATGCAAGATATGACAGAGCAGCTGGACGAGTATTTATATCAAGACGTGTTTGATCGCTGGGGGCGCTCTACAACCCGGGTACTATGGAAAGAAAGCAAAGGTGAAGTGATAGTTGTATTTCGCGGGTCAATGAACATGTTTGATTGGCTAGTTAACCTCGCTTTTATTCCACGCAAATACCAAGCTGGAGAGCGTTATTATCATGTACACTGGGGCTATTTACAGTTATTAGAACAGTTAAGTTGCGATCCTAATCGGAGTAATAACAAATACACCGTTTACCAGCGTCTTGAGGCGATATTATTGCCACTGATGGCGCAAGGAAAGCGCATATCGCTGACGGGGCACTCTTCTGGTGGTTGTATGGCAGTATTGGTGGCGGATAGGCTAGAGCGGCAATATCCCAAAAAAGTGAAAAGGGTTGTTACCTTTGGCCAACCAGCAACAGGCTTATGGAACTTTAAAAAACACTACAAATTGCATCGTAAAACTTACCGAATTTGCTGTGACTTAGACATAGTAACCTTTTTGCCGCCCTTGCCATTTGTCTATTGGCATGTAGGTAGAATGCTATGGTTACACGATGAAAGAATTTATGAGAATACGCCAACCTGGTATCGGCTAAGTAAGTCTTTGGTGAGTTGGTTGCTATTACCGTTTACTTATCACTACATGCGTAAATACATTCGCAATAAAGATTACTTTGATGAGCACTAAAGTCGAGTTAATTAAGAACCTGACGCGCTGCGGTAAGACTGTACGGCACGAATCCCTTTCTTGCTAACATTCACCACTTCTGTCCTTGGCCAACGTCCGCATAGCAAAGTAATAAACTGCTCATCTTCTTTGTAGTAAACGTAGCGCTGCCCTTGCCCTAAACTGCAGCAAACTGGTTTGTCGTCTAAATAACTAATACTAACAAAACCATCTTTAGAGCTAACATTTGGACACCAATCTTGCGTTGTGCCGCCGTGGTGGTTAGGTTGCTGTGCTTTTAATACTGATAAGGCGTCGACGGTATTTTCAGGATGAGTTGAAAACCAGTTTAGGTAATCGGAAAAACTCAATTCTTTATCGTAAAACTTTGCCAAAGTTACTTTTTGCATTTGCAATATTGCCAAAATCATCACTAATAGCGCGATGATGAACGGGAAAAGTATTCTATAGAACAAAGTTTGAAACATTGTGCCTGCCGTAAGTATTGTGACCGCGGACGATTCTAACAAAAATGTGATGTATGTCTAATTATTATTCGCCTCTACAATCATTCTTTATAAGCAGTAGCGCTAGCTTATAGACAAACTGAATTTGCAGAAGCACCAATGTTGGTTACAGTTTTGCCAACTGGAGGGTGCTGATGTTACGCAAAACTTTGTTAGCGATTATTGTTCTAAGTCTACTTATTGCTTGGTTTAGTAAGGATTTGATCCGAGCGGTATTCGAAGCTACAGCCTTTTTAGCGGTACTGGTAATGCTAGGAGCTTCGTTCGTGGGAAAACAGCGTAAACCTAACAATTAGTATTGTTGATGTAGGTTTAGCTTGCCAGTTAGTAGAAAAGCTTAACGATAACTAGTGAACTCACTGCTATGCAGGCCCATAAGCCTAATCCTAGTAATAATGGTTTACTGCCAGCTTGTTGTAAGTTTTTAGCCGTTAAGCCGTAGCCGATTAAAAATAAACATACCCCCAACAACTGTTTTGACATTTCAAACAAGCCGTCGTAGAAAGTCTCAAACATCGGTACGTAGTTACTGATAAGCATGGCCAAAATGTAGAAGAAAATGAAGTAGGGGATTGAAACCTTACCGTCTTTTTCTTTGAATACTATTGAGCTCATTAAGGCAACAGGGATTATCCATAACGCTCTGGCTAGTTTAACAGTGGTGGCAACGCTTAGAGCTTCATCGCCGTACGCTGCAGCAGCGCCTACAACAGACGAAGTATCGTGAATGGCAATGGCCGCCCAATAACCAAACTGGTTTTGGCTTAGCTCAAATACGTGGCCCAGTAATGGGAATAAAAACAAGCCACAAGCATTCAAAATGAATACGGTCGCTAAAGCCAAGGAGATCTGTTTACTGTTGGCCTTTATTGCTGGTGCCACCGCGGCAATTGCGCTGCCGCCGCAAATTGCTGTGCCTACCGAGATCAAATAGCCGGTCTTTTTCTCCATACCAATTAATTTAGCGGCTACTAAGCCAACAAATAAGGTAAAAGCGATGGAACCCACAATTAAGACAAAACCGTGCTGTGTATATTCAATAGCTTGGGTGATTGAAATGCCAAAACCTAACCCAACCACCGAGATAGCTAATAGACGCTTGGTTAAAACAGCAATATCAATGGTTTTTGGTGTTAAACCAAAACTTGCGAAACAAGCTCCAATAACCAGAGCGCCTGGGCCGTTTATGAGAGGCGTCAAGATTACTAAGCAGGTAACTAGGCACAAGACATCTGCTTTACTGATCGGTTTTAGCTTTTCTAACATATTAAATCCTCACCATTAGGCTTAATTATACGCCGAGCAAGGATTGCACGCATGTGGATTTAGCAACGTGATAAATCCAAGTAAATATTTTAAATCTTTGTTTTTAATTGTTTATTTCTATGCTTATCAATAATAATGATTATTTTGATTTATATTATTCATCAAGCTTAAAGGCTAAGTTAGCGGTAAAACAGCTCTTCTTCTATTTGTGGCCGCATCAGTTCAGTCACTCTTTTACCTTCGGCAATAGCTTCTTTGGCTCGATGGAAATCCATGATGCCAATATCCCCTAATTTTGGGGATAATAAAATATCTGGCGGATCACCAGCCATACGGGTGCGGGTTAATCGCTCCTGCATAATACTAATCGAAGTCGACATAACACCTATCATCCCTGGTGAGCGATTATTGTTTGGCTGCTTCAGGTTGCTAAGCATGGAATTGAGAAAATCTTTACCGCCACCTAATAATCGCCAAAAAGGCTGTTCGTTTACATTTACATTATGTTCATCCATGTTTAATGAGTTATCGGTTAATGCAATTCTAGACTTATCATTGTTTAGGTTTACCGCAATAACTACGTCAGCCCCCATGGCTCTGCATAGAGATACCGGTACGGGATTAACCACTGCGCCATCTACTAGCCATTGATCTTTTAAACGATAGGGGGCCATTAATCCCGGCATAGCACATGAAGCGCGAACAGCATCACGCACGCTGCCTTTTTGTAACCAAACTTCTTTCCCTGTCTCTAGTTCGGTAGCTACAGCGCCAAACGGAATGGCCAACTGTTCTATTCGGTCGCTACCGATATATTTTTCTGCAGCGTTAAAGACCTTTTCTCCAGTTAATAATCCACCTCGGTAAAGAGAGAAGTCCATTAAATTGAAAACTTGCCAGCTAGAAAGGCTTAAGGCCCACTGGTTGAGTTTATCTATTCGCTGGCAGGCGTAAGCTGCACCGACTAAGGCACCAATTGAGCAGCCAGATACAATATGTGGGCGGATCCCCATATCTTGCAAAGCCATAATTACCCCTAGGTGAGACCAGCCTCTAGCAGCTCCGCTGCCTAAGGCTAGGCCAATTTTTAACTCACTCTCGCTTGCCATAGTACCTCCAATACAACAAATACCCATAGGTAGCATTGTTACGTAAAAAAAGTAAATATCCTAGTTACTTACGCACTCATATTTAGTGCACTACCGTGATGAAAGTTACTTAATTTTGTTTCTTTATTTATAGGTGCACTGTGTTAAGCGAGCAGCTTTAAATGTGTAAAGCAACGTTAAATTCATTGAAAGTTCAGTTGTGAAGAATTTTACTTGGCGCATTGTGCGGGCTTATATCTTATTATTTATTCTACATGTGATGAATAAACCATTAAGTCATGACTCAAAAGAACCCTGTAGGTCGGCCTAAAGGTGATAGTCAAGCTAGGAAAAAGTTACTAGAGGCTGCCACTCAGTTGTTTGTAAAACACGACTACGACAAAGTATCGATACGCATGGTGGCAAACCAAGCCGAAGTAGACGCCGCGCTCATTAGGTATTACTTCGGTTCGAAAGCACAACTTTTTGGCGAAATGCTAAAGAAAGTATCTGATCCGGTGTTTAGTACCCTTCAACATGGAAAACAACACACCGAAGTCAGTGACTTAGCTAAGTTGATGCGCGCTTACTACACCACCATGGTAGAGAACCCCTATTTCCCAAAATTGATATACAAGTTAGCTGGGTTACCTAAAGAGCACGAAAGTGCTCAGCAACTAAACATCATGATTGGCAGTATGGGTCGCTTTAAAAGCAGGGAGTTATTTCAAAAATTGCTAAAAAATAAGTCGTTATTAGATGGCGTAGACCCCGAGATGGCACAGATAAGTTTTTTGAGTTTAATGGTGTTTCCGTTTTTGATGCCTGAGCGTTTATTGGAAGCCAATCAAATTGAATTATCAAAACAAAAATTTTTAAAACTTGCAGATCATAATGTTCAGTTGCTTGAACGTGGATTGTTTAAACCTAAGGAACACCGTAATGCAGCTAGATAAACCTTGGTTGATTTTTCCTGGCATTGCCATTGGCGTCTTTTTCCTAGTAATGGCTATTACCACAAAGGAAGTTGCACCGTTAAATGTTCAGCTTCAATCTTCTCGTTTAGTGGAGGTCACTAGTTTAAAGCAACAAGCTGTTGCTCCTGTAGCGCTGGCCTACGGTAAAGTAGCGCCTAAAACCAGTTGGGAAGCGGTAGCAGAAGTGAGTGGAAATATTGTCTATCGACATCCTTTGTTAGAAGAAGGTCGATTTTTGCCCAAGGGAACACTATTACTTAAAATTGATCCTCTTGAGTACAACTTAAAAATGGTTCAAGCAGAAGCCAATTTGAATGCCAGTAAAATTCAATTGGCTAGGCTTAACCAAGAAGAAACCAATCTAAAAGTCAGCCTTGATATTGAACGGCAGCGTGCGCTTTTGGTTAGTGAAGAATATAAACGTAAACAGAAACTAAAAGCACAAAATCTTATATCTAGCTCAGAGCTAGAAAACCAAAAGCAAAACGTATTAATACACAATAATGTGGTTCAAGAGCTTGAGAATGCCCTACAGCTTATTCCCGATGATAGGCGGGTTGCTCAAGCTCAACTCGCGGTGGAAAAGGCTAAACTTGAAGATGCACAACGGCAACTGAGTAAAACAGAAATAGTGCTACCTTTCGATGCCAAAATTGCAGAAGTAAATATTGAAACAGAGCAAGTGGTTAACTTGCAATCGGTAATGGTGGTGGCGCAGAAACTGGATGTAATGGTAGCCGGTGTACAGCTGTCACTAAACGACATGCGTCATTTGGTTAGCAGCGTTCAGCATTATCAACATGCTTTGGGTTTACCTTCAATTGATGAGTTGGCGTTTGAAGCTTCTGTGAGTTTGGTGGCGTCGGGCATTGAGTATCGTTGGCCAGCAACAGTCACTCGTGTTGCCGAGTCGGTGAGTGTAGAGCAAGCCACGGTTGGTATGTTTTTGGAAGTTGCACAAAATATTGCAGAAATGGATTTAGCCCAGCAAATCCCCCTGACTAAAGGTATGTATGTGCAAGCAACCATTAAGGGCTATCCGCAGCAGCATTATGTGGTGCCCGAGCGCGCTCTACATGGCAGCAATATTTACCTTATGGATGACCAAGACAAACTACGCATAATCCCAATAACTGTGTTGTTTAGGACCGAACAAGGAGTGGCTATCAGTGGTGAGATTAGCAGTGGGCAAAAACTCATTCTTAACGATCTTATTCCAGCGGTAGAGGGAATGAGTTTGCGAGTAGAGGAAGCGCCGAATGCTTAATTTCTTTATTCGCCATCCAACGCTAGCAAACCTAGTTATGGTGAGTTTTATACTTTTAGGCTTTACCAGCCTTGGTACCTTAAAGCGGGAAACCTTTCCCGAGTTTAGCAACCCCTTCATTATTGCAACAGTGGTGTATCCCGGTGCGTCACCTAATGAAGTGGAAGAAAGCTTATGTATGCGGATGGAAGATGCAGTTGATGGTTTATCAAGTATTGAAGAAACACGCTGTGAGGCAGTTGAGGGCCTTGGCTCGTTAGTTGTAAAACTTGATGGTAATGCCGACGTAGGGCGAATGCTGGTTGATATTCAAACTGAAATAAATGCCATTAAGGATTTCCCAGAGCAAATTGAACCGCCCGTAGTAAAAGAAATGGATTGGGCCGAGCCAGTTGTCGATATCGCAATAAGTGCGCCAGCATCTTGGCCCGATTTAAAAGCTTACGCAGAAGCGCTTAAACACACCTTAAAGGTTGAATACGGGGTGGCGATGGTGAGCGTGAGTGGTTTTTCGGATCATCAACTGCGCGTTGAGTTAGATCACACTGCGCTACGCAGGTTAAACCTTAGCGTGAATGATGTAGCGAGTACCATTAGCCAGCAAAACATAAACTTGCCTGCTGGCACCATTGAGCTTACCGATAAAAACTTATTGATCCGTTTTGACCAGCGCAAGCGAGACCCTATAGCGCTAGCTAAAACGGTGATTGCTTCAGATAAAAATGGCAGCGTGGTGTACCTAGGTGATATTGCCACTATCAGCGATAGATTTGAGTTAGACGAAGAAAAAATCCTGTTTAACAACCTTCCTTCTGCGGTTCTTAAAATCAGCAAAAACAAAGCAGATGATGCCTTACGGATTAAGCAGTCTGTTCAGCAGTTTGTTGATGACCAGCGCCTTATTACGCCAGAGGGAGTGAGCTTAACCCTTACTAATGATATGTCTTCTCTATTGAGCGATCGTCTAAACATGATGCTCAAAAATGGATGGCAAGGGATTATCTTGGTTTTCTTAAGCATGTGGTTGTTTTTCTCGCTGCGTTACTCATTTTGGATTGCAGCGGGCTTACCGGTGGCCTTTATGGGCGGTTTGTTTTTAATGTCGGTGTTTGGATTGTCGATCAATATCATGACGCTAGTGGGCTTGCTTATGGCCATTGGTATTATGATGGACGATGCGATTGTGATAGCAGAGTCCATTGCCGCGCATTTAGAGCGTGGATTAAGCGCCGACCAAGCGGTTGTAAAAGGTGTTAAAAAAGCTGCGCCTGGGGTTATCTCGTCGTTCTTTACTACCATTTTTGTACTGGGAAGTTTGATGTGGTTAGACGGTCAAATGGGGGCTGTATTAAGCGTGGTTCCCATGGCCTTGTTATTGGTGCTATGCATTAGTTTGGTAGAAGCATTTTTAATTTTGCCTAACCATCTTCGTCATACTTTGCAGCACAAAGGAATTGAACGGCCTAGTAGTGGGTTTAAAGCTAAATTTTTAAATGCTTTCGAGAACTTCCGCCTTAATAAGTTAGTACCAGCAGTAGCCTTTGTAGTGAAATGGCGTTACGTCTCGCTAGGGGCAACTTTGGGTTTATTGCTGTTATCTTTTTCACTGGTGATTAGTGGTTTAGTTAAATTTACCGCCTTTCCCGAGTTAGATGGCGATATTGCAGAGGCAAGGATCATTCTTCCTCCTGGGTCGAGTTTGAGCCAAACGGAGGCGCTAGTTACTGAAATCGTAAATGCGGCGCAACAAGTTGGAGAACGGTTCACCCAAGATAACAATGAACCTCAAACGCTTATTCACGATATAACTGCGCAATATAATTTTAATGCCGATGCTGGCGAGTCGGGGCCGCATGTGGCTACAGTGCGTCTTGATCTACTCTCGGCAGAGGTTCGCAATAGTTATATCGAAGATTTTATTGCGGCTTGGCGCGAGCAAGTTGGCGAGCAAGCTTTACCTTTAGCGTTGGCGTTTACTCAACCGGCGATGGGGCCAGCAGGGCGGGCGATTGAAGTTCGCTTGCAGCACTCTAATCTAGATACACTAAAATCCGCTTCTGTTGAGCTACAAGCTTATTTGGGCAAGTTTCAGGGTGTGAATAGCATTTTAGATGATATGCGACCAGGCAAGGAAGAGGTGGTTATTTCTCTTCGAGGTGGTGCAGAGTCATTTATGGTGAATGGCCAAATGGTTGCTGAGCAGTTGCGCGCTTCTTACCAAGGCGTCATTGCCGACGAGTTTCAAATTGGCCCAGAAAATATGCAAATAGACGTAAGGCTTAACAAACAACAATCCGGAAGCTTGCAAGCCTTAGCAAATTTTCCCATTGTGTTAGCCGATGGACAGCAAGTACCGTTATCGTCGATAGCAAATATCGAATATCAGCGCGCTTATGTACGCATTCAACGAATTAACAGTTTACGCACCGTGACAGTAATGGCAGATGTTGATACCCGAGTTGCGAATACTAACGAGGTAATGCAACTGGTACAAAAAAGCTTTTTGCCTGAGCTTCAAAAACAGTTCCCAGGCCTACGGATAGATTTTGAAGGTGAAGCCAAAGAGAGCGCGAAAGTAGGGGCTTCTTTAAGCAAAAGTTTTGCTATTGGTATATTTGGTGTGTTTGCTATTTTGAGTTTTCAATTTAGAAGTTACTTAGAGCCAGTAGTGGTGCTTACGGTGATTCCAATGGCCTTAATAGGCGTATTGTGGGGCCACTTTTTGTTAGGCCATAACTTAAGCATGCCGTCTATTTTGGGCTTTATTTCCCTAGCGGGTATTGTAACTAACGATTCAATATTGCTGGTGCAGTATATCCGTTATCATTTAGATGAGGGGGACGATGTTTATCAAGCGGTAGTGAATGCCAGTAAAGAGCGCTTTCGGGCAGTGTTTTTAACCTCCTTGACTACGGCTGCAGGATTGTTGCCTTTATTGCTGGAAACCAGCTTACAAGCTCAAGTTGTGCAACCAATTGTGGTGTCGATAGTATTTGGCATTATTGCGTCCACTATGATGGTGCTATTTATTATTCCGGCAGCTTATGCGGTATTAGCCGATTGGAACTTGGTTCATAAACACAAATCGCTGCAACATGAATAAGGCCTAATACTGAAGACTAAAACCTATTAGGGCTTAATTGATGCTAAGTAAACTTTTAACTCAAAGACTGGATATATATCCAGTCTTTGAGTTAAGCTAAGCGCAGTTAGTTTAGGAGTTTATGCAGTGATCGCTACCATTAAAGGTATCTTAGAAGAAAAAGTCCCCCCCTTTGTTTTAATTGATGTGGCTGGAGTAGGCTACGAGATTCAATTACCCATGAACTGTTTTTATCAATTACCTGAACTGGGTGAGTCTGTGCGCTTGTTAACTCACTTTATTGTGCGAGAAGATGCCCAGTTGCTTTATGGTTTTCATGATAAGGCTTCACGCTCTTTGTTTAGAGAGTTGATAAAAGTAAATGGCATTGGGCCTAAAGTAGCATTAGCTATTTTATCTGGTTTAAGTTGTGAACAGTTTGTGTTTGCGGTTAAACATGAAGACCTATCGAGCCTAGTGAAAGTACCGGGCATTGGTAAAAAAACTGCTGAGCGTTTATTGGTAGAAATGAAAGACCGCTTGAAAAACTGGAATGTAGAACTTCCAGAAACGCCAATTAGTGATAGCCTAAGCAGCCATGGCGATTTACCTTTACAAGCAAGTGTAGATCCTAGAGATGAAGCCATCGCGGCGCTAGAGTCTTTGGGTTATAAAGGTAATCAAGCCGATAAGTTGGTTAAACAAGTATGGACCAGCGGCTTGAGTAGTGAAGAGCTAATTAGAGAAGCCTTAAAAGCGGCACTGTAACAAAGGTAATTTAGATGATTGAAGCTGACCGTTTGGTAGCAGCCACACCAGTACCCGAAGAAGAGAGTGTAGATCGAGCGATTAGACCGAAAAAGCTCGAAGATTACACCGGTCAAGACGCGGTTGTAGAGCAGTTAGACATTTTTATTGAGGCTGCTCGTCGTCGTGACGATGCTTTAGATCATTTGCTCATTTTCGGCCCACCTGGCTTAGGTAAAACCACTTTGGCTAATATTGTGGCTAACGAGTTAGAGGTGAATATTAAAACTACCTCTGGCCCGGTGTTAGAAAAAGCCGGTGACTTAGCGGCGCTGTTAACTAACTTAGAGCCTGGCGACGTATTATTTATCGACGAAATTCACCGCTTAAGTGCTGTAGTAGAAGAAGTGTTATATCCAGCAATGGAAGATTATCAGCTGGATATTATGATCGGCGAAGGACCGGCAGCGCGTTCAATTAAGTTGGATTTACCGCCTTTTACCTTGATTGGTGCAACCACTAGAGCAGGAATGCTAACTTCTCCTCTGCGTGACAGGTTTGGCATCGTACAGCGTCTAGAGTTTTACAATACTAAAGACTTATCCGATATCGTTAAACGAAGTGCTCATTATCTCAATTTAGACTTAGATGGAGAAGGAGCCTGGGAAGTCGCTAAACGTTCTCGAGGAACCCCAAGAATAGCAAATCGCTTATTACGTAGAGTTCGTGATTATGCCGATGTGAAATTTGACGGTAAAGTCACTCAAAAAGTTGCTGCGCAAGCACTCGATTTGCTTAGCGTAGACAGCGCTGGCTTCGATTACATGGATACCAAGCTACTTAAAGCCATTACCGAAACGTTTGCTGGTGGCCCGGTGGGTTTAGACAACCTGGCAGCTGCAATAGGTGAAGATAAAGAAACCATAGAAGATGTGCTAGAACCTTTCTTAATTCAACAAGGTTTTTTGCAACGCACTCCCCGCGGGCGCATTGCTAGTGATAAAGCCTATTTACACCTCGGATTAGACCTTCCTAAACGATAAAAATGCTGTCGTTTAATAACGACAACATAGCCAAAAAATGAGCTTAAAGTGTTTAATTTTAAGCCGTTATTCCAATTTTCTTTATCAATTATCTAAATTAAGTGTCTAGAGTCTTAACCTTGGGCACCAGCCTGTGTATAGTAATTTGTAATTATATATTTGGGATAGGTGTAATGTCGGTTTTAGCTGTTCGGGTTTATTACGAAGATACCGATGCTGGCGGGGTGGTTTATCACGCCAACCATATTAAGTACTTCGAACGAGGCCGCACAGAGTGGTTGCGCGAGCTTGGCTATGATCAAGATGTATTAATGAAACAAGATTTGTGTTTTGTTGTGCGCTCGCTAAATATCGATTACAAACTTCCTGCTTTATTCAACCAAATGCTCTCGGTAGAAACCACCATCAATAAAATGAAAAGAGCCAGCTTGGTATTTGAACAAACCATTAGAAATGCTGATCAACAAGTCATCGCCCAGGGAATGGTTACTGTAGCTTGTGTCACATTGTCATCAATGAAGGCCACGGCCATTCCTGAAACATTAAAAGAGGATTTACTCGGTGCACTCTGATATGTCATTTATCGGCTTGTTTTGGCAGGCGAGCCTATTAGTTAAATTTGTAATGTTGTTGCTAGTGAGTATGTCTGTTTATTCATGGGCCATGATTATTAACCGTAACCGCGTATTAAAAGTGGCCAAAACTGCCAGTGATGCTTTTGAGAAAAAGTTCTGGTCGGGTGTAGATCTTAATAAGCTTTACCAAGAGAGTAATGCACGCGCTGATCACTTGCAGGGCATGGAGCAGATTTTTCACTCTGGTTTTCGTGAGTACATCCGTTTACATAAAACCAGTGGTCGCAGTGCCGATGCAGTGATGGACGGAACTTATCGAAGTATGCGGGTATCTTTATCGCGTGAGGTTGAATCACTAGAGAATCAACTACCCATGCTAGCCACCATTGGTTCGATTAGCCCATATATCGGCCTATTTGGTACGGTATGGGGTATTATGAATGCCTTTATCGCGCTGGGTGAAGTTCAACAAGCAAGTTTGAACATGGTAGCTCCAGGTATTGCAGAAGCACTTATCGCGACTGCAATGGGGTTATTTGCAGCTATTCCGGCTGTTATTGCCTTTAACCGTTTTTCTACGGGCGTAGCTAAACTTGAACACGGCTACGCTAACTTCATGGAAGAGTTCTCTAGCATTTTACATCGCCAAACACACAGCGGTAGTAATTAAGAGGAGCGAGCGTGAATCATTACCAACGTCCTAAACGACGTTTAGTTGCCGAAATTAACGTTGTACCTTACATCGATGTGATGTTGGTATTATTAATTATCTTTATGGTAACAGCGCCGCTAATAACCCAAGGTGTAAAAGTTGACCTTCCACAAGCCAGTGCTGAAGCAATGCCAGAAGACAGTAAGCCGCCTTTAGTCGCTACCGTGACTGAAAGCGGTCAGTACTACCTCGATACCGGTGAAGATGACAATTCTGCTAATCAATCACTTTCGGGGGATGATTTAAAAGCTGTAGTTATGGCACATCTTCAGTTAAACCCGGATTTGCCGGTGGTAGTGCGTGGCGACAAAAACGTTCGTTACGAGCAAGTGATAAACTTAATGGTGTTGCTGCAAAGTGCGGGTGTGCCATCCGTGGGTTTAATGACTCAGCCGGACGATAATTAGAATAGGAATAGCATTGAAGTCGCCTTTTAGCTTATCTATCGTTATTTCAATACTGTTGCACGCAGTGCTATTTGTCGCCTTGGTGTGGTCGGTAGATTTTGAGCGCGTAAAGTTAACACCCACCCCTAGCGCGCCAATTATCAACGCCACTGCTGTAGATATTAATCAGGTTAGCCAGCAAGTTGAGCGGATTAAGCAACAACAAAAAGATAAAGCAGACCAAGAAAAACAGCGAATAGAAAGAGTCGAAAAAGAGGCTGAACAAGCGCGCAAAAAACGTTTAGCCGAAGAAAAACGGATTAAGCAACTTGAGCTTGAAAAACGCCAAAAAGAAGATGCAAAGCGCAAAGCCGATGAACAAGCTCGTCGGGCGCAAGAAAAACAGAAGCTAGAGCAGCAAAAAGCGGCTAAAGCCGAAGCTGAGCGCAAAAAGAAAGAAGAGCAACGTAAAGTCGCAGAAGCTGCAGCAGTGGCTGCAGAAGCGGAGCGAGTGCGAAAACTTGAAGAACAGCGTAAAGCAGAAGAAGCCGCTAAGAAAGCCGAAGAAGCGGCGCGCAAAGCTGAAGAAACACGTAAACGTAAAGAAGAAGAAGCCCGTATTGCCAAAGAAAAAGCAGCCAAGGCTGAAGCTGAACGGAAGCGACAGGCTGAAATTGCTCGCCAAGAAGCTGAGTTTGAGCGCTTAATGCAGGCAGAGATGGCGGCTGAGGCAAATGCGCGTCACCAACGACAAGTACTAGGTGAAGTGGATAAATATCGCGCGTTGATTATGTCGACTATTCAACGAAACTGGCTAATAGAACCAAGTATGTTTGGTAAACAGTGTCAAATACAATTAACCTTGGCATCAAGCGGATTTGTTACCAGTATTGGCGATGGGAGAGGGGACGCTGCGGTTTGTGAATCTGCTCGTAGAGCAATCAAAAAAGCAGTATCTTTACCCGTTTCAAAAGATCCCGATGTATTTGAAAAAATGAAAAATATTACTTTAACTCTTAAACCGGAATAGCTGTGATGATTAGAAAATTTTTAGTGAGTGTGGGCTTTTTGTTTGCATTTATGAATGTTGCTCAAGCTAACCTAGAAATTGTGATCACGGAAGGCGTAGACAGTGCAAGGCCAGTAGGCGTTGTGCCGTTTGTATGGAAGGGACATGGAAAGGTTCCGCTAGATTTAGCTAAAGTAGTGGCAGATGATTTGCGTCGTTCAGGGAAATTTAACCCTGTTGCAATTAGCGAAATGCCGCAAACTCCGCAAACCGCTGAGCAAGTAGATTATGAAGCTTGGGCTGCTTTAGGTGTAGAAGCTGTGTTACTTGGCAATGTAGAAGCTTTAGAAGGCGGAAAGTATAAAGTCAGCTATTCACTGGTAGATGTGCTGCGCGGTCAGGTAACTGCGGGCAATAAACAAGAGTTAAAAGACGGTCAGTTAGTCACAAGTCAAGATCACGTGTTATTAGATCGCTTTAAAAGCGTAGCTAAGGCACAACTTCGTCAAATGGCTCACCTAATTTCAGACAATGTATACAAGTCGCTTACCGGAGAGCGAGGGGCATTCTTAACCCAAATTGTTTATGTTGTTGTGGTTGAAGGGGCCAATTTACCCTATCAATTAAGGGTTTCCGACTACGACGGCCATAATGAGCAAACCTTGCTACGTTCTAAAGAGCCTATCATGTCACCCGCTTGGTCACCCGACGGAAAAAAACTAGCATACGTTAGTTTTGAAAACAAAAAGTCAGAGATAATCATACATACTATTCGTGGCCCAGAAGCCGGACAAAGAACTACTTTGACCTCATTTAGCGGCATCAACGGTGCTCCTGAATGGTCTCCTGACGGGAAAAGTATCGCTTTAGTGTTGTCTAAAGACGGTCAACCTGACATTTATGTAATCGATGTAGAAACTAAGAAGTTACAGCGTATTACTAAAAACCGTCGTATTGATACCGAACCTACTTGGCTACCAGGTGGTAATAGCGAGTTGTTGTTCTCATCAGAGCGCGGCGGTAAACCACAAATTTACAAAGTGAATATCGATACCAATAAAGTTAACCGAGTAACCTGGGAAGGCGAAATGAACTTAGGTGGCTCTGTCACTCCAGATGGTTCGGCTTTGGTGATGGTTAGCAGAGTGAATGGGCAATACCGAATTGCTCGACAAGATTTTGATACTGGCTACGTGCAAGTATTAACTAGGACTCAACTGGACGAGTCTCCTACTATTGCACCCAATGGCAGTATGATTATGTACAGCACGGTAGCAGGTGGGCGCCAAGTTTTAGCATTGGTATCCATGGATGGAAGATTTAAAGCGACTTTACCAGCTAAAGAGGGCAGTGTAAGAGCCCCTGCTTGGTCACCCTTCTTAAACTAACAAAAACTATGTGATCATAAGGAATCCATAATGCAATTCGAAAGAGTAGTAAAAACCGTATTTTTAGGACTAGCGTTTGCAGGCTTAGCGGCTTGTAGTTCAAACAACACCAGCGATAGTGATGTGAGCGAGCAAGATAAAGCAGGTGGTGTTGTTGTTGAAGATAGCACCACTGGTGAAGGCCAAACAAATAATGGTGTTGAAGTGGGTGCCGTTGACCCAGTACTAAGTGCTGAAGAAGAAGAGCGTCAAAAAGCGGCTGAACTTCGTCAAAGCCAAGTGGTATATTTTGAATTTGACCGTTCAGACATTCGTGATGAGTTTGCAGAAATATTAGAAGCGCATGCGAGTTACTTACGTGACAACCCATCAGTTACAGTACTAATCGAAGGCCATACCGATGAAAAAGGCACGCCTGAGTACAACATCGCTTTGGGCGAACGACGTGGCAAAGCGGTATCAAAGTACCTTCAAAGTTTAGGTGTGTTGGCGTCGCAGATTTCTATTGTTAGCTACGGTGAAGAAAAGCCAGTAGATAACTCTCATACCGACGCAGCTATGGCTAAGAATCGTCGTGCTGTGTTAGTTTATTAATACGCTTGATTGTGTAGAGTAATTTATGAAACTTAATATGATTACGGCTACTTCTGTAGCCGTTTTATTTTCAGCTAGCATCAATGCAGCTGCGCCAGTAGAAGATGCAGGTGCAAGCTCCGCCCCTAACAACTCTGTGGCGTTGTCTTCAAGTAATCTTACTATGGAGCAGCGTATAGAACGTTTAGAACGTATGTTACAGGCGCGTAATCAGGTTCAATTAGATTTGCAAAATCAAGTTGAAGATATGTCTGATAGTATGTCGACAATGGTAGGGCAGTTAGAGCAAAGTAATTATCAGATAGAGCAGTTGATCGAGCGTCAGCGTGAAATCTACCAAGAGTTAGATCGTCGTTTTGCCCAATTACAAGCTTCACCAATTACTGCTAAAGCCGCCACTGAGGCCGCTCCTGTTGCAGCGGGAGAAGACCAAGCTTACGATGCGGCCGTTGCATTAGTGATGCAAGATAAAGACTACGATGCAGCTATTCCTGCATTTCAAAGCTTCATCAAGGATTATCCAAAATCTGGTTACGCGCCAAATGCGCATTATTGGCTAGGCCAGCTACAATATACTCGTGGGCAGCGTGATCAGGCGTCTGAGCAGTTTAATAAAGTTGTTAACGATTATCCCGATTCTAATAAGGTGGCTGAGTCATTGTTAAAATTAGGTATCATTGCCCAATTTCAAAATAACAATGCTGAAGCAAAATCGCTGTTTACTCGGGTAGTTAAAGAGCATCCAAACACTGCCGCCGCTGGCTTGGCGCAAACGCGTTTAGCGAAGTTGTAGTCTAAGTTTTAGCAAATAAAGTTCAGTAAATTCAAAATTCTGTACAAACAAGAAGCTGGTTGCTTATTTGCTGAACGCTTAGAAAAAAAGATTCAAATTACTGTTGCACAACAGTCTTAAATCCGTATCATAGGCCGCCGTTGAGTCAGGCCAATTGCGCAAGCAAATTGAAGCGGATTTAACAGAAGTTCAGAGCGGGTTGTTAGCTCAGTTGGTAGAGCAGTTGACTTTTAATCAATTGGTCGAAGGTTCAAATCCTTCACAACCCACCACTTTGATACTTCGCTGTAATAGATTTATGGGTTGTTAGCTCAGTTGGTAGAGCAGTTGACTTTTAATCAATTGGTCGAAGGTTCAAATCCTTCACAACCCACCATTTCTATTACCACTTTTTAGTGGGTCGTTAGCTCAGTTGGTAGAGCAGTTGACTTTTAATCAATTGGTCGAAGGTTCAAATCCTTCACGACCCACCACTATTTTGAAACGTTATGGGTTGTTAGCTCAGTTGGTAGAGCAGTTGACTTTTAATCAATTGGTCGAAGGTTCAAATCCTTCACAACCCACCACTTCTTCGTTTCAAAATATGCATTAACAGTAACGGGTTGTTAGCTCAGTTGGTAGAGCAGTTGACTTTTAATCAATTGGTCGAAGGTTCAAATCCTTCACAACCCACCACTGCTGTTATTGCTACTACTATCTAAGGGTTGTTAGCTCAGTTGGTAGAGCAGTTGACTTTTAATCAATTGGTCGAAGGTTCAAATCCTTCACAACCCACCATTTCTTAAGGTTTATCTCCAAGAACTAGACTAATTCTTTAGTCCAATAGCTGCCATTAGCTAACATCGCCGTGTATAATACTCGAACTATTTTTATCTCAGATGTAGTTATGCAACAGCTCGAATATTTTAACGAATCAATTTACCCATTTCCTCCTAAGCCTGCTCCACTTAATGCCGAGCAGCGCGCAGCGCATAAAGAACGCATTAAGCAGTTGCTTATAGAGCAGGACGCGGTGTTGGTTGCTCATTATTATACAGATCCTGAGATCCAAGCTTTGGCCGAAGAAACTGGCGGCTGTGTTGCCGATTCTTTAGAGATGGCTCGTTTTGGTAACAACCACCCAGCTAAAACGCTGCTAGTGGCTGGCGTGCGTTTTATGGGCGAAACGGCCAAAATCCTAACACCAGAAAAAAAAGTAATCATGCCAACTCTGGAGGCAACTTGTTCACTAGATTTAGGCTGTCCTGAAAAAGAGTTTGCGGAGTTTTGTGATGCTCATCCAGACTACACTGTAGTGGTATACGCCAATACCTCTGCTGCTGTTAAGGCGCGAGCCGATTGGGTGGTTACCTCTAGCATTGCGGTAGACGTGGTTGAGCACCTAGACGCTGAGGGGCACAAAATTATTTGGGCTCCGGATAAACACTTAGGTGGTTATGTAGCGAGGCAAACAGGTGCCGATATGTTGTTGTGGCAGGGTGCTTGTATCGTTCATGATGAGTTTAAAGCGAAAGCCTTGAAGCAACTTAAGCAGCAATACCCTGATGCTGCAGTGTTGGTTCATCCTGAGTCGCCAGAAAGCGTTGTAGAAATCGCTGATGCAGTGGGTTCAACCAGCCAGTTGATTGCCGCGGCAAAATCTTTACCAAACCAGAAGCTTATTGTTGCTACCGATAAAGGTATCTTCTATAAGATGCAGCAAGCTTGTCCGGATAAAGAAATGATTGAAGCGCCAACGGGTGGTAATGGCGCCACTTGTCGTTCTTGCGCACACTGCCCATGGATGGCCATGAACGGCTTGAAGGCAATAGAAGAGGCATTAATTGATGCTAGCGGCAAAGAAGTATTTGTTGATGAAGCCTTAATCGATAAGGCTTTAGTACCGCTAAATCGAATGCTAGGTTTTGCCAAGACTAACCAAATAAAGGTTAAGGGTAACGCCTAACCGTTTCTCTTTAAAAAAGCCTGCACAAGTTGCAGGCTTTTTTGTATCTAAACTTTTCGCACAAAAAGGTGCATTAACATTTTTATTATCAATAAAGGTTTGTTATAATTTTTGGGTTTTGTGCCTAATAACTAGCAGAGAAGTAGATGAGAGTTGAAACAGATATAAAGCTGGGTTTTAAAGACGTTTTAATCAAGCCTAAGCGTTCTACCTTGAAGAGCCGTTCTCAGGTTGTACTAGATCGGAAGTTTACCTTTAAACATACTGGTAGTCAATGGCAAGGTGTGCCTGTAATTGCTGCTAATATGGATACTGTTGGGACATTTGGTTTAGCAAAAGCATTGGCTGAGCACCGAATGATGACAGCAGTTCATAAACACTACACTATCGAACAGTGGTCGCAGTTTTTAGCCGGTATGGCGGCCGACAAAATTAAGTATCTGATGGTGAGTTGTGGTACTTCAGACGCAGACTTTGAAAAAACCAAGCAGATTTTGGCGCTGAATAGTAACTTACAATTCATTTGTGTAGATGTTGCTAATGGCTATTCAGAACACTTTGTTGGTTATGTACGAAAAATGCGCGAAACCTTTTCTGATAAAGTTATCGTTGCGGGTAACGTGGTTACTGGTGAAATGGTTGAAGAGCTCATTCTTAGTGGTGCAGACATCGTTAAAGTAGGTATTGGCCCAGGTAGTGTATGTACAACACGCGTTAAAACTGGTGTAGGCTACCCGCAATTATCAGCTATTATCGAATGTGCAGATGCTGCTCATGGCCTAGGTGGTCAAATTGTTGGTGATGGCGGTTGTACGCAGGCTGGTGATGTCGCTAAAGCATTTGGCGGTGGAGCTGACTTTGTAATGCTCGGCGGCATGTTAGCAGCGCACGAAGAAAATGGCGGCGAAGTTGTAGAAGAAAATGGTAATAAGTTCATGAAATTCTATGGAATGAGCTCTCAAACAGCTATGGACAAACACACTGGTGGTGTAGCCGAATATCGTGCTTCTGAAGGCAAAACTGTGCTGCTACCTTATAAAGGCAGTGTACAGCTTACGGTTCAGGATATTCTTGGTGGTGTTCGTTCTGCATGTACTTACGTGGGTGCGTCTGAACTTAAAGAACTGACTAAACGTACCACTTTCATCCGTGTACAAGAGCAAGAGAACCAAGTGTTTGGCATTACTAAAGTGTAATTCTTAAACGGTGTGGAATTAAAAGCCCTAGGTGTAATGCCTAGGGCTTTTTTGTTAAGAAATAATTTGTTGTAGACAGTGAGAGCGCTGAGGTGGCAAACAAACTGGTGATTGAGTAATGGCCGTTTCAACACAAATAAACTGGTGATAGTCGCTAACATCATCCATTTGGTTGGTTAATTGTTCGCCTGGGTTCCAAACAACTACGCTGTCATTACCACTATGGTGAATGTTTAATGAACGTTCACCATTAGTGATTACATTGCTATCTGCTGACTGTAGATAGATACGGTCGGTTTCTTCACTAAGCTTAAAACCAGCTGATTCAACCACAACTTTTTGGCTAAGAGCATCAAAATATTGTTTCCCAAGTGATCCGATGTGTAGTTTTTTTACATCAGTAATGAAATAGCTGTGCAAGGCACCTGTGAATTCAAAGCTATTTTCACTATTGTTCTTGGTGATTAAGTCTACACAAAGATTGTTAGTAAAGGTAAACAAGCAAGTTAATGCAATGCCCGGTGTAGCGCTGTGCTTTAAACTCAAACGAATTGAGCAGCTATCCTCACTGGTATTGGTTTCATCTAAAGACCAAAGGCTTGTTCTAGCAAAGCCGTGTTTCGGAAGACTGTTATCGCCTAGGTTACCAAAGCGTGGCCAACAGATGGGTATTCCGCCTCTAATGGCTTTCCCTTGGGTAAACAGACTATCATCACTTAACCAAAGGGTTTCTTCACCTGGGTTAGGGCGGTATGAGACAAGGTGAGCGCCTTGCTGAGCAATGAGTGCTTTAGCATTGGGATGATCAACCCAATAAAACACCATCCCTTCGGGGTTGCTAACTTCAAACACCGCGTTATCTATCTGCTTAATAACCGTTAGCTTAAGCTTTTCTAAGATCATGATTTTTACCTATAAAAAAAGCGACCCTAAGGCCGCTTTTAAATTCTATCTAGTAACTACATATCTTATTTAGAGATGTGAGCGATTAGGTCTAGAACTTTGTTTGAGTAACCGATTTCGTTGTCGTACCAAGATACAACTTTAACGAATTTGTCAGTTAGAGCTACACCAGCTTTTGCATCGAATACAGAAGTTTGAGTTTCGCCGATGAAATCTTGAGAAACAACTTGGTCTTCAGTGTAACCAAGTACGCCAGCCATTTCGCCTTCAGAAGCAGCTTTCATAGCAGCACAGATTTCTTCGTAGCTAGCAGCTTCTTTTAGGTTAACTGTTAGGTCAACTACAGAAACGTTAGCAGTAGGCACGCGGAAAGCCATACCAGTTAGTTTGCCGTTTAGCTCAGGAAGTACAACACCTACAGCTTTAGCTGCACCAGTTGAAGACGGGATGATGTTTTGAGAAGCACCACGACCACCGCGCCAGTCTTTAGCAGAAGGACCGTCAACAGTTTTCTGAGTAGCAGTAGTAGCGTGAACAGTAGTCATAAGACCAGATTCAATGCCCCACTTGTCGTTTAGAACTTTAGCAATAGGCGCTAAACAGTTAGTAGTACAAGAAGCGTTAGAAACGATGTCTTGACCAGCGTAAGACTCTTGGTTTACGCCCATTACGAACATAGGAGTAGCGTCTTTAGAAGGACCAGTTAGAACTACTTTCTTCGCGCCAGCAGTGATGTGCTTACGAGCGGTCTCGTCAGTTAGGAAGATACCAGTTGCTTCAGCAACTACATCAACACCAATTTCACCCCATTTTAGATCTTCAGGGTTGCGCTCTGCAGTTACGCGAACAACGTTGCCGTTTACTACTAAGTTACCGTCAACTACTTCTACGCTGCCGTTGAAGCGACCGTGAGTTGAGTCATACTTAAGCATGTAAGCCATGTATTCAACGTCGATTAAGTCGTTGATGCCTACTACTTCAATGTCGCTGCGCTCAACAGAAGCACGGAATACGAAACGTCCAATACGGCCAAAACCGTTAATACCAACTTTAATTGTCATAGTGATACCTAATGTTCCAAGTGTTAACAGATGTAGAAATTGGTTGTAAACTTACAACATTTTTAAAAATGGTCAAGTTCAATCGCCAATTAATTTGCGCGATATCAATTAATGGTTTAAAAATGAGCAAGCTAACATTTGCAGAACGAAGTATTAGCTCAGAAGTAAAAAAAAACAATCAATATCACTAAATCTCGGATAAAATTAATTTAGCGAAATTTGTGCTAGATCGATAAATCGAGCGTTAGGATGAGTACAATACACGCGCTAAAAAATAATAATTAGTTAGACAAAAGCAATAACTCGGGAAATGTTATGTCAGATCAAATCATTGAACAGTTGGTTAAGCTTCGCGGCATTGAAACCAGCTATGTAGATGCTTGGGGTAATCCGGCGCAAGTCGTACCTGAAAGCAAATCAAAACTGTTAAAAGCGCTTGGCTACCCTGTAGACGATGCAGAGCAACTAGCACAGCGTTATGAAGAGGACGTACTAAACTATTGGCAAAAAGTTATGCCGGTAGTAAAAGTGGTACGTGTAGCTTCTGAATATCCATTAGAGATCCGTGTTCCTATCGAGTTAGCTAATAAAGCGTTCACTTGGAAGTTGAAGACTGAGCAAGGTGAAGAGTTTAAAGGACAAATTACTCCTGTAGAGGGAGAGTTGATAGAAACTCACACTGTTAATGATGTTGAATACCAAGCTTACATCGTTAACTTAAACTTGGATTTACCTATTGGTTATCACTCTTTAAGTGTCTCTCTTAAAGGTGGTCGTAAGGTTCTGGCTGAAACTCGCTACATTGTTGCTCCCAAAGCCGCTTACATTCAGCCTCAAATTGCTAATGGCAAAAAAGTATGGGGCCCAAGTGTACAGTTATATTGTTTACGTACAGAGACTAACTGGGGTATCGGCGACTTCTCAGATTTACAGGTATTAGTTAAAAACATTGCTGAGCGTGGCGGTGATTTTGTCGGTCTAAACCCGATTCACTCGCTATACCCAGCTAACCCAGAAGCCGCCAGCCCTTATAGTCCATCCTCGCGTCGTTGGTTGAATATTGTTTATATCGACGTAGAAGCTATCACAGAATTTGCCGATTCAGATGCTGCAGCCCTAGTGGCTAGCGGTGCTTTCCAAAACCGTTTGGAACAGTTACGCAGCAGCGAGTGGGTAGACTACACCGGTGTAACGGAAGCAAAACTCGAAGCACTTAAGCTTGTTTTCAAGCAGTTCCAAACTATTCAGAAGGGTCGTACTAAGCGAGCTAATGAATTCCGCACTTTCGTTAAAGAAGGTGGCGAAAGCTTACAAGCTCAAGCTACTTATGATGCGCTACAAGCACATTTATACGACAGTATTGGTAATGCTTGGGGTTGGCCAGCGTGGCCAGACGAGTACAAAGAATACCACCTACCAGCAGTAGCTGAGTGGGTAAAAGCTAACCAAGAAGCTGTAGATTTCTACTTATGGCTACAGTGGATTGCCGATGAGCAATTAGCTGCTGTAGATGCGGTTGCTAAAGAGTCGGGCATGGTCATGGGCTTATACCGTGATTTAGCTGTGGGTGTGAGTGAAGGTAGTGTTGAGATATGGGCAAATGGCGATTTGTACTCTCTTGACGCAAGTGTTGGTGCTCCGCCAGATATTCTTGGCCCACTAGGTCAGAAGTGGGGCTTGCCTCCAATGGATCCAGCTGTGCTAGAAGAGCAACAATATCAGCCAATGGTTGATTTATTCCGTTCTAATATGCGCTCATGTGGTTCTTTGCGTATCGACCATGCAATGGCTCTATTGCGCTTATGGCTAGTTCCTGTTGAAGATTCAGCAGATAAAGGTGCTTACCTTTACTACCCAATTCAAGACTTGCTAGGTATTCTGGCACTTGAAAGTCATCGCAACCAGTGTTTAATCATTGGCGAAGACTTAGGTACTGTTCCTGATGGCATCTTTGAAGTTCTACAAGAAAACGGTGTTCACTCTTACCGTATTTTCTTCTTTGAGCAAGCAGAAGATGGTGGCTTTATTTCACCGGCGCATTACCCAGAGCAGGCAATGTCTGCGGTAACTACTCACGATATGCCAACCTTACGCGGTTTCTGGCATTGTGATGATTTAGCCTTAGGTCGCGAGCTAGGCATTTACCCTGACGAAGAAGTGCTACAAAGTCTTTACCAAGATCGTCATGAGAACAAGCAAAAGCTGTTAGATACCTTGCACGGTCACCAAAGCATTCCTGATTACATTTCTCGAGATGTAAACTGGGTGGGCATGGACAAAGGTTTGAACTACGGTATACAAGTTCACATGGCAAAGGGCAGCTGTAACTTACTATCTGTTCAGTTAGAAGATTGGATGGAGATGGATAAGCCAGTCAATGTACCGGGTACTTCAAGCGAATACCCAAACTGGCGCCGTAAGTTAACTTGGAATTTAAGTGACTTGTTTAACAATCATGATGTTCAACACTTAATGCACTCATTAACAGACGCTCGTAACAAAGCTAGCAAGTAAAAGTGATTATTTTATAAACAGGCGCTCTTCGGAGCGCTTTTTTTTGCCTATGAAAATGTTTTCTATCTCACTTTACTACTGATTAATTGAGAAAAGCGGTGAGAGTTGCGCTAACCTAAGCATTAATGACCAAATCCCCTTATTCTCAGGACGTTAAGGTAAGTACATAATGAAACAATCTTTGTCTTCTCAGGTTTCTAAATTAGTTCAACAATTGTCCAGCGTGCGTTTAAGTGAGCCATTTAATGCTCTTGGTTTAAACGTAAAAGCCAAAGGTAAAGGCTTGGTATTAAGGGCTTGGCAACCTGATGCAAAAGCGATAGCTGTGATGTCGCTAAATGGCGAAGTTTTGGGAGCAATGGGCCAGTTATCTCCGCAAGGCCTTTTTGAATTAGAGTTTGATACTGAAGAGCACTTTGCTTACCAGTTAGAAGTTGAATACGCCGACAGCAAACTAACAGTAGTAGACCCTTATCAATTTACCGACCAAGCTTATGAGGGTTTAGCCACAATGACTCATGCGCCGCAAAACCTTTACCAGGTGTTAGGCGCACAGGTTAAAACTATTGAAGTGGACGGCGTACAAGTAAAAGGGGTGCGGTTTGGTGTGTATGCGCCTAGTGCATCAAGTGTGAGTTTAATTGGTGATTTTAACCACTGGGATGGTCGTCGCTTGCCGATGCAGCGTTCACTAGACGGCCATTGGGTTTTGTTTGTTCCAGGATTGGATTCTGGTACCAAGTACAAGTACGAATTAAAAGATCGTCATGGTCATTCGCTGCCTCATAAAACTGACCCGGTAGGTTTTAGCTCTGAGCAGTACCCGTCATTTGCCTCAGTGGTTTGGGACCATGACCAATATCAGTGGAATGACGAAGAGTGGATACGTTCTCAAAATAACGATAAGCGTCACCAACCAATGAGCATATATGAAGTGCATCTTGGTTCTTGGCGTCGCAAAGTTGAGGCCACCGGCAACAACTATTTGAGCTATCGTGAACTAGCTGTTGAGTTGGTCCAGTATGTCAAAGAAATGGGTTACACCCACATTGAAGTATTGCCTATTTCCGAGTTTCCCTTTGATGGATCTTGGGGTTACCAGCCTATCGGTTTGTTCGCGCCAACCAGCAGATTTGGTAACCCAGATGACTTTAAATTTTTAGTCGATCAATGCCACCAAAATGGTATCGGCGTTATTGTTGATTGGGTTCCTGCGCACTTCCCAAGTGATTCTCACGGCTTAGCTCAATTTGATGGTACGCATTTATACGAGTATGAAGATCCGCGCCGTGGGTGGCACAACGATTGGAATTCATACATCTATGACTTTGGCAGAGATACCGTACGCCAATTCTTAGTTGCCAGTGCTCTAATCTGGTTAGATAAATTCCATGTGGATGGCTTACGAGTAGATGCAGTAGCATCGATGCTTTATTGGGATTACTCACGAGAAGAAGGCGAGTGGGTACCAAACGTAGATGGCGGAAATCATAACTACGAAGCTATTAGCTTACTTAAGTGGTTCAACGAAGAAGTTTATCGCCAGTACCCACATGCTATGACCATAGCTGAAGAATCGACGGCATTTTCGGGTGTTTCTCGTCCTACATTTACTGGCGGTTTAGGCTTCGGTTTTAAGTGGAATATGGGGTGGATGCATGACTCTTTAACTTATATGCAAAAAGATCCTGCATTCAGAAAGTATCACCACAACGAAATTACTTTCGCCATGGTATATAACTATGATGAGAACTTTGTATTGCCTATTTCACATGATGAAGTAGTTCACGGTAAGGGCTCATTACTAGGGAAAATGCCAGGTGATGAATGGCAACAAGCCGCTAACCTGCGCGCTTATACCGCATTTATGTACGCGCATCCGGGTAAAAAGCTAAACTTTATGGGTAACGAGATTGCACAAGCTAGTGAGTGGAATCACGATTCTAGCCTTGAGTGGAATGTATTGGAATATCCAAAACATAAAGGGCAGCAGGAGTTAGTTAAACAGCTAAACAAAGTATATCGCGAGCACCCAGCGATGTATGAAGGTGATTATGATACTCAAGGTTTTGAGTGGATTGATCACGACGACTGGGAAAAAAGTGTGTTGGTATTCCAACGTAATGCCCTAAATAGTCAGCAAAAAGTTATTGTTGTATGTAACTTTACTCCAGTTCCTCGTGATAACTATCGTTTGGCTGTGCCAGAAAAAGGCCGCTACCGGATCATTTTGAACTCAGATTCAGAAATGTACTGGGGTGGTAACTATGATGCAGGAACTGAATTCCAATCTGAATCTGTTGCTAGCCATGGTCGTGAAAATTCTGTGATTTTAAACTTGCCACCGCTATCAACATTGTATTTAATCAAAGTAGATTAAATACATTGTTAATAACCCCTCGCTGGAGCGAGGGGTTAATAAGGTTTGCATGTCTACAAGAAGTCAATTAAAGCCTTTACCTTTTAGCCTTAGTCAGTATCAGGTATCCCCTGGAAGGGACTATCCTTTAGGCGCTACTCTCGATGAAAATGGATGTAATTTTGCCATTCATGCCGGCGATGCTAAGCATATTGAGTTGTGCTTATTCGACGAACATGAAAATGAAGTCGCACGTCTAGTTTTACCTGGTAAGCAAGGCGGTATCCGTTTTGGTTATGTGAAGGGTATCAAGGTTAATCAATATTACGGCTATCGTGTTTTTGGTGCTTACCAGCCAGAACATGGCAGCTGGTACGACCCTCGAAAGCTCATTTTAGATCCCTATGCTAAAGCTATTTCACGGCCACTTATATGGGATAGTAAAGCTTACCAAGAAAATAATGCTGCTCTTATTCCAAAGTGTATTGTTTGTGATAACCATTTTGATTGGCAAGGGGTGACCAAACCTAAGGTAGAACGCCAAGATATGGTGTTGTACGAGACCCATGTAAGAGGGTTTAGTAAACTGAATGCCCAAGTTGCTGAGCACAACCGGGGTAGTTACCTAGGTGTATCAGATAGTGCAAGTATCAAACACCTAAAGGACCTAGGGATTACCTCTGTTCAGTTGCTTCCTACGGCTGCGTTTATGTCGGAACCTAGACTAAAAGGTCTTGGACTAAGCAACTATTGGGGGTACAACCCCATTTTATTTATGGCGCCGGAACCGCGTTATGCCAAAACCAATGCGCTGGTTGAGTTCAAAACCATGGTGCGAGAGCTACATCGAAATGGAATTGAGGTGATTCTGGACGTGGTGTTTAATCACACAGCAGAGTCTGGTGATGATGGCCCTACCTTATGTTATAGAGGTTTAGATAACAAACATTACTACCTGTTTGAACGAATTGGTGATAGCCCAGACTATAGCCATTACGCAAACAATACTGGATGTGGTAACAGCGTTAGTCTAGATCATCCGGTTAGTTTGAGGCTAGTGCTAGATAGTTTGCGCTATTGGGTTGACGAAATGCAGGTAGACGGCTTTCGTTTCGATTTAGCTGTTAGCCTTGGTCGAGAGAATAATCATTACACCAGTCAAGCTGCATTTTTTAAAGCTGTCGCACAAGATCCTATTTTGTCTCAAGCGAAGATGATCGCAGAACCTTGGGACATTGGCCCTAATGGTTATCAATTAGGCCACTTCCCTGAACGCTGGATGGAATGTAACGACCGATTTAGAGATACTAGCCGCGGATTTTGGAAAGGTGAGCATGGCTTATTGGGCGAGATGGCGACTCGTATTATGGGATCGCGAGATCTGTTTCTAGCCAGCCGCAGAAGTATTCACACTAGTGTTAATTATATTTGTTATCACGATGGATTTACCTTAGAAGACTTAGTTAGCTATGAGCAACGTCATAACCAAGCAAATGGTGAAGAGAATCGTGATGGTCACGGCCATAATATTTCAGCCAACTATGGTGAAGAAGGCCTAACTAAAGACAAAAAGGTTTTAGCCTTACGTCGTAAACAAAAGCGCAATTTACTCGCAACGCTGATGTTATCTCAAGGTGTGCCGCATTTTCTTGGTGGTGATGAACTTAGCCGCACTCAGCAAGGCAATAACAACGCATACTGTCAAAACAATGAAATAAGTTGGTTTAATTGGAATTTAGACCGTGATCAAAAACAGTTCTTGAACTTTTGTCAGCAACTTATGGCACTGCGCAAGCGTTCTCGTGTTTTTCACTATTTACAGTTGGAAAATGACAGCTACGAGAAATGCCATTCACAATTACATGGAGTGCGTTGGTATCGTCACGATGGTGAGAATATGCACCAAGAAGACTGGCATCAATCGCATGCTTGGGCTGTGGCAGTTGAAGTAAGAAATCTTCGAGAATCAAAAGAGCGTTGGTTATGGATTATTAACGCCAGCTCTCATGAAATTGACTTTGTGATCCCAACTGCCGAGGGTAAATCAATTTGGTGTCAACAAATGGATACTGCAAATGAGCAAGCCATATTTGAAAAGAAACTTCGCGGCGTAACTAGTGTCAAACTTAAAGCAAAATCAATGTTATTGTTGGAACAAGTAAAATCGTGAGTAAGATTGTAAAAGACGAGCAAGAATGGCATGCCTTGTTAGGTGAAATGGCTTACCAAGTAACTCGAAAAGGAGCCACTGAACGTCCATTTTCAGGTACTCTGCTACACAATAAACAGCAAGGTGTCTATCATTGTGTTTGCTGCAACCAGCTGCTATTTAACTCGGAATCAAAGTTTGATTCAGGTTGTGGCTGGCCGAGTTTTGATAAGATTGCAGAGAGCAGGGTAGTTACTTTTGTAAGAGACCAAAGTCATAATATGGAGCGGATCGAAGTACGCTGTAGCCAATGCGATGCGCATTTGGGCCATGTATTTAACGATGGCCCTACCGAGACAGGAGAGCGCTACTGTATAAATTCAGTCGCTCTAGATTTTACTGCTGAGTAAACCCGCCACTATAAACGGTATTGTCTTTTTTCTATTTGTTTAAAGATAATACTGGCTTCTTCTTTCAATACCTTCTGTTGCTCTTCTGATAGCTTTAACTTGTGGTTTAGACCGGAGTAGTCTTGTTTGCTGTGGTCCTCGAATAAGGCCGCTACTTGAGCCCACAAATAAGCCTGACGGTAATCTTTTAGCGTCATGTATTGAGAAGTAATCGCCTCTGCATATTTGGCAGGTATGGTTTCTTCCTCACCAAACAGCTTAAAGGAATTTTGCAGTATGCTGATAGTCTTTTTAGCGTCTTTGCCACTGTAGTAAATAGCCAATGTCCACTGTAAGTCGGGGTGATTAAGCTGCTCTGTTCCTTCAAGGGCAAGAAAGCGTTCTCCTGCTGCTTGATCGCGAAACTGTGTCCAGTGATACATAGACAAAAATGGGTAGTTAGACTCTTTAGTTTCTGCTTCTAGGCGTTCAAGTTCTTCTAGTGATGTTAGTAAGCCGATTACTCGTTGGGTTTTTCGAGACTTGTCGTATTTAGGTTCAATGCTGGCTGCTAGCTCTATGCAAAAATTATAATCTCGGTAGTTTTTAATCAAATGGTATTGGTTGATCTCATTTGTTTCATTCATTTCGTTGAAGCGGCTAATAATCACTCCATTGCGCTCTTTTTTACACCAGCCATCGCGATTTAAGTCTTCACATAATTCAGGGTTGCTTTTACATATACTTTTAACCGAGCGACTACCAAAGCCGAATAAATCAAATCCTGTGTCGCAACCACTTAGTACTAGAGGTAATGCTAAAAAAAAGCTATAGCCGAATGGCTTTACTAAAGACAAATCATTTCCCTGAATTCAATTTAAACAATGCTTTAATGGGCTAAGATTACCACAAATATTTTCCATATAGCTTCTCCTAATTTGCCCGATTAAGTTAACTGTTCACAATATAGCTTGGCAGTATTGTGTCGGTTTGTTAGTGTTTCCATAACATTATAGGAGTGATAAATGGATGTAGATAAATTGTTGGCTGCAATTAGCCCTGAGATTTACCAGAATATGCTAACGGCGGTAGAAACTGGTCGCTGGCCTGATGGTAAGCCAGTAACTGATGAGCAACGAGATCATACCCAGCAAATGGTTATCTTGTATCAGTCTAAACATAACCATCAGCCCCAACATTTTACTGTTGGAACAGATGGTGAGTTAGTAATGAAATCCAAACAAGAGTTGAAACGTCAGTACAAAGAGGACCAAACTATTATTAGTGTTCCTCAAAACGACAGTTAAATAGAGATTTCGCCTCGAATGTCTTGGCAAAGTAATTCACGAATTCGCTGGCTGGGTAGGTTTTTACTTAGTAAGTAATGCAATTTGGCCAGTGCCGCTTCGGTAGTCATATCGCCACCACTTACCACTCCAGCTTTCGCTAATGCATTGCCAGTAGCATAACCGCCCATGTTTACTTTACCTGTTAAACATTGGCTAAGGTTAATAACAATAATGCCTCTATCGCTAGCTTCTTGTAATTGCTCTAACATTGATTGATGCTGTGGGGCATTACCTACACCGTAACTTAGTAGTATTAACGCCTTAACGGGTTGAAGTAGCAAATTTCCAATAACTTCAGTTGATATTCCAGGGTAGAGGCTAACCACTCCTATAGGTTGCGGCACAATGGGGCTGATTTGTAGAGCACTAATCCCTGTTGGTCGAACTTGCCCTGTGATAACTTCAATATCAATGCCAGCTTTTAACAACGGCGGGAAATTAGGCGACATAAAGGCATCGAATCCGTCAGCATGCGCTTTAGTGCTTCTGTTTCCCCGTAACAATTTGTTGTTAAAGAATAAGCATACTTCATGAACTGGGTAATACGCCGCTAGGTACAAGGCATTTAGTAAGTTGGTTTGCCCATCTGATCGCAATTCACTAAGTGGAATTTGCGAACCAGTAACAATTACCGGTTTGCTTAAGTTCTCTAGCATAAAGGATAGAGCAGACGCTGTGTAAGCCATAGTGTCGGTGCCGTGCAGCACTACAAAGCCATCGTATTTTTCGTAGTTGGCTTGTATATCCTCAGCAATTAGTTGCCAATGCTGCGGATCCATATCTGCGGAATCTATTAGGGGAGAAAACTCATGTACCGTGAATTCGGGCATTTCATCGCGTTTGAACTCTGGCATCGCTTCTAGGCAATCACCCATGAACCCGGCAACAGGCACGTAGCCTCTTTCGCTACGTTGCATGCCGATGGTGCCGCCAGTATAAGCAATATATATTGATTTTCGATTCATCAGACTATAATTCAAAGAATTTGTGAAATTATAGTCTGATGTTTGTCTAAAGTAATTAGCCGTTTTTGTTTATTTAATTTGGCCTAAAATTGTTCACATACCGCACAGAAGCTGTATTGACCAAGTGGGTCGCTAAACTTGTCTATTGCAGGCGCTTGTCCAGCAATTTGGTTAAATAACTGCCAATTAGGAACAACATTAGCTAGCGCAGCACTAATTTGGCTGTCAAAGAATTGGGCAATTAGACGCTCTCTTGGGTTAAGCGGAGGAGTTAACGTTTCTACTTGGTAAGAATCCAACTCGTTTATACTCGCCGCGTAATCAATTGCGTCGTTTAAATCCCCTAGTTGGTCAACTAAGCCGTTGTTTAGTGCATCTTGGCCAGTCCAAATTCGTCCTTCGGCGATCTTTTCCATCTCAGATAACGGGATGTCTCGTCCAGCAGAAACTAGCGACAAAAAGTCGTGATATCCGTGTTCAACATTAAGTTGAATAATCTCAGCTAACTCTTTTGGTAAGGGCTGGAAAGGGCCAATCTCTGCCAGTGGGCTGGTTGCATAACCATCACTGCTAATGCCTAGTTTGGCTAAGGCATTTTCTAAAGTGGCAAACATACCAAAAATACCTATAGAACCAGTAATGGTTGTAGGGCTAGCAAAAATTTGATCCGCAGTTGATGATATCCAATAGCCGCCGCTAGCGGCTACGCTGCCCATGGAAACAACTACAGGAATTCCTTGTTCTTGGATTTGCTGCAATTTTTCACGGATAAGCTCTGAGGCAAATGCGCTTCCACCAGGGCTGTCTACGCGCATCACTACCGCTTTAATCTGCTCATCATCCAATACTTGATTGAGCTGGGCTAATACGGTGTCGGCTGCAATTACCTTTTCTTGTCCGCGGCCTCCCACAATGGCGCCTTGGGCAACAATAAGAGCGATTTTGTTTTCACTAGAAGGGTCATCTGCAACGTTTTGCAGATACTCAACGTAATGGCGAGCTTGATAGCTATCTCCTTCGTCATTTTTACCAAAAGTATCCACTAATATTTGTTTAGCTTGAGCGCGGGTAGTTAACTGGTCAACTAAACCAAATTTTTCTGCATATCGTGCCCCGTTGCCATCTACTGTTTTTAAGCGTGCTAGCAAAGCCGAAGGTTCAGGCAGAAGGTGATTGACCGATAGTTGACGGTTGTTTGCAACGGTATCTAAATAAGCAGACCACAATTGGTCCATCCAACGCGCTAAATCCTGTTTTGCTTCATCAGACATATCGTTGCGCAGATAGGGCTCTACAAACGATTTGTGGGTGCCTACACGAAACACGTGAGTGGTGATATCTAACTTGTCGATGGCATCTTTAAAAAACAAACGACGCGAGTTCATACCACGCATCAATACTGCGCCTTTTGGATTCAGCAATAACTGATCTGCAAAACTGGCTAAATAGTATTGGTGTTGGTCATAGTAGTCGGCATAAGCAATGATGGGTTTGTCGCTGTCTTTAAATCTTTCTAAGGCTTTGCCAATAATTGCTAATTTAGTCTGGCTAGTATTTGGCATTGCACCAAGCTCCAAAACTAATCCGGTAATGTTGCTATCAATCCTAGCTTCATCAATGGCTTTAACCACATTGTGCAGGTCAATCTCTTTTTCTGTGTTATTACCTAATAATTCGTTACTTAGCTCGGCCATCGGATTAACACGTTGGCGCTGCTCTACTATTTGACCATCTAATACAAGCCTTAGAGCTGCAGCACTTGGTGGTTCAACGGGATCTTGACTAACACTGCTTAATGCAATGATGACCATCACAACCATAAACAACAGAAACAAATTAACTAAAAGGGAGCGGATGAAGTTTAAGGTTCGCCAGAAAAAGCGAAATATGTTCTTAATTAATTTAAACACTGTGGGTCACTTAATAATGTCAACAATAACTAAACGTTACCATAGTCATATAAAACAGGCACCTGCAAATATTTAAACAAATGTTTGAAACAAAGGTTTGGTTTGTATACTCTATTAACAGTTTCATAACATTAACCAAGGATTGAGGTTACACAGATGACCAAGTACCCCCATTTACTAGCGCCATTAGACTTAGGTTTTACCCAATTGCAAAGCCGGGTATTAATGGGGTCTATGCATACTGGTTTAGAAGAAGAGAAGGGTGGTTTCGAAAAACTCGCTGCCTTTTATGCACTAAGAGCAAAAGGTGGGGTAGGTTTAATTGTTACCGGTGGTATCGCCCCTAATTTTAGAGGACGCTTAGCGCCAAACGGCTGCCAGTTAAGTTTTCCTTGGCAAGTAAAAAAGCATCGCACTATTACCGACGCGGTGCATAAAGAGGGCGGAAAAATCGCCCTGCAAATATTGCATGCTGGCCGATACGGATACCATCCATTTAATGTTAGTGCTAGTAAGATTAAAGCGCCCATTTCCCCTTTTAAACCTAAGGCAATGAGCGAGCGGCAAATAAAAAACACCATTGAAGATTTTGCCAACAGCGCAAAATTGGCTAAAAAAGCCGGTTATGATGGTGTCGAAATCATGGGTTCTGAAGGGTACCTAATTAACCAGTTTATTTGCGCACGCACTAACCAGCGTAGTGATGGTTGGGGAGGCAATTACCAAAATCGTATTAAATTCCCTCTAGAAATTGTTAAGAAAACACGTGCTGCCGTTGGAGACGATTTTATCATTGTATTTCGTCTTTCGATGTTAGATTTGGTTGAAAAGGGCAGCACTTACGACGAAGTTGTCACCCTAGCTAAAGCACTTGAACAAGCCGGTGTAACTATTCTAAATACTGGTATTGGCTGGCACGAAGCTCGTGTACCAACTATCGCCACCAGTGTGCCACGAGCAGCTTTTGCTTGGGTAACAGAAAAAATAAAGCAACATGTTAGTATCCCCATGGTTGCTGTAAACCGAATTAATACACCTGATGTAGCAGAGAACATATTGCGATCAGGGCAAGCTGATATGGTTTCCATGGCAAGGCCATTATTAGCTGATCCTATGTTTGTAGAAAAAGCCAAAAATAATCAAGCGGCTCTAATAAATACCTGTATTGGCTGTAACCAAGCTTGCTTAGATCATGTCTTTAAACAACAGCGAGCGAGTTGCTTAGTTAATCCGCAAGCCTGTTATGAAACAGAGCTTACCTTTGAAAAAAGCTCAAGCAGTAAAACTATTGCCGTTGTGGGAGCGGGGCCCGCTGGACTGGCATTTTCTTGTTATGCTGCGGAGCGAGGACACACAGTTACCATCTACGACCAAGGTTCTCAGATTGGTGGCCAGTTTAACTATGCTAAGCAGATCCCAGGCAAGGAAGAGTTCTACGAAACCTTACGTTATTTTGCTAATAGAATTAAACAGCTAAATATTAAGGTTGAATTAGAAACTAAAGTTGATGCGCCAATGTTAGCTGGATTAAATGCAGATGAAGTCGTAATAGCTACCGGTATTTCTCCAAGAACCCCTCCGATAGAAGGCATAGAGCACATTAAAGTGTATAACTATTTGGATGTATTAAGAGATCAAAAAGAAGTAGGAGAACGAGTTGCGATTATTGGCGCTGGCGGAATAGGCTTCGATGTAGCCGAGTTTTTGGTTGAACAAAAGCCTTCGTTATCAACCAATGTTGGACGTTGGCTTGACAATTGGGGAATAGATAGCAGTATGGCAGAAGCCGGTGGATTAAAAGAGCACACCAATCATCCTGCTTTGCGTAAGGTGTATTTATGCCAACGTAAAGCCAGTAAGGTAGGGAAAAACCTGGGCAAAACTACCGGTTGGATCCATCGAGAAACCTTAAAGAAAAACCAAGTAGAAATGCTAGCGGGCGTTGAATACAAAAAGATAGATGATCAAGGCTTACATATTTCCGTTAATGGCAAAGACTCGATTCTTGAAGTTGACCATGTGGTGGTTTGTGCTGGGCAAGAGCCGTTAAGAACCTTGCATGATGATTTAACTGCACTTGGTGTTAGCTCTCACCTTATAGGTGGAGCAGATGTAGCAGCAGAGCTTGATGCCAAGCGTGCTATTCGCCAAGGTGCTGAACTAGCGGCGCTTATTTAACTTAAGCCAACGCTGAACAAGAGCAGCTGTTTGCTTGGGGTTTTGTTTTACCCAATCTTGCAACTGCTTGAGTTGTTGTTGACGTATTTTGTTTATATGTTGATGCCGCTCTAAAACCATTTCAAAAGCGCCTAAACCTGTGGGTACTTGGCTTTACTTTTAGCATAATTCGCGCACAATGGCGCTATATTTAAGTGGTTAAGGAAAACAATGAAAGCCTTAGATTTATTACTAAATCGTCACTCTTGCGCGCGTTTAGCTGCACCAGCACCAGAAGGTGCAGAGTTGGAAACCATTTGGAAGGCTGGCCTTAGAGCGCCCGACCATGGAGGCTTAAGTCCATGGAGGTTTATTCATGTTAGTGGTGAAGGCCTTTCAAAGCTTGCGGGAATTTTTGAACAAGCTGCTCTGGCAGAAGAGGGTGATGCAGAAAAAGCTAAAACCATGCCGTTTCGTGCCCCGTTAATTACTATTGTCATTGCCTCACCGAAAACCCATTCAAAAGTACCTGAGATTGAACAAGTACTGTCAGCCGGTTGTGCTGTGCATGCCATGCAAATGGCTGCCTATGCCCAAGGGTATAATGGTATTTGGCGAACAGGGCCTATGGCGTATAGCTCAATCGTAAATCATGAACTTGGTTTAGTTGAACATGAATCAATTGTGGGCTTTCTTTATTTAGGTAGCCCACAAACTAAGGTAGCTAAGCCAAGGGAATTACCATTTAAAGACTATGTCACTTGGTTGTAAGTACTTATGGCTAAAGACCGACTGTACTACGTTCATGACCCTATGTGTTCTTGGTGCTGGGGTTATAAGCCAACATTGTTAGAGCTTGAGCAGATATTACCTAGCAATATCGAGTTGGTTTACTTACTCGGTGGTTTAGCGCCCGACTCAGATCTTGAAATGCCTGTAGAGATGCAGGCTTTTTTGCAGCAAACTTGGCGAAAGATTGCCAATCAATTGGGGGCACAATTCAATTACCAGTTTTGGGAATTAAATACCCCAAGACGTTCTACCTATCCAGCTAATCGAGCAGTTCTTGCTTCGAAGCAGCAGGGTGCTGAGAAAGCGATGATAGTTGCTATTCAGCAGGCTTATTATTTAGACGCAAAAAATCCCTCAGACCTATCTGTGTTAATTGATTTAGCTGAAGGATTAAACGTAGACCTAGAGAGGTTTAAGACTGATATCAGCAGTGAACAACTGAATGCTAATTTACTCGAAGAAATTCAGTTTGCTCGAAGCCTGCCTATTCAAGGTTTCCCATCTTTAGTGCTAGAGAAAGATGGTCATTTTCATTCGGTGGGTTTAAATTATAAAGATGCTCAAGCAAGCCTTGAGCATATTCAACAGTTACTGGCTTAAATACCTAGCTCGTCAAGTAAGTCTTGATCAATGGTTTGCGCTACGTCTTTGGGCTCTTGCTGTGCTTTCTTCTGTGTAGCGGCTTGCTCGATAAGATCATCTGGATCAACATCGTCTTCTGTTTCAAACTCATGAAGTTTAATAAACTCAGTTTTATCCATGGCCAGTTCAAGATAGAAGATGTTGTTCTTAGCGGTAGTGAAGGTTACTCGCCTAGCTTGAGGTCGGTCCAAGTTAGTATCAATTGAGATTAAAACTTGCTTGTTTAAAGCCAACATTTTGGGTTGGTTTTGAGTGAGCGAGGTTTGTAATTCTTTACCAATAACACCCGTAAAGTAACCCACCATCTGATTCATTAATTCACCCATTACGTTACCCACTTCGTCAGCGGTATGTTGCTGAGCGAGTTCTGATTCTGGGATCCCCATGTGAAGCATGTAATTGCGGTAAATTTCCATGGCCGCATCTGCAGTAAAGTTAATAACCACTAAACCAGAGAAGCCGCCATCAAACAGAACAAAGCAGCCAATATCTGGCTTTAAACAAGTCTTGTTTATCTTTTGCACCATGGCTGAATACTTAATTTCACTGGTGGTAGCCTTGCTCAATACATTGGTTACCGAGTTACACAAGGTAAGTAATACGTCTTCAGTGGTTACAACTTTTAATTTTTTCATGTAAATCCTTTTTAACTACTTCCCGGCCGCGCCGTGGTAATGGGCTTAAGTATGGATGATGAATACAAAGCTGTATAGCTTTGATTGCTATGGTATATGCTGCAAAGAGTTCGAGTGTGAGGATGATCTAGAAATAAAAAAGCCTCAAATAAATTGAGGCTTTTAGCGATATTTAGTGATTAACTAAATATTAGTATTCGGCGTTTTTAGGTGCGCGTGGAAACGGTATTACGTCACGAATATTGCTTACGCCGGTCACGTAAGATACTAAGCGCTCGAAACCTAAACCAAAGCCTGAATGCGGTACAGTGCCGTAACGACGCAGGTCGCGGTACCAAGAGTAGTCATCTTTATTAAGGTCTAGCTCTAGTAAACGGGCGTCTAGCACATCTAAACGCTCTTCACGTTGGCTACCGCCAATGATTTCGCCAATGCCTGGTGCTAGAACGTCCATCGCTGCTACAGTTTTACCATCGTCATTCTGACGCATGTAAAACGCCTTAATGTCTTTAGGGTAGTTTTTAACAACCACTGGCGCTTTAAAGTGTTCTTCTGCCAAGTAACGCTCGTGCTCTGAAGACATATCGATGCCCCATTCTACGTTGTACTCAAACTTCTTACCGCTATCCTTAAGGATTTGAATTGCATCGGTATAGTCTACCTGTGCAAAATCGGCATTTACAAAGTTCTCTAAACGGCTAATAGCTTCTTTGTTGATACGTTGGGCAAAGAAGTTCATGTCGTCCATGCGCTCATCAAGAACCGCTTTGAATACATACTTCAACATGTCTTCGGCTAATTTTGCTACGTCTTCTAAGTCAGCAAAGGCCACTTCAGGTTCAACCATCCAAAACTCAGCCAAGTGACGGCTAGTGTTTGAGTTTTCGGCGCGGAAAGTTGGGCCAAAGGTATACACTTTAGACAAGGCACAAGCGTATGTTTCAGCATTTAACTGACCAGATACTGTCAAGAACGTTTCTTTGCCAAAAAAGTCTTGTTGATAGTCGATATCGCCTTTTTCACTTAACGGTAGGTTGTTCATGTCTAGAGTAGATACACGGAACATTTCACCAGCGCCTTCAGTATCACTACCGGTAATAATTGGCGTGCTTACCCAAACATAACCTTGTTCGTGGTAAAAGCGGTGAATGGCTTGCGATAAACAGTTGCGTACACGGGTTACCGCGCCAATTACATTGGTGCGAGGGCGCAAGTGAGCGTGTTCACGTAGGTACTCAATGCTGTGGCGTTTAGCCGACATTGGGTAGCTGTCTGGGTTTTCTACCCAACCAAGCACTTCAACTTCTGTAGCTTGAATTTCAAATGATTGGCCTTTACCTGGAGATTCAACGACTTCACCAGTTACAACAACCGAACAGCCGGCAGTTAGTTTAACGACATCATTCTCATAATTGGCTAGGGTATTAGGTGCCACAGCTTGAACGGCGTCGAAACACGAACCGTCATGAATGGCTAAGAAAGAAAGACCTGCTTTTGAATCACGACGAGTGCGGATCCACCCCTTAATTGTTACTTGTTGACCAACGCTGAACTTTCCGCTCAAAACGTCTGTCACTGAAGAATGCGTCATAGCAAACAACTGCTCCGATTTGATAGTGCTAATATTGTAAGGTGACCAATGTTACTTCTTAGGGCTAAAGACTCAAGTAAAAATTGATAAAACTCTGGAAATCGATAACTTATGTTGAGCAAATACGCTTGTTGGAAGAAAGGTGAGTGGGTTAATGCGGCAAAACAGAAGAGAACGTCGAAAAGGGCCTGATGGTCTTCAAAAGCTATTTGTGATTATTTCCTTGTTAGCTTGGACAATGTTCATCGGTTCTTTGGTGGTTTATCATTACGCAAGACCAGAAATAGCTTACAGCGCTTTTCAAACCACCGACGGGCAAGGATATAGAGACCACTGGATAGAGGATTTAAGGCAAGTATTTGTGTTTTTGCTGTGGGGCTGCTGTGGCATTACCTTAGCGGGTATCTTTGTTAACTGGAGTCGCTCTCGCCGCAAAACAGACTATTTTAAAATGAACATGGGCCTGTTAGCGGCGATTGTTATCGCTATTTTGTTGTTCTATTACCTTAAGCTGTTTAGAGGCTAGTCAGCACCTTATAAATAGCATCAGTCAACTTTTGAAGCTGGCTTGCTGAAATGGTGTAGGGTGGCATGATGTAAATTAGTTTTCCAAAGGGCCTTATCCATACACCGAGTTCCACAAATTTCGCTTGAATGTCTGCTAGATTCACCGCCTGCTTTGTCTCAACCACGCCAATGGCTCCTAACACCCTAACATCTGTTACGGCTCCTAAGCTTAGGCACTGTTTAAGTTGAGTCTTAAGTGATTGTTCAATCGTCGCAACCTTAGTTTGCCAGTCTGAAGCAATAAGCAGGTCAATGCTGGCATTTGCCACCGCGCATGCTAGTGGGTTACCCATAAACGTTGGACCATGCATGAATACGCCAGCCTCTCCACTACAAATCGTATTAGCAACAGATTTGCTGGTGATGGTCGCGGCAAGGCTCATGTAGCCACCCGTTAAGCCTTTGCCTAGACAAAGTATGTCGGGCTCTATCTCTGCATGCTCGCAGGCGAACAGTTTACCGGTTCGACCAAAGCCGGTGGCAATTTCGTCGGCAATTAATAATAGCCGGTATTGGTCACACAGTTTTCGCAGTTCTTTTAAGTATTGAGGGTGGTAAATACGCATACCTCCAGCGCCTTGAACTACTGGTTCTAAAATCACAGCCGCTATGGACTGATGATGTTGCTCGAGCATCTTCTGCATTGGTTCGATGTCTGCTGGATCCCACGTTTCCTCAAAGCGAGTTTGCGGCGCTTCGCAAAACAGATGCTCGGGTAAGAAGCCTTGATAGAGTTGATGCATACCGCCATCTGGGTCACAGACCGACATAGCGCCAAAGGTGTCTCCATGGTAGCCGTTTCTTATGGTGGCAAACTTGGCACGTTTTTCACCTTTTGCGTGCCAGAACTGCAGCGCCATTTTTAACGCAACTTCAACCGCAACTGAGCCTGAATCACTAATAAACACTTGCTCTAAACTTGGTGGTGTTAGCGCAACTAGCTTTTTAGCCAGCTCTACGGCTGGTTTATGAGTGAGTCCGCCAAACATCACGTGCGACATATTGCCAAGTTGGTGAGCGGCTGCTTGGTCTAGCTCAGGCACTTTATAACCATGAATACATGCCCACCAAGAAGCCATGCCATCAACGAGCCGAGTACCGTCTTCTAAAATGATCTCGCAACCTTCGGCAGAGCTTACTGGATAACAGGGCAGTGGGTTTATAGATGACGTATAGGGATGCCATAAATGTTGTTGGTCGTAATCTAAATCTATGCTCATTTTTTAACCTTTGGTAAAGTTATCAGTTTTTTAAAGTTGACAGCGGCTTGGCTGTCGCTAGACTAGCGGATTATTATTTTTAAAGAAAGCTTCTCAAATGACTCAAGCACTCCGCCACGATTGGACCGTACAGGAAGTAAACGATTTGTTTGCTTTGCCATTTAACGATTTATTGTTTCAGGCTCAATGTGCGCATCGCGCCAATTTTGATCCAAACCAAGTGCAAGTTTCTACCTTGTTATCGATTAAAACTGGCGCGTGTCCAGAGGATTGTAAGTATTGCCCACAAAGTGCTCACCATAAAACTGACCTAAAAACAGAGCGTCTATTAGAGGTTGAACATGTGCTGAGCGAGGCCAAAAAAGCCAAAGCAAACGGTTCAACTCGCTTTTGTATGGGGGCCGCATGGAAAAACCCTAAACAGCGCGATATGCCTTACTTAGTAAAAATGGTAGAAGGCGTGAAACAAATGGGCATGGAAACTTGTATGACCCTAGGCATGTTAGAGAAGCAGCAAGCTGAAGAACTGGCCGACGCAGGTTTAGATTACTACAACCATAACCTTGATACTTCACGCGAGTATTACCAAGAGATTATTACCACCCGTACTTACGACCAACGCCTAGATACTCTCGATAACGTGCGCTCAGCAGGTATGAAAGTGTGCTCAGGTGGCATTATGGGGATGGGCGAGACAGCTACAGACAGAAGTGGTTTATTGGTTCAGTTGGCTAATCTACCTCGCCATCCTGAAAGTGTTCCCATTAACATGCTGGTAAAAGTGAAGGGTACTTTACTTGAAGATGTTGATGATATGGACCAATTTGAGTTTATTCGCTGTATAGCGGTTGCTCGTATCATGATGCCTCGCTCGCATGTGCGTTTATCGGCAGGACGTGAAGAAATGAACGAGCAGGTTCAAGCACTATGTTTTATGGCTGGCGCCAACTCTATTTTTTACGGGTGTAAGTTACTCACTACGCCAAATCCTGATGAAAACCAGGACATGCAGTTGTTTAAAAAGCTAGGTATTCGCCCTGAGCCAGCAGCGCTAAAAAATGGTACTGAAGAGCAAGAAGAAGATCTTTACAAAACTTTGGTGAAACAGCAGCAAAAAAACAGCCCTTCACAATTTTATGACGCCTCATAAATGGCATTTGAGTTTGTAAAACAGCAAGTAGAAAAGCGCAAACAGCAACAGTTGTTTCGCCAGCGCCGATGTCAATCTAGCGCCCAAGGGCGTTTGATCGACATTAATAACCAACAGTTTGTAAATTTCTCAAGTAATGACTATCTAGGTCTATCTCACCACCCAAGAGTCATTGACGCTTGGATAAAAGGTGCCGAGCGTTATGGAGTGGGAAGTGGTGGTTCTCCGTTGGTAACCGGTTTTCAAAAAGCGCATTACCAATTGGAAGAAACACTTTGTGAATGGCAGGGGCGTGAAGGTGCATTGCTATTTAACAGCGGTTTTTCAGCTAATCAGAGTGTTATCAAAGCTCTACTCAAAAAAAATGATGTGCTGATCCAAGATAAACTTAACCACGCCTCATTGATGGAAGCTGGCGTATTGTGTGATGCAAACTTTAGCCGTTTTCAACATAACTCAGTAAGTCAGCTTGCTAAAAGGTTAGAAAGCCAACAAGGTGAAAACCGTTTAGTGATCACCGAAGGCGTTTTTAGCATGGACGGTGATCAAGCACCATTAAAGCCCATTAGTGATTTATGTAAACAACACAATGCTTGGTTAATGGTTGATGATGCCCACGGTGTGGGATGCCTAGGTGATCAAGGCAGAGGTTCTGCAGACCAACAAAACCTGACTCCTAGCGATGTACAAATTCAAATGTTAACTTTTGGCAAAGCACTGGGTGTTTCTGGTGCAACGATTTTGTGTGACCAAGCGCTCAAAGACTATTTGATTAATTTTGACAAAAGTTATGTCTACTCAACAGCGATGCCAGCAGCCCAAGCTTGCGCAGTAACCGAAGCTATTCGGGTGCTACAAACGCAGCCAGAATTGCAGCAACAGTTAGCTGAAAATATTGCACTGTTTAGATCGTTAGCAATCGAAAACCATATTGCAGTTGCCGATTCAAATACTGCTATTCAACCAATTATTATCGGTGAGGCGGACAAAGCATTAGCAATGGCCGAGTCGTTGCAAGGCAAAGGTTTTTGGATCTCTGCAATTCGTCCTCCTACAGTGCCAGTAAACACCGCTAGGCTGCGGGTAACCTTAAGTAGTCATCACCAAGCCCAAGATATTGTTGATCTTGTAAATGCTATTCATGAAGTAAGTAAAGAAAACTATGGTCATCGATAAACAGCAGGTTGCTCGTCACTTCTCCAAAGCCGCTGATACTTATAATGAATATGCCGAGTTGCAACGCAATATTGGCGAAACCTTATTAAGCTACTTACCTAATAAGGTTTATCCTCTAGCTATAGATTTAGGCTGTGGCACTGGCTATTTCTCTCGTTCTCTAAAGGCTCACTCATCTCACGTTGTGGCCTTAGATTTGTCTTTAGCAATGGTAATTAAAGCAAAGCACTATGCTCAGCCAGGTGCAGCGTTGGTTAGTGATGCCGAACACTTAGGCTTAGCCGACAATAGTGTAGATTTAGTATTTTCAAGCTTAGCATTGCAGTGGTGCAATGATCTTTCCTCTGCATTGAAAGAAATTAAACGGGTACTTAAGCCAAATGGGGTTTTGTTATTTTCCACCCTCAGCCAAGGTACCTTATCTGAGTTAGAGCAAGCGTGGTCTAGTATCGATTCCCACCGTCATGTAAACCGATTCCTAACTCAGGAAGATATTGTACAAGCGGCTAGCAAAGCCGGTTTTACTAATGCCAAGTTTCACCATGAGCAACGAACTCTTTGGTATGAGCATGCCTTTTTGTTGCTAGCGGATTTAAAAGGTATCGGCGCAAACTATGTGGTTGGGGGAGAGCCAAATTCAACAAATCGCGGTCAACTAAAGGCTATGGCTAGAAACTACAAGGAAATGTTCGGCCAAGCAACCAACAACATGCAAATTAGTGCCACCTATAAAGTAAGCTATGGAGTATTGATTAATGACTAAGTCTGTTTTTATCACTGGTACTGATACGGAAGTAGGTAAGACCGTAGTAAGTTGTGGCCTGGTAAAAGCGTTACACAACAAGTTCTCAATTGTGAATGGGTTTAAACCCATTGCAGCTGGAACTGAAATATTTGATTCAGTTGAAGGCAATGAAGATGCGCTGGCATTAATGAAGGTCAACTCTAGTGAACTCGACTATGCAGAAGTAAATCCAGTAATGCTAAAACATGCGATAGCGCCGCATATCGCTGCGAAGCTTGAGAAAAAGCCGGTTGATAGCGCGTTAATGGCCAGTGGATTACAGCGTTTAGTTGGTAAATCAGATTTTGTTGTGGTTGAAGGAGCAGGCGGCTGGCATGTGCCACTTAATGAACAAGGGCTGATGATGTCTGATTGGGTAGCTTCGCAAGGTTTACCAGTAGTGTTGGTTGTCGGGGTAAAGCTTGGATGTCTTAATCATGCCTTGCTAAGCGCTGAAGCGATAAAAGCCAGTGGTTGTAATTTGGTCGCTTGGGTAGCTAATAATTTAAGTGAGCCTTCAGATATATCAAAATTGAATATCAGCTATTTGCAAGATGCCATAGATGCTCCTTGTATCGCTGAACTTCCTTATAGCACCAGCCTTAATGCTGACTTAGCAGCGGAATGCTTTGATATAGATGCTCTAGTCAGTCAAATCTAAACGTATTTACCTTGTTTAAACCATTGAAAAATGTGAGTTATACCCCATATATTATAGTAATTGGGTAATTCCATCATAATCGAGGAAGACGATGAAACGTATATTGTTGTTTTTAGGCACTAACTTGGCTGTTGTTTTAGTGCTAGGCATTGTAATGAATATAGTGTTCTCTGCTCTGGGGATCTCTACCCAAAGCATGGGCGGCTTGTTGATTTTCTGTGCTATTTTTGGCTTCGGCGGCTCTATCATTTCTTTGCTTATTTCTAAGTGGATGGCAAAGCGCTCTACAGGTGCTCAGGTTATTACAACACCGAGAAACCAAACTGAAGCATGGTTGGTTGATACCGTGGCAAGGCAGGCAAAAGCTGCAGGTATAGGTATGCCAGAAGTTGCTATCTACAATGCTCCAGATATGAACGCATTTGCTACTGGCGCTAAGCGAGATGATGCCCTGGTAGCTGTGAGTACAGGTCTTTTAGATAACATGACTCGTGACGAGGTCGAAGCTGTTCTAGCCCACGAAGTGAGCCATATTGCTAATGGCGATATGGTTACCCTTACTTTGATCCAAGGTGTAGTTAATACCTTTGTAATGTTCCTAGCGCGAATCATCGCTAACGTTATTAGCTCTGCTATGAGCAATAATAATGAGAACGGACAGGGAATGGGAACCTTTGCCTATATTGCAACTGTGTTTGTGCTAGAAATGGTTTTTGGTATTTTAGCCAGCATTATTGTCATGTGGTTTTCGCGTCAACGCGAGTACCGCGCCGATGAAGGCTCTGCCAAGTTAGTTGGTAAAGACAAAATGATTAATGCCTTACAGCGTTTAGGTGGAAGTAGAGAGCCTGAAATGGAAGGCTCTATGATGGCTTTTGGTATCAACGGCAAACGTTCCATGAGCGAGCTGTTTTTGAGCCACCCACCTTTAGAAAAACGCATTGCTGCATTGCGAGCGAGATAAACTCGGCCAATTGATCAAAAACTTTAATAAAAGTGCCGTATAGACGGCACTTTTTTGATCTTACGCTTAGTTTTTAAGCGTAAACTTTTATGTTTGTAAAATCCTCCAAAATTTTGAACTGATTGCTTTCTTTTTACGCTTGGTGCAAGCAGAATGGGTGATTAGTTTTAGTTGTACGCTCAGGAAGAGTTAAGAACTATCAGGGATATGAAAGTTACCTTTTTATCAACCAAAGCGATTAAGTGTGGACTACTGCTGTTTTTGGGTAGTTTCTTGATTGCATGTCAAAGTGAAATTCAACCGCTGCGTGTTGCCGTTTCCCCATGGTTGGGGTTCGAACCTATATTTCTGTCTAAACAGCTCTCTTTTGAGGGTTCAAACGATTACATTGTTAACGAGCTTACTACTCCCAGCCACGTGATGCATGCGATAAAAAGTGGGCAAGTAGATGCGGGTTTTTTAAGCCTAACCGAAACAATTAGTTTGTTAGCTGAGCGGGTCGATTTAACCGTGGTGGCAATCATCGACAGAAGTGTAGGAGGCGATGCTTTAGTCACTCGGCAAGATATAACCAACATTGAACAATTAAAGGGTGAGCGCATTGGTTATGAAAGTTTATCAGTAGCATCTCTTGTGATGGATGATTGGTTACAAGATACCAAAGTTAATGCTGATGATTTTGTATTAGTAGAAGCCAAACTTGATGAGCAGTTAGCGCTCTTTCGCAGAGGTGAAATTAGTGCGGTTATGACTTCTGGGCCTATTCAAAGCCGTTTAGTAGATAATTTATCTGCCAATGTGCTTTATAAGAGTGCTGCACAAGGACAATCTTATTATCGAGTCATGGTGGTAAGAACTGATGTGTTACAAAAGAAACGTAATAGTATTAGTAAACTATTAGGTAATTTTTACAAAGCGAATACTTGGCTAGAAGAGCATTCGCGAGAAGGCTACAAGCTAATTGCCAAGCGTACTCAGTTATATAGTAAAGAAGTTCGTCAAGCTTATGGAAATATTCAAATGCTTAATGCTCAACAAAGCATTGCACTTTTCTCGGGTAATTTTATTTTGAGACTTGCGCAAGAAAAAGCGCAACGTATGGCTGAGTTGGAATTGATCCACCGAGCGCCCGACTTGTCTCGAAGCTTTACCAGCCAGTGGTTAATGGAGTTGAACGGTGTATAGGTTTAAACGGATTTCATTAAGTGTAGTAATACCAATTCTAGCACTAGCTTTGTTAGTTATTGCTCAAGGTTTATTGTTATTGGGTACACTTCATGAGCAACGCAATAATATGGCAGAGCATGCCAGTCAACGTTTACTACATATTGGTTATCAGTTACAACAAAGTTTGTCCGATAGTCTGTCTCGTCATCAATGGGACATTGCCGAGAGACAATTGACTCTAGTTGCGCTAAATCAGCAATTAGATTCTCTTCAGGTTATTGACCCACAAGGTTTAGTACAAATATCGAATAAACGTGCTGAAAAGAGCTTGTTTGCTGCAGATAACGCTAATTATTTTAATACCGAGTTGTTCAATCAAGTAAAAACTAATCGTTCTCCAGTAACGCAAGTGTTGCCAGAGCAATGGCAAGTAAATCTATATTTGCCTTTAGATATGGGTCCAAGGGAAGACAGTTTGAGGCGAGCAGAGCAAGGCGCGATCTTTGTTAGCTATAATCTAAAAAATACTTGGTTGGTCAAGCGACAGATGATCATAGATGAAGCAATTAAAACCTTTATCTACATGTCTGTAGCGATGTTATTACTAGTATTGATGCTGAATCGTCTTTTAGTGCGACCGATTAATAAGTTGGTAGGACGGACTAAACAAATTCAAACTCACCGCAATGCAAATATCGCGGCAAAAAGCCAAGGTGAGATTGGTGCCTTAGAGTATGCTATAGGCAAAATGGCTAATGGTATTCACAGTAGCTTTGCTCAACTGCAACGCAGTGAACAACGTTGGCAGTTTGCTTTGAGCGGCTCTGGCGATGGTATTTGGGATTGGAATCTAATCACGAATTCTGTCTACTACTCGCCCCAGTGGAAGGCAATGTTGGGTTATCAAGATACTGAAATAGGAGAAAAAATTGAGGAGTGGGAGTCTCGTATTCATCCAGAAGATCTAGATAAAACCCTCAATGAATTACGTAAACACCTTAAAAAGAAAAACAAGGTGTATGAATCGATGCACCGGGTTAAACATAAAGATGGTCACTATTTATGGGTGTTATCTAGAGGCATGGTCGTAGAGCGCAGCGAACGTGGTCTACCTTCACGAGTGATTAGCACGCAGACAAACATTTCCGAAGTGCGTTCAGCTCAAGAGTTGGTGCGTTTTCAATCTTCACATGATGACATTACGCGATTGTCTAATCGTAGAAAACTTCTAGAAAATCTGGATTTGGAAATTGAAAGAGGACGTAAGTCCAACAAAGTTGGTGCGCTAATTTATCTCGATATTGACCACTTTAAAAATGTGAATGACATGTTAGGGCATGCCGCTGGTGACTTATTGCTTCGATTAATCGCTCACCGACTTAGAGAAGGGCGAAGCAGTACTGAAACGGTTGCTCGTCTTGGTGGTGATGAATTTGCGTTATTGGTGCCTAATCTTTCTAGTGACCGCGAAGAAGCGAAACAGCTTGCCAGTAACATGGCTGAGCATTTAGGTCGAGTTATTCACAAAGAGTTTGTGATTAAAGGTAACCAAATATCGCTAAACTTAACCACTGGTGTAGCCTTGTTCCCTAATCACGATAGTAATGCTACAGAGATTTTACGTCAGGCAGACATTGCACTCTATCACGGTAAAGATAACGAACGCTCCAGTGTTCATGTATTCTCTGATCAAATGGCCGACGAAATTCAAGAGCGTCACCAGTTAACTAAAATGATGAGAGAAGCGCTAGAAAACGAAGATATGGTGGCGTATTTTCAGCCACGTTATAACGCCAATTTTGAGATGGTGGGTGCCGAAACACTGCTTCGTTGGTTCGACACCAAATTAGGTTGGATTTCTCCTGGGCGGTTTATTCCACTGGCCGAAGAAACTGGCTTAATTGTCACCCTAGGACAATGGGTTATGCGTAGTGCCTGTGAAACGTTAAAAACCTGGGAAGATCGAGGTTTACCAGAAAACTTTAAAACTTTATCAATAAACGTTAGCCCCAATCAGTTCCACCGCAACACCTTTGTGCAAGAAACACTAGCCATTATTCAACAAGCTGGCTGTGACCCTAAACTCATTGAGTTAGAAATTACAGAAGGTGTATTGGTAGATAACGTGCAAGACACGGTAGAAAAAATTCAAGCGCTACGTGATATAGGGGTTCGTTTCTCGGTAGATGATTTTGGTACTGGCTATTCGTCACTGGCGTATTTAAACAAGTTGCCAATTAATTGTTTAAAAATTGATAAGTCCTTTGTGAGCGAATTACAAAGTGGTGGTAGTGAATGTGCCATTATTACGACCATCATCTCTATGGCCGAGAACTTGGATTTAGAGGTTATTGCAGAAGGTGTAGAGACCGAGTATCAATTAGAGTTCTTAAAGTACCGTCGTTGTACGGTTTATCAAGGGTTTTATTTTAGTGAAGCACTTGAGCCAGAGATTTTTGAAGAACGTTTATTTGTGGGTCAGGCTGAAATAGCCTGACCCAGATAGCTTGGTTAAGCTTTTCTTGTCCATGTATGGAATCTTTCAAGATAAGATAAGATTTTTTCAGGAGCGTGATTACGCTTCCATTCACCAGCAACGTACTTGTTGGCTTCCATCATGGTTGGGTAGGCATGTATGGTTCCTAGGATTTTATTTAAGCCAAGGCCATGCTTCATTGCTAAAGTAAACTCGGCCAGTAATTCTCCAGCATGCTCGCCAACAATAGTTGCACCAAGTATTTTGTCTTTCCCTGGCACAGTAAGCACTTTAATGAAACCTTTAGTTGCACCTTCTGCAATCGCGCGGTCTAGTTCTTCCAGTTCAAAATTAGTCACTTCGTAGCCAATGTCCTGTTGCTTGGCTTCTTGTTCATTTAAACCTACACGAGCAACTTCAGGATAGGTGTACGTAGCAGCTGGAATTACTGAGTAATCCGCTTTGAATTTTTTGAATCGACCAAATAGCGCGTTTACAGCGGCATACCAAGCTTGGTGAGCAGCAAAATGAGTAAATTGGTAAGGGCCAGCTACATCGCCAACTGCATAAATATTGGGGATACTGGTTTGCAAATGTTCATTTACCGCAATCGTGCCGCGCTCTGAATTTTCAATACCAAGCTCTTCTAATCCAAAGCCCTTAGTATTTGCAACACGGCCTAATGCCAATATTACTTTATCAAAATTAACCTCTTTTTCTTGCCCGCTTTTAAACAGTTTCACACTTTGCAGACCGTTTTGATTATGAAAACTAACCGCTTTCCAACCTAATAGTAGATTGATGCCTTCATGGGTAAACTGCTCTTCTAACAACTTACTAACTTCTAGATCTTCTCGTATCAATAAGTGGTCGGCCATTTCGATTTGGGTCACTTGTGCGCCTAATCGTGCAAAACTTTGCGCTAATTCACAGCCAATAGGACCGCCACCTAACACCAGTAGCTTCTGTGGGAGTTGTTTAAGCTGCCAAAGCGTATCAGAGGTTAAATACTCGACGTCTTGCAAACCGGGGATGCCAGGTACTAGTGGCCGAGCACCAGTAGCAACCACAATGTTTTGGGTAGTCACCGATTTACCATCTATTTCGACTTCCCAAGGGCTAATAATTTTTGCGGTGCCTTGAACGCAGTTAACCCCTAATTTGGTATAACGCTCGACCGAGTCATGGGGTTCCACTTGTTGAATAACATCATGTACACGTTGCATGACCTTGGCAAAATTTGCTTGTGCATCAACTTTCTCATAGCCAAATTTTTCTGCATTACTCGCTTCATAGGCAAACTTAGCGCTACGTATTAATGCTTTAGAGGGGACACAACCAGTGTTTAAACAATCGCCCCCCATTAAGTGCTTTTCTACTAGGGTGACTTTAGCTTTAACAGCCGCAGCAATGTAAGAACTCACTAAGCCACCAGCACCCGCTCCAATAACCAACATGTTGTTATCAAATGAACTTGGCTTTTGGTAGGGGGCGTAGACTTTACGTTGCTTCACTCCGTTTAATATAGCCTTACTAATGTAGGGAAGAATACCCAATAGGGTGAAGGCGATAAGAAGAGACGGTGACAATATTCCCGATAAGCTATCTAACTTTGCTAACTCGGTGCCTGCGTTTACATACACTACGGTTGCTGGGAACATACCTATTTGGCTTACCCAATAAAAGGTTTTAAGAGGCAGTTTGGTTAAAGCCATTACAAGGTTGATTAAAAAGAAAGGGAAGACGGGTATTAGCCGTAAACTTAAAAGATAAAAAGCACCTTCTTTTGCTATACCTTTATTTATGCTCTTTAGTTTTTCGGCATAGCGCTGTTCTAAGCTGTCTCTTACTAAGTAACGAGCTACTATAAACGCTAAACTCGCGCCGATAGTACTGGCAAATGAAACCATTATTACGCCGTTCACTACACCAAATAATGCGCCGGCCAACAACGTAAGAAGGGCTGCGCCTGGTATCGAAAATGCGGTTACAAATACATACAAAAAGAAATAAGCAACAATAGACACTAAGAGGTGATTTTCTACGGTGCTTTGTAAATCAGCTTGGCTTTGCTTAATGGTTTCGAAGTTGAGCCATTGGCCTACGTCGAACCACATGATAAGGCCTATAACAACAGTAAGCACTGCAACAACAATCAGTTTATTTGGTTTCATATTTTGTTCTCTAAACAGTAGTAACAGTTTATAGACCGATAAGTTTATGATTCTATTTCACAAATTTTTCGTTGTTAGTATAGGCCAATATGAAATCGGCTATAAGCTCAGGTTTGTTTAAATCAAACAGAGGTAGGTCGGTACTGAGGTGATTGGGACTAGCAACGGCGATGATGCGCTTATCATTTTCGAACAATAACGGCTTTCCAAGGTCACTTCGATGAATCTCTATTTTTGCCACTTCGCTATGTCGGTAACCTTCAACTATTACTAAATCGCATAGTTGCCAGTTTATCCAAGACAGTTGTTCGTCTAGTTCGTCATGTTGTTGTTGAATACTAAAGTGGTACCGTTTGTGAGGGCAGGAGAGTATGACTTGATCGGCTCCAGCTGCTACAAATTTTTGGCTGTCTTTACCCGATTTATCCAACTCTATTGCGTGATGGCTATGTTTTATAACCGCTACATTTAACCCAGCTGCCTTTAGCTGCGGAATCAGTTGACTTAGCAAGGTAGTTTTTCCACTACCACTGTAGCCTGCCAAGGCAATAATTGGTTTTGGCCATTTTGTATTCATTATATCTCCATGTTAGCGATTTTTTACTAATTTACCAAAGCCTAAGCCGATAAGTGGTTTTAAACTTTAAAAAAAGCATTACACTGAAAGATTAAAGGATTATCTAAGGATTTAAGCATTTGTTGTTTCGCTTGTGGCCGTTGTTACTTGTATTGTTTACCACCTCGGTAACAGCGATAAATTTTGATTACTTGGGGATTTCAGGTGAAGCAAAAGATAATGTAAAAGTCTACCTAGAAGCGCAAACCTTTCCCGATAACAGTAGTGCCCGCCGTATTATCAGCGCTAGTAGTGAACAAACAAAGCTAGCCTTGCGCGCTTTAGGTTATTACCAAAGTAGAATTAAAATAACAAAACACGCAGAAAATACGTTTTTGGTTGACGTTGAACTAGGTGAACGCTTACAGATAAACAAGTTTGACTTGAATATTGTGGGCGCGGCAAGCAAAGACAGTCGCTTTAACAGTGCTGTTACTCGTAGTGGTTTAGCGCAAGGGCAAGTTTTTACTCACGCAGCATACGACAACCTTAAATCTGAGTTTAACCGCTTAGCTTCTCGTTATGGTTACTTTGATGCGGTTTATCATAAGGCTGAAGTTCAAATAAGTATTGTAAATAATACTGCCGACATTCACTTAAGCTATGATTCAGGCGAGCGTTATCGTTTTGGCGACATCGTATTTACCAACCCAGAGTTACCAAGAACCATGTTTGCGAATTTAGCTGAGTTTAGTAAGCAAGATTATTACGATTCGCAAAAGGTTGGGGAGTTTAATCAACGACTAGGCGAAACAGATTATTTTCAAGTGATATCCGTTCGCCCAGATGTCGAAAATCGCCATGATGACCAAATTGATTTACTGGTTGGCTTGCAATTAAAACCTCGTGATACCTTTGAAGTGGGTGGCGGTATTACTACTGACATTGGCCCTAGGGTTAGATTTAAATGGACTCGCCCATGGGTAAATGATAATGGTCACAGTATCGCCTTTGAAATTGAAGCCGCAGCACCAAAACAAAGTGCCTTGTTTGTCTACCGTATCCCTATTGATAACCCTGTGGATGATTATCTTGATATCCAAACGGGTTACATTAGAGAAAAGACCAATGATACCGAAAGTGAAAAAACCATTTTGTCTACCACTCGCCAATGGCGCCTAGAGAGTGATTGGACTCCTTCTTTATATTTGAGATGGCAACACGAAAGGTATCGCCAGGCAGAACAGTTCTCTGTGTCAGACTTAGTGCTGCCTGGTGTAAACTTTGCACGTTTACGAACCAGGGGGGGGTTAGATCCTTATTGGGGAGATAACTTACAAGTTAGTCTCGAAGTCGCACATCCATATTGGGGCTCAGATGTTGAAATGTTGCGCCTAGCAGGTTTGAGCAAATGGTTACGTTCATATCAAAATCATCGAATGTTACTAAGGGCTGACTTAGGCGGTATTTTTGTAGATGATATTAGTGATGTCCCTGCATCTATGCGTTTCTTTGCCGGTGGCGACCAAAGCATTCGTGGTTACGATTATAAAACGATAGGTCCAAAGAACGAGCTTGGGCAATTAATTGGTGGTAAATACCTCGCGGTTGCCAGTGTCGAGTATAACTATCAATTTGCCGAGAAATGGCGCTGGGCAACCTTTGTAGATGGAGGGACTGCAACCAATGATTTTTCTGAGCCTGTTTCTGTTGGTGTTGGTATGGGTATACGTTGGTTAACGCTTATTGGTCCCCTTCGTTTAGATGTTGCGAAGGGTTTACAGAATGAGTCTGACCCATGGCGCTTACATTTTTCTTTAGGGCCGGATTTATGATTTTTAGGGCCGTTAAATACACGCTAATTTCCTTAAGCGCTTTATTATTTTGTTTAATATTTGCCTTATCCTTTACGCCTAGTACCCAGTGGATATTAGCTAAAGTTAGCGACTTGGTTGATGGTTTAGACATTGTCGAGCCAAATGGTAATTTGTATGAGGGAATACACGCTCAAAATTTGAGCTGGCGACAAGCAGGTTTATTGGTCGAATTACAGGATCTTGAGCTTGCTTTAGATTGGGTATGTATCAGTCAAACTAAGTTATGTGTTGAAAAACTTATTAGTTCGGCACTCGTTGTTACAATCGATACTGAGGTCATGGCTAATGCCTATGCAAGCGAGCCACAAACCGCAGAACCTGAAGAAAGCACCGATCTTTGGCAACCTCCATTTCCATTTGTCGTTAATTTACTTGATGTGAGTAACGCTTCGATCGTCATTGATGGTATTGATATTTCTTGGCAAAAAGTGGTTATTCAAGCTAATTGGGCGGAAGACACTATTCGAGTAGTGCAATTGGATTTAAGTAATTGGCACCTTGCCCTGCCAGTTGAGGGTAAACAGAACGAACAGAGCGCTGCCGAGAGTTTACCAAACAAACCACTATTACCGTTATTGATTGAAGTACCTCAGATTACAATGCCATATAGGGTATATGTTGACGATCTTCGATTAACTAACGGAAATTTGAAGTTTAATAGTCAAGAACTCAAGTTTCCTGTTGCTGAGCTTCACGGGGTTTTAGGGCTTGCTGATATAGAGCTAGCAGATCTTTACATAGAAAGCCCTTGGGGAAGTCTTAAGTTAAGCGGCAAGCAGGCATTTCAACATCGATATGCGTCTTTATTGAAAGGTGTATGGGATATGCCGGTAGGTGATCAGCAATTACGCACCGTATTCAGCTTAAATGGTGATGGTGATGAGCTAAATGCTGAAATTACCACATCAGGGCTGATTGAGAGCCAGTTTGATAGCCAAATAGCTTGGTTGCACACAAATTTACCGTTTGAGCTAAGGGGTGACTTTGCGCAGGCTTTTACCCTAATTGACGAGCAATTAACCCTTACAAGTCTTAGCCTTAACACCAGCGGCGACTTATCCGGCTATAAATTACAACTACAGAGTGAATTATCTGGCGTTCAAGATCTTTGGCTAAACGCTCAGTTACACGGTGATTTAGATAAGCTAGAAGACGTTGATATTAACCTAGAGCTAGTTGAAAAACTTGTTACTGATGAAGCGAACATATCAGTCAAGCGAGATGCAGAAGAACTAAGAACGAGCGAATTTAGCGAGGTGGCTAGAAATGTGGTTGGCGCTTTTAGATTTAATGGGACATTGGCTTGGCAGCCCGAGTTGAGCGCGCATTTTGTTGCTGATATAGATAACTTGCAGCTTAGTCATTGGTTAGATCTGGGTAAAGATATGGCGCTACCTAATTTAGATGGAGATCTCGTTGCTTCAATTAAGGACCAGGCCTGGTCTCTCGATAAAGCCAATATTAAAGGTGAGTGGCTACATCTCCCTTTAAGCGTACGCGCTTCGGCAAGGGGAGATTTAGCTAAAAAGACTAATCAACTTAGTGCGCAACTTACCTTGGCAAATACTAAAATTGAAAGTCGTCTGGAGTTAAACAACCAAGTTCTAGCGCTTAATGCAAATGTAAGTGCAGAAAAGTTAGCTGAGTTGCCTTGGTTGGATGAAGGGTCTGCAAATGCAATCGTTACGATAAGCGGTGGGCTCTCTGAACCTAAGGTTAATTGGGATATTCAGGCAGAAAAACTAGCAAGTAAGCAATTCACGTTAAACACCATAACCAGTAAAGGCAGCGTGAGTTTAGATGAAAGCTTCACTGGTAATCTTGAACTTGCGCTAGCCAACTTAATGGTAGCTGGCGAAACCATTGATGAGGCAACGGTTAAGTACCTTAGTAAGAATAAAAAACAACAACTCAATCTCGCTCTAGACCAATCTAGCCGCAACTTATATTTCGATTTGACAGGGGGCGGCACCTTAGCTTCGTGGCAAGGACAATTAGAGGAAGCTGAATTAACTGCAGAATTAGGTACTTGGCACTTACAAAATTCAATAGATCTTGCTTATCAAGAATCGGTTGCAAGCATTGGCAGCCATTGCTGGTCTCGCGACAATAGTGAGTTGTGTTTACTTTCGCCATTTTCAACAGATGGTAATGGTAATTTGGATTTACGGGTGAAGAACTTTGACTTCTTGTTACTTAATCATTTAATGCCAGAAGGTACAGAAATAAAGGGGCAAGCATCTGCAGATATAAAGGCAAAGTTTAATCAATGGGTTCCTGATACCGCATTGCTTAATTTGCGCCTGAGTCCAGGAGTAGTTTCTCAAAAAACAGACCTTAACAAGGTTAAGTTGAGTTATGAGGTATTAACCTTAGACGCCGACTTATCAGGTGATAGCTTAACTTGGCAAGCATTATTTGAGTCTGAAGAGTTGGGAGCATTGCGGTCATCTGGTGTTACATCGGTTGACAAAAAAGGACAAATAAACGGTAAGTTGCATATAGATAATATACGCCTATCTCCTTTACTACCTTTTGTTGATGTGCTCGACAATTTAGAAGGCCGAATCGACGGTGAGGTTTTAGTTAAAGGCAAGGTAACCTCACCTCATTTACAGGGAGAAATAAATCTAACAGAAGGTTATGTCTCTGGGCCTAACGTCCCCTTGAGTATTGAGCAACTAGAAACACAAGTCGCACTTAACAATCAGCAAGCTAATATCAGCGGTAAATTTAATAGTGAAGATAAAACGGCTCAATGGCAGGGAGTGTTCACTTGGCCCAATAACATCATAGAGGGCGAGCTAAATATAAATGCTAAGTTGTTACCAATTATTGTCGATCCCTATGCTACGTTGGCTGTTTCGCCAGATATAGAAATTAAGCTGGTAGATGACCTTATCGATGTTAGGGGAACCATTGCCGTTGAAGAGGGGGCAATAAAAGTAAAATCCTTACCAGAATCCGCAGTATCAGAATCGGCTGATGCGATTGTTATCGAAGAACAAAATGAAGCCGTTGCATCTCAACGAACCAAGATAGATCTAACGGTGACTTTAGCTGATGTTATTACTTTAGACGCTTTAGGTTTAAACACTAATCTCAAAGGCCACTTAAATTTAAAACAACAACCCAATGAGGCTTTGTTGGCTGATGGCCGAATTGAGCTAGTTGATGGGCGATTTAAAGCTTATGGACAAAATTTAGTTATCGAGAAAGGTTGGCTAATGTTTACTGGTCCGCTAGAACAACCTTATCTTGATTTTCAAGCGATACGTAACCCAGATACTATTTCTGACAACGTAACAGTAGGCGTACAGGTAGTTGGCTTGGCGGATGCGCCACAAGTGAGTTTATTTTCTGAGCCGTCTATGTCTCAAAATGAAATGCTATCTTACTTACTTAGGGGGCGACCATTAAGTGATAATGAACAAGACAATAATGCCTTGTCTTCAATGTTGCTTAGCGCCGGTATTGGTAAAACCGAAGGGCTAGTGGGAAATGTTGGTAGTACTCTTGGCTTAGATGATTTGTCTTTAAGCACCGCAGGTTCGGGAAGTTCCACGCAAGTAGAAGTTAGTGCCTACGTATTACCTGGCGTTCAAGTAAGGTATGGAATGGGCGTATTTGATCCAGTCAACGAATTAACCATCAGGTATGAAATTTTACCTAAACTTTTTATTGAAGCCTTTTCGGGGTTAAATAATGCAATTGATGTTTATTACGAGTTTTATCTAGAGTAAAACTCTAATGGATGTGTTTACACTACGTTTATAAGGTCCTGGATGAATAAAAAAATCTTTGCAAGAGCGCTTGTAGTTGCAGTTATAGTTGGATCGATCTTAAACATAATAAACCAATGGGATATTGTTAATGGCGCGAGCCCAAAGTGGGGCGCGCTGTTATTCACCTATTGCGTTCCGTTTTTAGTATCTTATTTTAGTGGGGCGATGGCTAACAACAATAAGTCAGCTAGCAATGATGATTTAATCGCACAGCTAAACCAAGAGGTACTGAACCTAGAATCAACATTAGAACCACTTGCTCCGTTACCTGCTAACACTAGAGAAAACCTGCTAAGCATTAAATCTCTGTTAAAAATTTACTCTTAACAGCCAACAAGCGGTTAGCTAAAATTCATCATTGTTTAACATTTAATAATTTCTACTGGTTACAAAATTAAGATTTAGCGCGTGGTTTAATCTGTTGATTTTGAGTTGTGTCGCATAAAATTAATATCGTAACTGAGGTTAATTATAAAATAATAGCCTGTCAATACTGATTAAAACAAAATCATTTCCGAAAACCATAAGATGATTTCGGAGATCAGATGAGCACAATTAACCTCACGGTTAAGGAAAAAGTAGCCTACGGCCTGGGCGACATGGGATGTAACTTTGTTTGGCAAACGGTGATGCTGTTTTTAGCTTACTATTACACCGACGTATATGGCCTATCCCCAGTACACATGGGTACTATGTTTTTGTTAGTTCGCTTTATCGACGCGATAACCGACCCAATAATGGGTTCGTTAGTAGATAGAACGCGTACTAAGTATGGTCAATTTAGGCCGTATATTTTGTGGATGGCCATTCCGTTTGGCATAGCCTGTATGGTGACATTCTATACTCCCGATTTAGGTTCTACTGGCAAGGTTATTTATGCCTATGCTTCATACATTCTGCTAACTCTAATGTATACCGCCATTAACGTGCCTTATTGTGCGATGGCAAATGCCATGACCAATGATCCTAAACAACGTGTGTCATTGCAATCTTATCGTTTTGCTTTAAGTACCGCAGGCGGTTTAGTGGTAGCTCTGGTAGCACTTCCCTTGGTTCAATACATCGGACAAGGTGATGAGCAAAAAGGCTATCTTGGTGCAATGGTTGTGATGGGTATTGGCGCAATGTTGCTGTTCTTTTATTGTTTCGCAAATACCAAAGAGCATCATACTGCCGAGCTGAATCCAAGCAAAAAAGGTTCTACCTTTAGTGATGTGAAGTTACTTTGGAAAAATACCCAGTGGCGAGTATTGTTTATCCTAAATATTGTTTTGCTCACTGGCGTTGTTCTAAAAGCAGCTTCGACCATGTACTACGTAAACACAGTGATGGGACGCGCCGATCTAGCCACTATGATGATGGTGGCAGGAATGCTGGCTAATATTGTTGGTGCTATGGCGTCTTCGCCAGTGCTTGGCCGTTTTGACAAGATTAAAACCTATAAAGTGCTGATTGGCATTTCTGGGGCATTATCAGCTGCAATGTTCTTTATTGATCCTAGCAATGTGATTTTAGTGTTTGTTGTAATGATAGTGCTAAGCGTTGTGCAAATGAGCACTACACCGTTGTTGTGGAGCATGATGAGCGATGTGGTTGATTATGAAAAATCACGCAGCGGTCGTTCGTTAAGTGGCATGGTGTTTTCTACCAATCTGTTTGCCATTAAAGCTGGCATCGCTATTGGTGGCGCTATGGTGGGGTGGATTTTAGCCGGTGCAGGTTATGTAGGTGGTGCTGAGCTCCAATCAACTCAGGCAGCTACTTGGATTAACTTACTGTACACCTTTATCCCCGGTGTGTTTTTCTTCTCCTTGGTATTTGTAATGCATTTCTATCGCTTAGATGCGAATACCTTAGAACTGGCGAAACAACAAAGCCCAGAGCAAGCTAACAAGTTTGCTGCCGATGCAGTGTAAGCCACATAGCATTTAATAAAAAAGCCAACATCATCGATGTTGGCTTTTTTGCATTAGGATTTAGCTTTACTGCTAGTACAAAAGGCTGAAGTACTTTCTGCGGTACTGAGAAGATAAAGGGTCGCCATTTAGTGTGGCTAACATGTCCAAGAAATTCTTTTTAATCTGGCCGTCTAGGCACTCTAAGTCTTTTTGAAGTATCGCTAGTAGCAGCTCAAGAGCTTCCTGATTGCGGCCTGCTTGAGAATACTGAATGGCTAAGCTTAAGCGCAGCTCAGCGCTATCGTCAGCTGTGTTAAGTTTGCTTTCAAGGGCTTTAATCTCAGGGCTTTCGGCTGCTGCTTTTAACAGCTCAAGCTGGCTTTTTAACTCATGAAAATCGGCTTGTTGGTCTTCTAGTGGCAAGCCGTTTAACAGTGTTTCGGCCTCGTCAGCGATTTGGTTATTAAGCAAGGCTCTAATCAATACTAAGATAATGTCGTTACGTTGAGGGGCTAGATTATGGGCTTCACGTATCACGTTTAGTGCTTCTACCGATTGGTCTTCTGCTAGTAGCTCTTTAGCTTTAGCTAATAGTTGATCTTCGGGGGCAGGTAAATGACGAACAATGGTTTCGGTGACTTGCTCTGGTGAAGGGATGTCGGCAAAGCCATCAACTGGACGACCTTCTTTTAGGATGACTACTGCTGGAGCTTGTGCAACACCAAGTTGCTGAGCAAGCGGTGCTAACTCATCCATATTCACGCGAGCTAAAGTAAAGCTAGCGCCTGTTTGTTGATGGATTTGTTGTAGCAGTGAAAACAGTGGCTCACACTGAGGGCTAGAAGGCGACCAAAAATGCACCACTACAGGCAGGTTCATTGAACCTTCAATTAACACTTGTTGGGCGTTCTCAAAACTAATATCGATAACAGACGTTGTGGGCTGCATAGCGTTTTCCGTTGGTTGTTTAGCCTTAATTTGGTGACTAAAAGCATGTTTTTCAAGTAAGAATGCTAGATTAGCAAATTAGCGATAAAAATGGATAGATTAACGCGTTACTATGAGTATTCCTATTGTTAGTGAAACAGGAAGTTATGGATACATTGTCGTTAGCTGATCTTACGATCTTATTAGTTGAGCCTTCAAACATGCAACGCAACATTATTCGTACCCGTTTACATGAAGCCGGTATTGATAATTTTTTAATGGCAGAAAACTGTCAACAGGCTCTGGAGCTAGCAATTAAAACTGCTCCAGATTTGGTGGTTAGCTCAATGTATTTTAGCGACGGTACTGCTACCGATTTAGTACAGCAGTTGCGAGCCAATGATTTAAGCCGAGATGTGGCCTTTATGCTGATATCTAGTGAAGCTTGTCACCATACCCTAGATGCAATCAAACAAGCTGGGGTTATAGCCATTTTGCCTAAGCCTTTCGAGTTCACGCATTTATTGTCTGCACTGCAAGCTACCATAAGTTATATAGAGCCAGATAGTGACGTTATCGATAACTTAGATTTCTCTGATAAAACGGTACTGGTTGTTGATGACAGCCAAACGGCTCGCCGTCATATTTCTAAAGTTTTAGAAAACATTGGTTTAACTAAACTCTTGTTGGCAGAGCATGGTCAAGAGGCTTTATCGTTAATGGTTAACAACCAAGTAGATTTGGTGATTACCGATTACAACATGCCGATAATGGATGGGGCAGCATTAATCGAAGCACTGCGTCAACATCCAACATTCTGTGAGATCCCAGCTCTAATGGTAACGTCTGAAAATAACTGCGCCAAGCTTGATGGTGTAAGACAAAGTGGGGTATCAGCTTTAGTCGACAAGCCGTTTGATATTGACGCGGTAAAACAGGTGCTAACCCGATTATTCGATTAGCACCGTTTTTGCTTAATCGAATATTTGCTCACCCATTTGATCAATAAATGTTTTGCATTTGTGCATGGCTAGTTCGGCAGCGTCATCTGAGCTAGCGCATGTGTCAGAGCGAATAAATATGTGCTCTTTCAATTCACCATTTACAGTTTTACTGATTTTAGCCGCCACTCGGTATTGGCCATTTGAAGATTGTGGCTGAGGCATAATGGTGAACTCATTGTAAACTTCCGCTGGATAGCTTTTGGGGGTAACTGGCGCAGCTTGGAACATTTTTTTAAAAGCTGAAAAGATACTCATCTTAATGATTTTCCTAAATTTAAGCTAAAACATGTACTACAGCTTTAAGATTGGCGAGCTGCATACTGTATGATGCATGATAACGAGCAATTCAACATAATCACAATGGAATTACTGTGAACTTAGAGACTATTTTTTCTCAATTTAACCAAACGAGTGCTGCCATTACTTTTTTCTTATTTTTTTTGCTACTTATAAGCCTGTTGGTAAATAGCATAAAAGGTAGAGCTTTTTCCAAAAAAAACGATGAGTTTTCATTGTTAAAACAACAGCTCGAAACTGAATTACAAGAGCAAAATCTAGCTAATCAACAATTACAGCAACAACTCCACGACAAGGATATTTCACTCGCCGAGTTACATACCGAGCTGCAGCACCTGCAAGAGCTTAAACAAGACTTAGATACCTGCCAGCAATTGTTGCAACGTGAACAGCAACGCTGTGCTTTACTCCAGCAAAAGGACATTACGCTACAAGAACGAATCAGCTATTTAGAGAAGAGTGAAGAGCGAGTTAACAAGCAGTTTGAGTTGTTAGCTAATCGAATATTTTCAGAGAAAGGCCTAGAGCTACAACAACAAAGTAAGCAGAGTATTGAGTCGGTATTACAGCCATTAAAACAGCAACTTGATGGTTTTAAGCAGCAGGTTCAGCAAAGCTACGAAAACGAAGCTAAGCAGCGCCATTCTTTAAAAGACCAAATTGTTACTTTGCAATCGCTTAATCAGCAGATCAGTGAAGATGCGGTGCGCTTGACCAAAGCGTTGAAAGGGGATAATAAACAACAAGGTGACTGGGGAGAGCTGATATTAGAGCAAATTTTGCAATCTTCAGGTCTTAGAGCAGGGCATGAGTATCAAACTCAGGTAGTAGGGGTTAACCAACATGGTCAAACCATTAAACCCGATGTTGTAGTGAAACTCCCGGACAATAAGTCAGTGATTGTTGACTCAAAAGTAAACCTAGTTGCCTATGAGCGTTATTACAACAGCGAAGATAGTGAAGCTCAGCAAGCTGCTTTAAAAGAGCATGCTAAAAGCTTACGCCAACAAATTATCGGTTTATCCAAAAAGGATTACCATACTTTGTATCAACTCCCATCCTTAGATTATGTGTTGTTATTCATTCCAATTGAAGGCGCTTACCTTAGCGCCTTAGAGCAAGACCCTTCGTTAATTAACTTTGCACTAGAGTCCAATATATTACTGGTGAGTCCAAGTAGTTTGATGGTGGCGCTTAGAACAATTCAGAACTTATGGAAAACTGAGCACCAACAACAAAATGCCCAAGTGATCGCCCAACGGGCAGGGAAATTATTCGATAAGTTTGTTGCGTTCACGGAAGATTTAAAAAGTCATGGTCAACAACTGCAACGCTCTAATGATAGCTATCAAAACGCCATGAATAAACTCAGCACTGGTAAGGGAAACTTAGTTAGGCAAGCCCAGCAGCTAAAAGACTTGCAGATAAACGCCAGCAAGTCTTTAGATGCGAAATTACTGACAGATAGCCAGTATGAGGAATAAGCCTATTGGCTAATTAATACCACGGAAGATTGGGCAGCTAGTGATAGTGCCAATTTTCCATCTGTATCGGCAATCAACTCTTGGTCGCTATCTAATACTTTGTAAGGAACCTTGTCTTGTAGGTGGGCTAGGTTTAAGTAAAGCTCTTGAGACTCCCCTCGGTTAATTACCACAATACTGTGTTGCTCTGGCAGCCAACGCATAAACACCCATACGTCGTCATCCTCAAGCAAGCTTATAAGGTCACCTTGCTGTAACTCACTACGCTGTTTGCGCAGCGAAATCAGTTGCTGGTAATGCTTTAGCAAAGCTTGTTTCCATTGCTTCTCATCCCATGGGAAGCAACGGCGACAGTCTGGATCATTAGCGCCAGTTAAGCCTACTTCATCACCGTAGTAAATAGACGGCACACCGATATATGTAAGCAGCATGGTAGCCGCAACTTTGGCAAGTTCTTCGTTTTCGTTCACTAAATGAGAAAAACGCGGCGTGTCATGGCTATCTAATAAGTTGTATTGAGCTAATTGATTGGCAAAGGGGATAGAGCCGCGTGCTTCGGCTAGCCAAGTCGCTAAATCAGCAGCGTTAAGTCTAAGAGGTACGTAGCGTGGAACATCAACACCGGCTAAAAATGCTACTAAGGGTTGGTTAAAACCGTAGTAGTTCATGGCTGCGTCCTCTTGGTCACCTTGCAGCCATTGAGTCGCTTCTGCAAAGTGCTCACCTATCATGTAGGCTTCGCTGTTTGTTTGCTTGATAGACTCTCTAAATTTAGCTACATAATGGGCATTGTTTTGTGCGCTATTATGTTCACCAAGCATGTGAATAACATCGAAGCGCCAAGCGTCGATAGAAAAGGGCGGTTTTAACCAATGCTTTAGTACCGATTGCTCACCTTCATAGATAGCTTGCTGCACCTCAAAATTAGCGAAGTTTAGCTTAGGTAAGGTTTCAACCCCTTTCCATGACCAATAATTACCGCTGTCATCAAAGTGGTACCAATCTTTAAACAACGAATCTTGGTGGTGATATGCGCCGCCTTGATGCTGCTGGTAGTAATCCATCCAGTGGTGTTGATTAGAGGTGTGATTAACTACCGCGTCTAGCATTAGCTTCATACCCCGGCTTTTCATATTTGCTGATAGGCTAATTAAAGCCTCGTCTCCTCCGAAGTGTGGCTCAACTTTAAAGTAGTTGGTGCAGTCGTATTTGTGGTTGCTTGGAGAACAAAAAATGGGGTTAAGATAAAGTGCTGTAATTCCTAGCTGTTGCAGGTAATCGAGCTTTTGTTCAATACCAATTAAATCGCCGCCATAAAACTCTGTAGCGCCAGTGCCGGAATGGGATTTAGCGACTGGCTCGCCCCATTGTTTTTGTACAATTTCGCGGCCATCTTCTTGGTAACTGTAGTTACTTTTACTGGGGGTTAAACTAGGGTCTCCATTTGCAAAACGTTCAGGGAAAATCTGATAGAAAACCTGTCTCCTCACCCACTCTGGCGGCTTTGCTTGGCTGTTTATTCTAAAGTGAAAGTGTTTTTGAGGGAGCCGTTTAGATTCGCCGGCTGCATGTAGATAACACTGGTCATTGCCGGTTAAAAACTTAAAACAATAAAGCGTTAGAGGCGAGTGCGGGCTAACAGGTATGCTAATTTGCCATTTAAGCCAATTAGCCTCAATGTGTGGTTCGGTCATTTCTATTAGCCACTCTTCGTGATCAGGTTCAACCCGAACAAACACCTTTTGATAAGGGTGATTAATAGAAGTATAAAGCGTTATTAAATAGCTATCTTGCTGCTGTATAACCTGACTTTGAGGATGAAAGCGAAAATCAGTCATGTATTTACCTTGTTGTTTTTTGCTAAGTATCCTAGTAGCCCGTTAAGCATTCAAGTATGAATATTCAATTTCATATTATTTGATTTATTGTTTGTTTTTTCCAAAATTGCTGTAGTTTTCCAGAGCAAAACTGCTTAAGTTGTTTAATAATGGGGTGTATTCAAATAGATCTTAAAGTGCGCACTTGAATTTACATTTTCTTAAAACAAACATTTCGTGGCGAAAGAAAGCAAGCTTTTGGACTTTGTTGGTGACCTTGCTGTTTGCTACGGTGATCTTTCATCGTTACCAGACTATAAAAAATCAGATTGTAGAAGAAGTAGAGTTGTCTTTTGGCGGATTTAAGACTGCTAACAAGCATTTAATAAGCCTGTTGTCGCAACGCCTTTCACTGTTAACCCGAACTCTAGGGTTACTTAACTACGTTAATGATGAATCTGAGTTAACCTTGGTCACGCTCGCTACAGAATGGCAAAGGATCGCTCGTGATGTGAATTTAGAAGGTGATTTTTATTATATTCACCGAGATGGACGCGTTGATCTCGCGTTGGTCCAAGCAAGTACTGGTCATAAACTAGAATGGGGAGCTAAAACTAATCCTTTTGTGAAAAATTATTTTGCGAAGCTGTTATGGGGAGATGAAGGAGTTGTTTACGCTAAGTCCATTTTTGATCCAGACATTCAGCAAACCTTTTACGTATTATATATTCCAGTATTTGATAAATGGTCAAAATTAGTAGGGTGGATGGTTAACGAATATGATCAAAAGGCGATTAATAAGACCGTGCATTTTGTTGGACGTCCTCAGTTAGTAGAGAGAGCCATTATCTATACGAGCGACGATATCCTTATCGAAGGTGAAACTAGTCAGTCCACCTCGAAAAAATTAGCAGAGTTAGTGGGAAAGTTAAGCTTCTCATCACTTAGCAGTTATTTTACTAACACGCCCTACAGAGCAGTTGCCTCTCCATATAATGTTGGTAGTGGACTAATGTTCACGTCTGTTCTTGATGATAATAATGGTCAGGAACGTAATATGGCCTTTTTGTATATCTCTTATGGCGATTTAGCGTCAGATAGCAGGCATTGGTTAGTGTTTATAGCCGTAGCTTACGTGGTGTCGACGATAGGTTGTTTTATAGCTGCTTATTTAACAGAAATGATTCGCCGTGAAAAATCTGTGGTAGAAGAGCTAAATGCATTAAGAGAGGCTGCTTTTGAAGGCGAGTTTTCTCAAGCCGTTACTAACCCGCAGGGCGAGATATTACAAGTTAACAAGTATCTGGCTAAGAAAGCAGGGGTAGATGTAGAACAAATGATTGGCAAAAAGCTTACTGACTTTGGTCGCTCTGATATTCTATTTGATGAAGTTCTTCAAATTGCTGCGAAGCAAGGCAGTTGGTTAGGTGAGGTGGCTCTTCAGAGTAATAACGGCGTTACATCATTTCAACAAATGACGGTAACTGCTGTTTATTGGCAAAACAAATTACATAACTTTGTCTGTTCAAGTATTGATATTAGTGCTCAAAAGTCCTTGGAAAGTAAATTAAAACAACTTGCCAATACTGACCCCTTAACGGGTGCAGCAAATCGTCGCTATTTTGAAGATAGGGTTTTTCTGGAACAAAGCCGCAGTGACCGAAATGGCTCGTGTTTTTCGATTATGATGATAGATGTTGATCATTTTAAAAAACTAAATGACGAATTTGGGCACGATACTGGTGATTTATGTTTAATTCGTCTGGTAGAAACAATTAATAAGTTGAAACGAGAAATAGATCTACTCGCACGCTGGGGCGGGGAGGAATTTATCATGTTGTTACCAGAGACTGATGTAACACAAGCTGCTAACTTAGCAGAGCGATTACGTTTAGCCTTTGAGCAAGCTAAGGTAACGCCCGGTTTTACCTGTAGTTTTGGAATTACTCAGAGTGAAAAAGATAGCAGTTTTGCCAAACTCTATAAGCAGGCTGACAAGGCGTTGTACGTTGCTAAAAACAATGGGCGTAATCGAGTAGTTGATTATGCATCCATGAGTGAGAGTTAGTTTGGTGGGGTTAGGTAAAACATCTAATTTCTGTTTCACTAAGCTCTCTATACTCACCTGGTTTTAGAGCTTGATCTAGCGTTACTTCACCAATTTTTTCACGGTGTAAGGCAATGACCTTGTTGCCCAATGCTGCGCACATACGTTTGACTTGATGGTAACGGCCTTCGCTAATACTCAATATGAACTCGGTCTGACAAAGTCGTGCAGTTTTGGCTGGGGTAGTGGGTTTGTCTTCGCCTCGTAACAATATGCCCTGTTCAAGTTTACGTAATTCATCATCACTGATCGCTTCAGCTAAGGTTACACGATAGTGTTTGAACTTATTGCTATTTGGGCTAGTTACCTTATGCGACCATTGACCATCGCTAGTGAGTAGTAATAAGCCAGAAGTATCTATATCTAATCGGCCTGCGGCGTGAATTTTTCGTGGTGAGTCAATTAAGGATAAAGCGCTAGGGTGATTTGCTTCGGCCTCTGTACTTACATAGCCCAGCGGTTTATTTAACATGAAATACTGGTGTGTGGTTAGGCTTAACTCATTACCATCCAAGCTTACTCTATCACCCGTATGGATACTTAATTGAGCATTAATGTTTTTATAATTATTTACATTTACCCGTTTGTTTCTAATATACTTTTTTGCCTCGCTTCGAGAAATGTGAGCGGCTTTAGAAAGGAATTTGTCTAATCGGCACGGGTATTTCATAATGAGGTTCTGTTGCTACTTTGTTGTAGCATAAGTTTACTAAACAATGCCTTTAAAGGCTTCAGGTGGAGAAAAGTTTTTGCAAGTAATCTGTCGCTCATCGGTAGAAATTCTAGGCAACATTGTGTCTAAGGAAATTACTCTTCGCTACTTTAGTGATGGGACTGCCATTACTCAGTTTGAAGTATTGTTCAAGCGAAAGCCCAAAGGAAGTGGTAAAGAGCAAATAGAAGTATTTCAGCTTAATGCCCGAGGTGAGCAAGCCGAAAGAATTAAGCAGTATGCCAAAGCGGGTGATGGTGTAGTGATCAGCGGGCACTTAAAAAACCAAAAAGACAGCAAAGGCTCTATCACCAGCGCGATTGAAGTTGAACAAGTGAGTTTTGTTGGAGCGCCTTCTCAACTCTATTGGAACAAGGTCACTTTGGTTGGTGAAATTGTTGGAAAGTCCTCTTTGCGAAAGAGTATAAACAATCAGAGCTATTTGAAGTTACAAGTTTCTACTGATCTGTCGGATCAACAGCATGCAGTTAATTGCAATTTGTGGGCTTACCCGGCAGAGTTAATTGATAAACAGGCAGAAGTGGGTGATAAGTTGGTACTTGACGGTTCGCTCAAAAAGGCTTTTGCAGAAGACAAATCAATTTCACCGATCTTGGTAGATGGGCATACTTGTCTCCATCTAAAAGCTTGATGTATAGCTTTAACACTGCTTGGTTAAAATAGGCTCAATATTTTGTTAACGCGCTGCTGGAGTAGTTGTTAGCATCTATGTTCAGATTAAACTGTTCCGCTTGCTGCTCAAGCTTTTTCTCTGAAATACTTAATTCGTTAAGCATAAGGGTATTGTCATCTAACTCCCAAATTTGACGGCTACCCAAATAGGAAAACTTAACGATTTCGAAAGCTGTTTTATCACCTTTATTCATGGCGTTAACTAAAGCTGCCATCTTACGGTTAATTTTGTTGAGTTCTTGCTTTAAACGCCAAACATACATGACCTCATAAAACCATGCTCTCTCTTTCAGCGTTAATACGATAGGGATAATGGTAACCACTGCTGCTACCACACCCATTAGGTTGAGATAAAAGTTATCAGAACCCTTCGAAAACAAGGCAATAAATAGGCTTGACCAAAACAAGGTGAACAAAATCAATAAGCCGGAAATACCCAAATAAGTATAGCGCGATCGTTGTTGATATAAGGCTTTGTCTATCTTTTGAAACTGCATGTTAAGCTCATAAAACAAGTTATAAAAGGATGGTATCAAAACCTTGCATATACAGGAAATAGAAACGAACCTTGTATACAGAGTAAGCTGTTGTTTAATATTTAGAAAAATGTGGTGCAAAAATGGCTCCTTTGGTTTTCATGCTCCCACATTAGGACTATGATTAGTAATGGTTTACTCGGTATACAAAAATTTACAAGGAATGTTTATGAACCGCACACCTGTTGTAGCGCGTGTGGCAAAGGTCTTGGGCCTTACGCTTGCCTCACTTTCATTTTTAAGTGCGTGTGATACCGCACCACCTCCTCCGCCAGTTGTGAAAGCTAACGTTAAAGTTTTTGAAGTTGCGATGAAACAAGTAACACCAAGTAGAGAATTTGTAGGCAGAACAGAATCTACTCAAGATATCACCATTAAATCTAAAGTTCGCGGTAACTTACTAAAGACTAATTTTGAAGAGGGGAGCGTTGTTGAGGAAGGGGCATTACTTTTTGAAATCGACCCAGCTCAATATGACGCAGCAGTTAAAGCATCTGAGGCCTTAGTAGCCCAAGCTAAGGCCGCATACGACACCGCTGTTCTCAATTTTAAACGCGGTGAAGGCTTGATTAAAGATAACTTCATTAGCCAATCTGATTACGACAATCTATTATCTCGTAAACTGCAAACGGCTGCGTCTTTACAAAGTGCAAATGCCGAGTTGGACAATGCCAAACTAGAACTTGGTTACACCAAGATTTACGCGCCGTTTACCGGTCGTATTAGTCGCGCTGCTGTATTCACTGGTGACCTTATTTCGCCCGATCAAACAAAACTGGCGGACTTGGTTCAAATGGAGCCTGTTTGGGTTAACTTCCAACTACCGGAAAAAGTGCTCATTGAAGCGCAACGGGCGCACAAATCTGTAACTACACCGTTTAAACTGAACGAATTCCCAGTGAAAATTAAGTTTCCTGATGGCACGTTATTTGACGAGATCGGTAAAATGGATTTTGTTGATAACCGAGTTGATGCCACAACTGGTACCTTAGCCATCCGTGCAGAGTTTCCGAATAAAGAACATATTATCGTACCGGGTTTGTACGTAACAGTAATCATCGAGTCGCCTGAGCAACAGGAAGTAATGTTAATTCCGCAGCGGGCCGTTCAAGAGGACCAACAGGGACGCTATGTACTAACGGTTGATAAAAAAGATATTGTTACCCGTCGAAATGTAGAACTTGGCGAACGCTATGGCATTGATTGGCAAGTAGAAAAAGGCTTAGAAAAGGGTGATTTAGTTATCACAGAAGGCCTGCAAAAAGCGCGTATAGGTGCGGAAGTCGATCACGAAATGGATACTATTCAACCATTCTCTGATACCCAGTCCTAAGGAGTCGGTGATGATTAGTAAGTTTTTTATTCATCGACCCAAGTTTGCCTTTGTTATTTCTATCGTTTTAACATTGGCTGGCTTTTTGTCGATACCGGTATTGCCAATTGCTGAGTTCCCCAATATTTCTCCTCCAATGGTTTCAGTCACCACCAGTTACCCAGGAGCTAGCGCGGAGGTTGTTGCAGATACCGTCGCTAAGGTTATTGAGGCCGAAGTAAACGGTGTAGAAAACATGATCTACATGGAGTCAAAAGGTGCGAATGATGGCTCTTATAGCCTAAACGTGACTTTTGAAGTGGGCAGCAATGTTGATATGGCGCAGGTAAACGTGCAAAACCGTGTTCAACAAGCTATGCCCAGACTTCCCTCCGAAGTTCAACGAAATGGAGTGAAAGTAGAAAAACAAGATCCAAATATCTTGATGATGCTTAACCTAGTTTCACCAAATGAATCTTTAGATAACCTGTTCTTAAATAACTACATGGGGATCAATATTAAAGATAACCTTGCTAGGGTAAATGGGGTATCTAAAGTAAGCATTATCGGTGGCATGGACTATTCGATGCGTATTTGGTTAAACCCAGATCGTATGGCCAGTTTAGGTGTTACCGTTGAAGATGCAATAACCTCTATTCAAGAGCAGAATATTCAAGTTGCCGCTGGTCGAATTGGTGCAGCCCCCGTGCCGCGCGACCAGCAGTTTCAGTACACCTTATCTACGAAAGGGCGTTTAAGTCATCCAGAAGAGTTTGAAGAAATTATCGTTCGCTCAAACCCTGATGGAAGTGCAGTTTATTTAAAAGACATTTCTCGTATAGAACTTGGCGCAGCTAGCTACGATGCTGAAGCTAAATTAGACAATCAAGATTCGGCCTTACTATTTATTTATCAAGCAAGTGGAGCAAATGCTTTAGAAGTAGCTAAAGGTGTTAGGGAAGAGATAACGCGCTTAAGTGAGCAGTTTCCCGAAGATATGGATTACAAAGTGTTGTACGACACTACCGAATTCGTTGAAACGTCGATAGATGAAATGTTGGAAACACTTCTCATCGCAATCGCCTTGGTTATTTTTGTTGTTTATATCTTCTTGCAAGATGTTCGACAAACGCTGATCCCAGCCATTGCTATACCGGTATCTTTAGTTGGTACTTTTGCTTTCTTGCTTGCTACCGGCATGAGCATTAACACCGTATCTTTATTCGCGTTAATTCTCGCGATTGGTATTGTGGTCGATGATGCCATTGTAGTTGTTGAAAACACTACGCGTTTAATGCAAGACGAAGGTTTGAATGCTGTAGAAGCAACCACCAAGTCTATGCAAGAGGTTACAGGTCCGGTTGTTGCCACTACCTTGGTGCTACTAGCAGTATTTGCACCTACAGCTGTAATGCCTGGTATTACCGGTCAAATGTATGCCCAGTTTTCGATTACAATTTGTATCTCGGTACTAATTTCATCTGTCAATGCTTTAACGTTAAGCCCGGCGTTATGTGCCTCGTTATTGAGAACACCTAAAGTTCATGAAAAAGGTTTTCATGCTTTCTTTAACAAACACTTTGATAAAGTCACTGGTAAATACAGTGGTTTTGTAAGTGGAATGGTACGAAAACTTTCTATTGTCGGAATAGTCTACGTTTTACTTATAGGTGCAACGGGGTATTTGGCAACATCACTTCCCTCTGGTTTTGTGCCCACTGAAGATAAGAAAGCTTTTTTCATTGATGTTCAACTGCCAAATGGTGCGTCGATTAACCGTACTAAAGAAGTCGTATCCCGAATGGTGGACGAATTAAATGAAATGGATGGCGTAACCAACGTAATTTCAGCAAGCGGCTATTCGATTATTTCTGGTGCAGTTTCTTCTAATGCCGGCTTGATGGTTGTAATTCTTTCTCATTGGGATGAGCGAACAGACCCTGCATTAATTGAATCTAATATAGTCCAAAGAGCTAACGGAGTATTGGCCAGTTACAACGAAGCACAAGCTGTTGGTTTTTCTTTACCTGCTTTACCTGGAGTAGGCACGGTATCGGGTGTTGAATTCTACATTCAAGATACCTTAGGCCGTTCACCAGAGTCACTTGCAAGTGTTATGCGCGCTACTGCCATAGAGGCAGCAAGCAACCCCGATCTCACTGCGGCCTTTAGTACTTATCGAGCTGACGTTCCGCAACTATTCGTAGATGTAGACCGCCAAAAAGCAAAAGTACAGGGTGTCCAGTTAAGTAGTATCTTTACAACATTGCAAACCATGCTTGGCTCTATGTATGTGAATGACTTTAACCGATTTGGTAAAGTGTTCCGGGTAAACATGCAGGCCGAAACAGAGTTCCGCGATTCTGAACAGGATATAGCCCGGTTTTACATTCGAAACAAGTTTGATGAAATGGTCCCTCTCAATACCTTAGTTCAAGTTGAGCCAAAGCTAGGGCCTGAGTATATCAACCAGTTCAACTTGTACGGCGCAGTTAAGATGAATGCTTTCCCAGCACCTGGTTTTAGTTCTGGTCAAGCCATTGATGCAGTGAAGAGGATTGCTGACACAACCTTCCCAGCAGGCTATACGTACGAGTGGTCTGGTCAAACTTACCAAGAACTTAAGGCAGGTAACTTAGCGCCGTTCATTTTTACTTTGGCATTAATATTTACCTATTTATTCTTAGTTGCTCAATATGAAAGTTGGACTGTGCCTATCTCGGTTATGTTAGCTGTTCCTATCGCGATACTAGGTGCATTTGTTTACATTTGGATTATGGGTTCAGATGTAAACTTGTATACCCAAATTGGCTTAGTATTGTTGATAGGTTTGGCGTGTAAGAACGCAATTCTTATTGTGGAATTTGCAAAGCAGCTACGTGAAGGGGGAATGAGTATTCGAGACTCTGCGGTTAAAGCGGCTCGGCTACGTTTTAGAGCTGTATTGATGACAGCGTTCTCTTTCATTCTTGGTGTTATTCCTCTTGTTATTGCAACTGGAGCTGGAGCTGCAAGTCGAGTTTCCCTTGGATACGCAGTAATGGGAGGCATGATTGCGGCCACAATTGTGGGAACGTGTTTAGTGCCGGTATTCTACGTAATGTTACAAGGCTTGAGAGAGAAAGCTAAGGGTATTAAAGATGCCCCCAATTTATAGTTAAAAAAAATGCAAAAAAGCCCGAATTATCGGGCTTTTTTTTGATTGGTATTTAGTGAAGTGTCACTGTTCAGGGTCGAAAAAGTAACAGCTACGTAGTTTAGGATCGAAGTTCTTTACCAGGCTAGCGGGTACATCTTCCCATTTTACTGTTTTGTTGATTTTCAACTCTTCTTTAGCCAAATCGAGAATACTTGCATTGGAGAAATTTTTTCCTTTGTCCAACAGTAACACTCTTGGTTTTAATTTCTCTTTAGGATTGCTAGACATAACCATCGCGTAGCTGCTATTTGATAAACTCACAATTGAACCTGGTGGATAAATTCCAAGTGTATTCATTAGCTGTTCTAAGTAGAGTTTATTGTATTTGGTGTCGGCACTTTTGTAGAGGAAAGCAAAAGCTTCTTGTGGGGTCATACGCTTTTGATTAGGTAAAGGGGCGCATAAATGTTCAAAGGCATCTACGATTGCTAGAAGTTGTGTCTCTTTGCTTAGAGCCTTAGCTTTTAACCCTTGAGGATAGCCGGAGCCATCAAGGCGTTCATGATGGTTTACTACTATGGGTAAAACTTCTTTGGGAAAAGAGCCTGCTTTTTTAATGAGTTCGGCACTAAATTTTGGATGAGTTTGATAAAAATTCTGCTCTGCCTGAGTCCATTCTGTTGGTTTTCTGCGTATCTGTTGAGGTACCTTCAATTCGCCAATATCGTGAATCATCGCTGCTATGCATAGGTGCTGGCATTCTTTTTGGGTAAAACCAAGGTTTTTGGCGACTAAGATCGAGAGCACGGCAACGTTTACGCTATGAAAGAAAATATCTTCATCACTACTAGGTTCCAAACTTACATACACACTGTGGGCTGCTGAAGATTTGAACATCATTTGTAGGGTAATATTCACTTGTTCAAAGATACTGTAATAAGCCTCTTCAGGTTTACTGGTAAACTTAGTTAGTGCTAAACGGAAGTTCTCTGCATTTTGTAAATAGGCCTTGTTTGCACGCTTCTGCCCATCTCTAAGTTCATTTAGCCAAGCTTGGTCTGGGTCAGCATTAGTGACTTCCGCTGTGTTCTCTTCAATCGTATCATTTAGGTTGGGAGTCGGAGTCGTTATTTTAGACTTACTAGGAACCACTTCTATGAGTTCTAATCCTAAGGATTTTACAACCATAAGCTGCTCATTAGTTTTTATGAGAAAGCTATTTCGCATGAAAGGGTGTGCTGTCCACCCTAGAGGAAGGCTGATGTAATGTCCTACTTGTAATGACTGAGTGGGTATTTCCGTTTTAGACATAGGCCAAGATTGATTAATCCTTTAAGTAATTGTAGTAAATAGTCACAGATTTATAAATGGTTGATTGTTCATAACAAGTCGCTAAGCACAGTTAATCCCGCTACAATCACTTTAAAGTTTATTCCATAGACTTAATAATTACATTCCTTGGATGTTTCGCGATCTATAACAACGAGTTAATCATCATTAAGAATATGAAAAAAAAAGAGATTACTTTAGCTATTACTGGGGCGTCGGGAGCGCCTTATGCGCTGTGTTTATTAGAGCAACTAGTTAAAAAGCAGTTTACTATTCATTTGCTGGTCTCCAGTGCAGCAAAAGTTGTTCTAGCTACAGAGGTTGACGAGCAGTGGCCAAATAATTCAGATAAAGCGCAAACATTTTTGCAAGAACGGTTTAAGGCTGAATCTGGACAAATTATTGTGCCAGGCAAAAATGATTGGTTTTCCCCTGTTGCTTCTGGTTCAGCTGCACCTAAAATCATGGTTGTTTGTCCTTGTAGTATGGGGACGTTAGCCTCTATAGCTATGGGGCTTTCAGATAATTTGATTGAGCGAGCGGCAGATGTGGTTATTAAAGAGAAAGGTAAGTTGATAATGGTGCCTAGAGAAATGCCTTTCTCGGCGATCCATTTAGAAAACATGCTTAAGTTAGCTAAGTTGGGGGTGGATATACTGCCAGCTAACCCTGGTTTCTATCATAAGCCAGAGACCATTCAAGATTTGCTTGAGCATGTAACATCGCGAATTTTAGATCACATTGGTGTAGAAAACGATTTAGTTGAGCGATGGGGCTACTCAGGAAAGTAAATACAGGTGAGTGAATCACCTGTATTTTAGAAACTAGTCTTCGCGGCTTTCGCAGTCTGCTTTGGTGCAGTTGCCGTATAAATAAAGGCTATGGTTGGTGAGTTTAATATTATTTTCTTGAGCAATATCTTTTTGTCTTTGCTCAATAGTTTCATCGTTAAACTCTATAACTTTACCACAATCTAAACACACTAAATGGTCGTGGTGGTGTTGACTATTCAATTCAAATACTGATTTACCACCTTCAAAGTGATGACGGGTAACAATACCTGCATCATCAAATTGGTTCAATACACGATAAACTGTAGCTAAACCGATTTCTTCGCCTTGGTCGATTAAAAGCTTGTATAAATCTTCAGCACTAATATGCTGATTGTTCGGCGTTTGTAGTAGCTCTAGAATTTTCATTCTGGGCAAGGTCACTTTAAGGCCTGCTTTTTTTAGAGCTAGATTATTATCAGACATAGGTGAAATTTTTTCCCTTGCTGTTATTCATTCCAAAACTGCAAGTAGTATACGGATTTACAAGACAAACAGAAAGCTCGATAAGAAAACTTGTAGCCCAGTTAAATATTTATTAACCTACCTCTAACATGTCTGACCAGTTTAGCCTATGGATATATTATTAAAAAAAGCTGGAGTTGCGAAAGTTATCTTAAACCTGTGGCCCCCATTTTGGGGCTCAGGGATAAGAATTACTCGACTAAGCGAAGATTTTCACGATTGTCAGGTTCGGTTGGCATTTAGGTGGTGGAATAAGAACGCTAACCGAAGTCAATTTGGCGGTTCTATGTTTGCAATGACGGATCCTATTTATCCTTTGATGCTAATGGCCATTTTAGGCAATCAATACCATATATGGGACAGTGAAGCATCGATTAAGTTTGTAACGCCCGGTCGCGGGAAGGTGTTTGCAAAGTTTCAGTTAGATAAAACATTCATTAGTTCCATTGTTAAAGCTGCTGCTTCAGGAGAAAAATTTGAGCCTGAAGTGTCAACAGAGGTATTTGACGAGAAGGGCAAAGTTGTCGCGGTTATAAAACGTAAGCTATATATTCGACTTAAGCGGCAGTTTCGCCCAGAGTTAAAGCAAGTCGCTTGAATGCATTACTGAATGAGGCTTAAGTTTTTTTTGTAGCGTTCTATAACTTTGGTTACGTAGTTTTGTGTTTCTTTATACGGTGGAACAGTAAAGCCATAACGCTTAACTGTGTTTTCACCCGAGTTGTAAGCCGCTAGTGCAAGTTGCAGTGATTCGAATTCGTCTAGTAACCATCGCAAGTAGCGGCTACCAGCCTCTATATTCTGCTCTGGTATGAAAGGATCTGTAACAGAAAATCGCTCTGCAGTCGCCGGCATTAGCTGCATTAAGCCCATAGCACCGGCACGGGAAACCGCATCGTGTCGATAGTTAGACTCTGTGGCAACAACTGCATGTATTAAAGCAGGGTCAAGTTTATGACGCTTAGCACTATCTACAATTAATTGGTGGTAAGGACGCTCACTAGGCGCTAGTTGTGGTAATAATTTGGCTTTTGGAGGATCAAGAGATTTTGGCGTTCGCATCAATAAACGCCATTTGGAGCCTTTTTTTTCTTGGGCAAAGTGCATGACGCCTTGTTGGTCTTCATAAAACCAAACATCAGCTCTAATTCCACTGGATATCCCAATGAGTATTAATAATAAGTATTTATACAATTTGCTCTCCCTCTGAACTAAGTTAAGCATAAACTTAGCCAACTATACGAGGGCTAGAACCAAAAACTGGGCTTTCGCCCAGTAAAATTTAGTCTGCTAATTCAGCCAAGCACATTTCTTCATATACTTGTTTACACCAGGCTTTAACACGCTCTTGAGTTAGCTCTGGTTGGCGATCTTCATCGATACCTAAGCCAACAAAATGTGCATCGTCAGCAAGCGCTTTTGACTCTTCAAAGTCATAGCCTTCAATTGGCCAGTGACCCACAACAGTAGCACCTTTGTTTACTACAATGTCGTTGATAGTACCCATGGCGTCTAAAAAGTACTCAGCGTAATCTTCTTGATCACCACAACCAAATATCGCAACTAGTTTCTCTGAAAAATCGATTTGTTCTAGGTCTGGGAAAAAATCATCCCAATCACATTGCGCTTCACCGTAATACCAGGTGGGAATACCTAGCAGTATTAATGAAAATTCATCAATATCTTCTTTAGAAGACTTGGCTATGTCTTTTACTTCAACCAGCTTTTTACCTAGTTCTTTTTGAATCATTTGCGCAACAGCTTCGGTGTTACCGGTGTCGCTACCAAAAAATATTCCTACACTCGCCATAAATGTTACCTGTAATACAAACTATTGATTTGTTGAAAATTGACTGACTTGCTTGTTCAGCATTTTTTCGATTAACTCACTGCGGCTTATGCCTGACTCAGTAGCTAATTGATTTAACTTCTCAAAGAGAGGTTGCTCAACTTTCAACTCGATTCTTTTAAGCCCATTTGCACGATCGCGTTTTAGCTGGTTGCGCTTATTGGTTTTTAATTGATCTTTTCGCTCTAAAGGGTTGGTTCTTGGTCTTCCAACTCTTTTTTCACCGGCGAATAGATCAATAGTTGTTCGATCTGTATTTTGTTTTGCCATTAATTATAAAACAACCGTCTAAGCTAAGCCGCTGCCTTCCCAAGATAGCTGAATTAGCCCTTTTGCAATAAAGCCTGCACACCCCAAAAATAATACTAGCCATACAATCGCTCGGCCGAAAGGAGGTACATTGCCTTTTTTCAATACGTCTTGAATAGCCATGCCGATAAAGAAAAATAGAATAACGAAGCCTACATTTAGCGCTAGGCTTTCAATAAGATCTATATGCTTTGCGAACATCACTATCCTTGAGATAAAAATTCGACGCGCACTATATCATAAAGCACAGCGGGGTGTTAAATATGCTTGGCTAAAAACTGCTCAGTTAGACGGTTAAAAATTGCAGGTTTTTCAGCATGTAACCAATGCCCAGTTCCGGCGATCATCTTTAGTTCTGCTCGAGGGAATTGTTGAATAACAATTGGTTGGTGTTCACTCATGATGTAGTCGGATTTTTCACCTTTTATAAATAAACATGGGCCGTTATAACGAGCAAACTCTTTCCATCCAATAATGTTGCTATAGCATAGTTCTAATCGTTGTACATCAAACAGCCACTGCCAGCCTTGGTCTGTTTTGGCTAACGATTTTAGTAAAAACTGCCGCACGCCTAGTTCTTGCACGTGTTTTGTAAGTAGTTCGTCTGCCTCATTACGTGAGCTGATATCTTTAGGATCAAAGCTATTTAGGCCAGAGAAAACGGCTGTATGGTTGTGTTGATAAGCCACAGGAGCGATATCGCCAACAACTAAGGTGCTAACTAAATCAGGGTAAAGCTGCGCAGTAGCCATTGCTATTTTGCCACCCATGGAGTGGCCAACAATGGCGCAGTGGGAAATATCCAACTTGTCACATAAGGCTTTAATCGCTTTTGCTTGATGTTGGTAGTCCATCAAATCTGAGCGAGGAGACAAACCATGATTCAAGGTATCAACGCTTATTACTCGATAAGATAATTCCGTAAGGCGTTTTGCTAACATTCCTAAATTAGCCAGGCTGCCAAATAGCCCGTGAATGAGCAGGATAGGGTAGCCTTGCCCCTGTTCTTTATAATGTAGCTCCAACAAACTAGCTCCGAAATTGTCACAAAATTGTTAGTCTGCCTTTGCAGCTCTATTACTACAAGTATTTGAAAGCCATTTCTTTGTTCACTAATTAGTCTTTCGAAGGATCTAATTCGGATTGTTGGTGAGTTATTAGCGTTGCTATGTATAATAATTAGTTATGTTACGAGCTTTGCAATCCTAGAAAGAAACGATGAAAACAATAGAAATTGAAGAAGATTTGTATTTATACATTGCCAGCCAAACTAAACACATTGGTGAAAGCGCCTCAGACATTCTTAGACGACTACTTGAAGTTGATGACCAAAAAAGCATAACTGATAAGGTTGATACAGTCGGTGAAGACAATATAGATGAAAGAGTTGAAGAAGCGATTACTGTTGAACAGTCCCCTTTAACATCTGATACTGATGTCGCTTCCCCAATCGCTGACTTGATGGATTACTTCAACTTTGCAGAAATATCTGAGGCGGGCAGTTCTACAAAACGTTTCTTATCTTTGCTTTCTGGTCTGCATGCTATAGATGGAAAGCGATTCGCTAAAGCTTGTGTCTTAAAAGGAAGTAAACGCGAATACTTCTCACAAGATAAAGACCTATTATTGGCCTCTGGAAAAACCAGCAAGCCACAAGCAATTCCTAGCAGCCCTTATTGGGTTATTACTAATACTAACACAGCTCGTAAACGCCACATTCTTCAGCATGTTGCTAGTGAAATGGGCTTACATGAATTTCAAATTGAACGCTTATGTGAAGCGGTCTAACTATTTATCTTAAACTTAAGCATCGGAGAAGCTATTAATGGCTATTCACCCTTTAGCAGGTAAGCCAGCTCAGGCTGAGCATCTTGCAAACATTCCACGTTTAGTTGCCGACTATTATCTGTTAGAACCAGACGTATCAGTTAGAGAGCAACAAGTGGCATTTGGTACTTCTGGTCACCGTGGTAGTTCTAGCAAAAAAGCCTTTAACGAAAACCATATTTTGGCAGTAAGCCAAGCTATTGCAGAGTATCGTTTGGCTCAAGGAACTACGGGTCCTTTATATATAGGTAAAGATACCCACGCTTTATCAGAGCCAGCTTTTTGTTCGGCCATTGAGGTTTTTGCGGCAAACGGAGTAGAAGTGCGCTACCAAGAAGGCTTAGGTTACACTCCAACGCCTGTGATATCACATGCGATCTTGGCTTACAACCGTTTAGGTAAAGAACAAGCAGATGGTGTAGTGATTACTCCTTCACATAATCCGCCAGAAGATGGTGGCTTTAAATATAATCCGCCAAACGGTGGTCCAGCTGATGGTGACGTAACAAAAGTGGTTCAAGACCGCGCCAATGAAATTCTGGCTAATGGCTTAAAAGATGTAAAGCGTATTGCTTATGACAAAGCAATTGCTAAACCTTCTATTGTCGCAATTGACTACATTAAGCCTTATGTTGATGACTTAGCAAACGTGTTAGACATGGACGCAATTGCTAAAGCGAAAGTTAAAATTGGTGTTGACCCGCTAGGTGGCAGCGGCATTGCGTATTGGTCTGTGATTGCAGAAACCTATGGTTTAGACATCGAAGTAGTAAACGATCGTGTTGACCCAACCTTTTCTTTTATGACCTTAGATAAGGATGGCAAGATCCGCATGGATTGTTCATCTCCTTATGCGATGGCTAGCTTAATTGCACTTAAGGACAAATTTGATGTAGCTGTAGCCAACGATCCAGACTATGACCGTCATGGCATTGTTACAAAGAGCAGTGGACTATTAAATCCAAACCACTACTTGGCAGTGGCGATTAACTACTTGTATTCGCACCGTAGCCAATGGGGCGCAGATGCGGCAATTGGTAAAACATTAGTATCAAGCTCAATGGTTGATCGCATTGCAACTAGCTTAGATCGTGAGCTTAAAGAAGTACCTGTTGGTTTTAAATGGTTTGTAGACGGCTTATTCGATGGCAGCATAGCCTTTGGTGGAGAAGAAAGTGCTGGTGCTTCATTCCTACGTAAAGATGGTGGTGTATGGAGTACCGACAAAGACGGATTCATACTAGCTTTACTCGCTGCAGAAATTATTGCCGTTACTGGCAAAGATCCGGGAGAGCATTATCAAGGATTTGTTGAGCAGTTTGGCGAGCCTAGCTACAAACGAATCGATGCGCCCGCAAGCATTGAGCAAAAGGCAGTGTTAAGTGCGCTAGATCCAGCAATGGTAGAAGCAGAAACCCTAGCTGGTGAAACGATTACCGCCAAGTTAACTGCTGCACCAGGTAACGGTGCCGCAATTGGTGGACTAAAAGTTGTTACCGAGAATGGCTGGTTTGCTGCTCGTCCCTCTGGGACAGAAGCAATCTATAAAATCTATATGGAAAGCTTTAAAGGTGAGGCGCATTTGGCCCTAATTGAACAAGAAGCTCAAACAATTGTTTCTGCAGCTTTGGCAAAAGCTGGTCTATAATCTATAAGTGCCGATCGAAGGGTGTTGAATAAATACCCTTTTTTTGTGCATAAAATACGATTGAAAACGTATGCCAACTGCTTCAATTTGCAAGTTCTGTAATAGTTTTGTTACAAAAAGCCATTACAATGCTTTGTGCCTATATATTGAACGATTTTGGCTAAAAGCCCCGTATTAATTGATTGCGATCAAGATTGCTTCCGATTTACTTATGAAAGCATTTTCAAATGCTGGGCTTTTCGCGCGTTTTCTTTACACTTCATTTCGGTTCTTTGAGTGAAAAAGCATTTTTTCCAAAAAATGCATAAAAATTTAGTCTTGAGAGAGGCTTTTTTACCTAAATGTGATGTAGAACGTATATAATATCGTTCCGCATCGGTAACATGAGCTCGGATTTTTGAGCACATACAGTCTTTTGTAGCATTTGTTGTTCGGTTAACCATCGAATGCTACGTTGGAAGATGTCACCACAAAGGTTAGATACAAAGGAAATTCACATGGCCGCTAAAAAGGCAAAAGCAACAAACACAGTAGCGTTATCAAAAGATCAGTTTAAAGATGCTATCGTTAAACATCTTCGCAGTACTTGTGGTACTGACGAAGCTCGTGCAAATAATCAAGCTTGGTGGAAAGCCACTTGTGCAGCAGTAAACGAGTTGGTTTTCGAACGCTTAACTGAAACCTCTAAAGCGAATGCTGAGAAAGATTCTCGTGCGGTTCACTACCTATCACTTGAATTCTTGATGGGTCGTTTAACAGTGAACAACATGCACAACGTAGGCGTTTTTGGCGCTGCACGTGATGCATTGGCAGATCTTGGTAAAGACGTAAACGACATTTGTGACGAAGAGCCAGATATGGCACTTGGTAACGGTGGCCTAGGTCGTCTAGCTGCTTGTTTCATCGATTCTTTGGCTACTCTTAACTACCCTGCGGTAGGTTACGGTATCCACTACGAGCACGGTCTTTTCCGTCAGGAAATTCAAGGCGGTCGTCAAATCGAGCGTCCTGATAGCTGGCGCGAATACGGCAACCCTTGGGAAATCTGCCGTCCAGAGTCTGTACAAGAAGTTCCTCTATACGGTTACGTAGAAACTGTATTTGGCGAAGATGGTAAAATGCGCAAAGTTTGGCACGCTGGTCGTCAAATCAAAGGTGTGCCATGGGATATTCCTGTAGTTGGCTACGAAGCTAAGACTGTAAACGTTTTGCGTTTATGGGAATCTAAAGCTGCTGACTTTTTTGATTGGGACGTATTCAACGCTGGCGGTTACATCGACTCACAAGCTGAAAAGTCTCAAGCTGAAGCTGTATCTAAAGTATTGTACCCAAATGATGAATCAGAAGCAGGTAAAGAACTTCGTCTGATTCAACAATATTTCTTCTGTGCTTGTTCACTAAAAGACATCATTCGTCGTTACAAGCGTAACCACAGTGATTTCTCTCAATTCTCTAAGCAAGCTGTTATTCAGTTGAACGATACTCACCCAACAGTTGCTATTCCTGAGTTGATGCGCATTCTTATCGACGAAGAAGGCTTGGTATGGGATGACGCGTGGGCTATCTGTAAAGAAACTTTCGCATACACTAACCACACTCTATTGCCAGAAGCGCTAGAAAAATGGGCTGTGTACTTGTTCGAAAAAGTACTTCCACGTCACTTAGAAATCATTTATGAAATCAACCGTCGCTTCTTAGAAGACGAAGTTGAAGCTAAGTGGCCAGGCAACGACGAAATGAAACGTCACCTTTCTATTATTGAAGAAGGTGAAACTCGCATGGTTCGCATGGCGTACCTATGTGTTGTTACATGTTTCAAAACTAACGGTGTTGCAGCAATGCACTCAGAGTTGGTTAAAGAAGATCTGTTCCCAGAGTTCTACGAACTATGGCCTGAACGCTTCGTAAATGTAACAAACGGTGTGACTCCTCGTCGTTGGTTGCTTGCTTGTAATGAACAGCTAGCTAACATGTACAACGAAACCGTTGGTACTGATTGGCCGCTTAAACTAGACGAGTTAAAAGGTGCTGCTAAATTTGCAGATGACGCTAAGTTCCAGAAAAACTTCATGGCGATTAAACGCGAGAAGAAAGTAGAACTAGCTGACAAGATCGAAGAGCTATGTGGTATCAAGGTAAGCCCTGATGCAATGTTCAACGTTCTTATTAAGCGTCTACACGAGTACAAGCGTCAGCACTTAGCTCTTCTGCACATCCTTGCACTTTACCGTCGTTTACTTGAAAACCCAGATTACGATATGGGCCCACAAGTATTCATCTTCGGTTCTAAAGCTGCTCCGGGTTACAAGTTAGCTAAAGACATTATCTACGCAATCAATAAAGTTGCAGATAAAGTGAACAACGACCCACGCATAAAAGACAAGCTTAAAGTTGTGTTCATGCCTAACTACCGTGTAACGCTAGCTGAGAAACTATTCCCAGCGGGTGACGTATCTCTGCAAATCTCAACAGCAGGTTACGAAGCATCAGGTACTGGTAACATGAAGTTCGCGCTAAACGGTGCCCTAACTCTAGGTACTATGGACGGTGCAAACGTAGAAATCCGTGAAGAAGTTGGTGACGAAAATATCTTCATCTTCGGTATGGATTGTGATGAAGTTAAAGCCCTTAAGGCTGCTGGTTACAACCCATGGGATTACTACTACGGTAACCCTGAGTTGAAAGCTGTTCTAGATTGGTTAGAAACAGACTTCTTCACTCCTGGCGCACCAGGTGAACTAGCCTCAATCAAGCATAGCTTGCTAGAAGGTGGTGACCCGTACCTAGTATTGGCAGACTTCGAGTCTTTCACCACTCAGTACACAGCAGTAGACCTAGCTTACCGTGACCAGAAGAAGTGGGCTAAGATGGCTATCATCAACTCTGCTTCAGTAGGTAAGTTTAACTCAGACCGTTCTATTGAAGATTACGTAGACCGTATCTGGAAACTTGAAAAAGTTATGCCAAACTAAGAACCTTAGTTCTTAGCTAAAAAAGGGAGACAATGTCTCCCTTTTTTTATACGTGAAAAACTAGCATACTAATGGCCACTTCTTTTAAATCTAAGGACAAGATGTGGCGAAAACAGCTTTACTCCAACAGGGTCTGCTAGCGTTCACCTTAAACTCTCCGCAAAACGCTGATACCTTTGGGTTTGAGTTAGCCAATAATATCAAGGTGATGTTATTAGCCCCTGGTGTACTGCAATTCGAACCTAAAGAGACTACATCTAGTCGAGCAGTTGTGTTGTCTGCTGGAATACATGGCAACGAGACTGCGCCAATAGAATGCTTAGACCAATTGGTTTCTGATATTTTTGCCTTAAAAATAGAACTAGACCAACCCTTGTTGGTTATTCTTGGTAACCCTCCAGCGATGATTGAGGCTAAAAGAGAGTTGAGTGTAAACTTAAATCGTTTGTTTATAGGTAAGCATAAAAATTACGAGCGCTGCTATGAAGTAGAGCGCGCTAATCAATTAGAAATTCTTTTAGACAATTTCTACAAAAGCTATCAGCACTTACCTGTTTATCATCTAGATTTACATACCGCGATCAGAAGTTCTAAACACGAAAAGTTTGCCGTTTATCCCTTTACCCATGGTAAGCCTTGGAAAAAATCGAGTTTAGCGCTGTTGCAATCTTGTGGAATAGATTGTGTGCTTTTTTCTAACGAGCCGGCATCAACGTTTAGCTATCATTCAAGTGCTAAATACAATGCTGTAGCGTTTACCGTTGAACTAGGCAAAGTTCATGCTTTTGGTCAGAATGATTTAAGTAAGCTAGACCAACTAGTTTCTGCGCTGAAGCAACTGCTTAGTGCTATTCAGTTAAATTCATTAGAATTCGACGCTAACAAAGCTATCTTGTTTGAAGTGAGTGATGTGGTTAACAAGCATCAAGATGATTTTTGCTTTAGCTTCAATCAAAGCCAAGCTAACTTTACTGACTACCAAACAGGTTATGAGCTTGCCAAAGAGGGAAGCGAACGAGTAGTTATTAGTAACGGTCCTAAAGCCATTGTATTTCCTAATGACAAGGTAGCGGTTGGTCAACGAGCTGTATTGTTAGTAAAAAGAATGACTCAATTGGATATTGAGCAAGCAGAAAAAAATCATCGATTGGTATAAACAGGTAAAGCTAGTGACTCTATATTTGTAGTTTATCACTAGCTTATTATCTTACGCATCGTTCAATCCCGTTGCTTTCTAGCTAGCTAGTAAACAAAAAGTAGTACAACACATTGTTACAATCAAAGACGTATTGAAGCACTAGATCACGTGATATAATCCTTCCAATTTTTAACACCTTAGAGTGGGACAACGGATTTATGATCCCTAAGTTAAGCCCTCAGCATTCTCTTGAGGCTCTGTATTTAGATTATCTAGCGAAGCTTGAACAATCGGCTTTTTCTGGTGAAATTCAAACTTCTTACGCCAGTCGTTTAGCGGTCGCTACCGATAATTCTGTTTATCAATATTTGCCACAAGCAGTCATTTTCCCAAAAACAAGCAACGACATAAAGCAGATCTGCCGTTTAGCGTCTGCTTCAACTTTCCAAGCAATTAAACTTAGCCCTCGTGGCGGTGGTACTGGAACCAATGGCCAGTCTTTAACCGAAGGTATCGTAGTCGACTTATCTAAGTTTATGAACAAGGTCATCGAACTAAATGTTGAAGAGCGTTGGGTTAGGGTGGAAACGGGTATTGTAAAAGACCAACTAAACAGCGTGTTAAAAGAGCACGGTTTGTTTTTCTCCCCCGATTTATCCACCAGTAATCGCGCTACATTAGGTGGTATGATCAATACCGATGCCTCTGGTCAAGGTTCGATGGTATACGGTAAAACCAGCGATCATGTAATTGGCTTAAAAGCCGTTTTGGCCAGTGGTGAAGAAATTGATACTGACCCAGTCAGAGTTGATCACTTAGATCAGCAGCGAGAGTCGTTAACTGATATTTATGCTGCGGTTAAGCACGCCTGTGTTGATATGCGCTCGCTTGTCGAAGAGAAGTTCCCGAAACTTAATCGCTTTTTAACCGGCTATGATCTAAAAAATGCCTATTCACCTGAAGAAGATAGTGTGGATCTGACCCGTATTTTGTGTGGGTCGGAAGGTTCGTTGGCGTTTATCACTGAGGCTAAACTGGACTTAACACCCATCCCCAAGTTTAGAACCTTAGTCACTGTTAAATACGACTCGTTTCAGTCGGCATTACGCCATGCTCCTAGCCTTGTTGCGGCACAAGCCTTATCAGTTGAAACTATTGATTCAAAAGTACTTAACCTCGCGCAACAAGATGTTGTTTGGGACAGCGTTAGAGAGTTAATTAGTGATGTGCCCGAGCAAGAAATGCAGGGCATTAACATTGTTGAATTTGCCGAAAATGATGAAGCCATTCAACAACAAAAAATAACTAATCTTGTTGAGACTCTATCGGAAACGGGAGTTACCGAACTAGGTGTTATTGGTTTCCAACGTTGTGATGACTTAACCAGCATTAATGCCATCTACAACATGCGCAAGAAAGCGGTCGGTTTATTAGGCAACACAGCAGGTAGCGCTAAGCCGGTAGCCTTTGCCGAAGATACCTGTGTACCACCAGAGAATTTAGCCGACTTTATCGTAGAGTTTAGAGAGTTACTTGATGGTAAAGGTTTGCATTACGGTATGTTTGGCCACGTAGACTCAGGCGTATTACATGTTCGTCCAGCCATAGACTTATGCGACCCTGAACAAGAAATCCTTATGCGCGAGATCTCGGATCAAGTAGTAGCACTTACCGCCAAGTACAAAGGATTAATGTGGGGCGAGCACGGAAAGGGCTTCCGCTCTGAATATGGTCCTGAGTTTTTTGGTCAAGAACTGTTCTCTGAGCTTCGGAAAATTAAAGCTGCTTTCGATCCTTACAACCAAATAAACCCCGGCAAGATTTGCACGCCTTTGCATAGCGAAGAGCAACTAGTCTCAGTTGATGGAACAAAACGCGGCGCTTATGACCGTGAAATAGCCATTGAGGTACGTGACAGCTTTAAAAATGCCATGGAATGTAATGGCAACGGACTTTGTTTTAATTATGATACCAGTAGTCCAATGTGTCCTTCATTCAAAGCTACCGGCGACCGCAGATATTCACCAAAAGGCCGAGCTGGTTTAATGCGTGAATGGCTTCGTCAGTTAGCAGCGTTAAAAGTTGATCCGTTAGTTCAAGAGCAAAAGCTAAACTCTAGGTTCATATCTCCAGACAGTATTTTGCTCAAGATTAGAAATAGCATAGCTAAATCTAAAGGCGAGTATGATTATAGCCACGAAGTATATGATGCCATGCAAACTTGTTTAGCATGCAAAGCTTGTACAACAGGGTGTCCAATTAAAGTGGATGTACCCACTTTTCGTTCTCGCTTTCTAAATGTTTACCATGGGCGTTACCTAAGACCGCTAAAAGATTATTTTGTCGCTTACGTAGAGAGTTACGCGCCTCTAATGGCCAAAGCGCCGCGTTTGTTTAATGCTGCTATGTCTCCGAAGTGGGCAAGCATAGCGGTAGAAAAAACCATCGGCATGGTCGATATTCCAAGTTTAAGTTTTCCTACATTGGCGCAAAGGTTGCCAGAAAGCTTAACCACTAAGTATGACTACAAAGCTTTACAAAGTTTAAGCGAAGAACAAAAACAAAAAACGGTATTGGTAGTCCAAGACCCTTTTACCAGTTTTTACGAAGCAGAGTTGGTTGAAGACTTTGTTAAGTTAGCGAAAAAGTTAGGATTAAATCCGGTGCTGTTACCGTTTAAACCAAATGGTAAGCCACAGCATATTAAAGGCTTTTTGAGTAAGTTTAATAAGTCTGCGCAAACAAGTGCGGCGTTTTTAAACCAAGTTAGTGAACTAGGTATAAAAATGGTTGGTGTGGAACCAGCATTAGTACTTTGTTACCGCGATGAGTATCAACATGCGCTTGGCGATTCAAGAGGTGATTTCGATGTGTTGGTGGTGCAAGAGTGGCTCGATTCATTAGATGAAAGCCTATTAGAGAACCAACAAGTGACCGATAAGGATACCTGGTATCTATTTGGTCACTGTACCGAAAAAGCATTAAAAGCAGATGCATTTAAGCAATGGCAGCAAGTGTTCAATCGCTTTGGCGGTAAGTTAGAAGATGTCGCTGTAGGTTGTTGTGGCATGGCCGGTACTTACGGACATGATGCTAAGCAGTTAGCCACTTCTAAAGCTATTTATGAGTTGAGCTGGAAGCAAAAAATGGCAAGCTTACCAACAGAGCGTTGTATGGTTACAGGCTATTCATGCCGAAGCCAAGTAAAACGCTTAGAGGGTGAAAAACCAAAGCATCCGTTACAAGTGTTGTTGAGTTTACTGCCTTGAGTATTTGGAATATGCCAATGAGCTTGGCTGGATTGAATAAGATGGGCGAGGGCAATATGCTCGCCTATCTTGATATCGAGTTTACTGAAATTGGTGAAGAGTATCTTGTTGCTAAGATGCCTGTTACAGCCAAAGTAAAGCAGCCAATGGGATTATTACACGGCGGCGCAAACGTGGTGCTAGCAGAGAGCCTTGCTAGCTGTGCCTCATACTGTGTAGCTGGAAAAGACACCATGGTGGTTGGCGTTGAAATTAATGCCAATCACTTAAAAGCTGTTAGGCATGGTGAAGTGCTTGCTACTGCATCGCCAATAAAGTTAGGCAAAACTTTGCATGTATGGCAAATAGATATCCACCAAAAATCTGATTTGGTATGTAGCTCTCGACTTACCGTAATGGTTAAATCTAAATCAATTTAAGTGAAATTCCCGCCTGAAAATTGGTCTCATCACGACCAAATCAGTACCGACATAGCTTCCGGTAAAGAGGTTTACCAAGCTGTATTTGAATCTACAGTAAGCAGGGTTAGGCCGGTTTGTATGGCTGCATTAACAACCATTTTAGGAGTAGCACCATAGATCTCGGATATATTCTTCGAGTCAATGGCTGCGGTAATAATGTTTGTTACTACAAATAATGTTTGGCTTAGGAGTAGTAACTGTTCTTACTTTGCTAATCGTACCGGTATTGTATGTTATCTCCTTTAACGTGAAGTATCGAGACTACAAAGAGTTTTAAACCTTCTAAATGTAAATACCAAAAAGAAGAGTTGCCTTGGCAACTCTTCTTTTTTAACCACATAAGCCCATCACATACCTTACAAAGGGTTTTGCTTCCTCTAGATCAAAGTAGCCATCCTTTTTACGTGTTGTTCTTAAGTATTGATATGTAGCCACGATCACCTTCATTACCTTTTCATTTTCTACGCTTAAATCGTGTTGCTCAGCTGCCGCTAGAGTGAGCTCAACAGCTTTTTCAAGCGCTTGCATGTCAACCACCTCTGCTTTTCGGTATTGATAGCCTTCGCCGGTAGCTAACCATTCAAGTGAACAATTGGCTTTTTGTGCGATTTGATTAGCTTTAGACAGACTTGGCTCTGAGCCTTTTAAATATTTCCTGATTAGGCTCTCGTTTAGTTCTACTTTTCGGGCAAAGCCGCTAACGCTTTGTTCACCCATTAGTTCTTTTAGGCGATCAGAAAACTCGTTCAATCGAATACCCTTGTTTGCTTCGTACCAAAGTACGATAAAACTAGCACTATAGTATTGATACTGTCCAGTAAACTTGCAGAATACTCACTTCAATAATCCGAACTCAGGTATGTATATGGAAAGCGTGAATGGAAAAGTTGCAATAGTAACAGGTGGCGGCAGCGGTATCGGTTTGGCGATTGCAAAAGCCTTAGCGGAGCAGGGCGCTAAAGTTGTCATTAGCTCGAGAGATTTAATCAAGCTTGAGCAAACGGTTAGTAAGTTAAAAGATGATTATGGGTTAAGCGTTCATTGCTACGCTGCTGATGTTCGAATTAAACAGCAAGTAACAGCCTTGAAAAATTTTGTAATGAGCCAATTTGGTCGAGTAGATATTTTGGTGAACAATAGCGGTTTAGGTGTAGGCCATACTATTGAAGATTGTAGTGAAGAAGACTGGGACTTGGTTGTAGACACCTGTACCAAAGGCACCTTTTTAATGAGCCAAGCGGTACTACCAAGCATGAAATCTAATCAAGGTGGCTTTATCCTCAATATTGCTTCGCAAGCCGCTAAAAATGGTTATGCCAATGCTGGACCTTACTGCGCGGCAAAATTTGCAGTGCTCGGTTTAGCTGCAGCATTGCAAGAAGAAGTAAAAGAGCACGGCATTAGAGTACATAGTTTGTGTCCAGGCTTAGTACAGGTGCCAGAACCAGCGTGTGAGTCGGATATAAAGCCAGGGTGGCTGCAAGTAAGTGATTTAGCAGAGGCAGCATTGTTTGTGCTTAAACAACCGGCAAGGGTTCAGCTAGAAGATATTGGTTTGTATGGATTTTAGATAAGGGCAGGCAGCTGATTAAGCGGCTGTTAGCTTGGAGAGTAAAAAATGGTTGCGGGAGCCGGATTTGAACCAACGACCTTCGGGTTATGAGCCCGACGAGCTACCAGACTGCTCCATCCCGCGTCCGGTCTTAACTAATATAGTTAAGTGATTTGAATAGTTAGTTGGCTTAGCTATTCGAACTAAGCAATTCTTAAATAAAGAATTGGTTGCGGGAGCCGGATTTGAACCAACGACCTTCGGGTTATGAGCCCGACGAGCTACCAGACTGCTCCATCCCGCGTCCGGTCTTAACTAAGTTAGTTAAGTGATTTGAATAATTGTTTGGCCTAGCTATTCTAACTAGTCAATTCTTTCAACAAGAATTGGTTGCGGGAGCCGGATTTGAACCAACGACCTTCGGGTTATGAGCCCGACGAGCTACCAGACTGCTCCATCCCGCGTCCGGTCTTAACTAAAGTAGTTAAGTGATTTGAATAGTTAGTTGGCTTAGCTATTCGAACTAAGCAATTCTTGAACAAAGAATTGGTTGCGGGAGCCGGATTTGAACCAACGACCTTCGGGTTATGAGCCCGACGAGCTACCAGACTGCTCCATCCCGCGTCCGTCATTGCGGAGCGCATAGTACGCACAGAGTAGTGATAATACAAGAGATTATTTGTTTTAATTATTCAAGTGCCGATTATTTATCCGAATGAGGCTTTTACTACTGATCCTTAGCAAAACAGGTATAATCCACGGGTTAAATAAATAGAGTATCGAAATGGCAGATTTTTTCGCTTCGACCGCTAAAGGTTTAGAAAGCTTATGTTTAGATGAAATTACCGCGCTGGGTGCAGAAAATTGCAAACAAACAGTAGCTGGTGTTAGCTTTAGTTGTGACTGGCCAACCGCCTACAAGGTTTGTATGTGGTCACGTGTTGCCTCTCGCATATTGTTGCGCTTAGTAGAGACTCAAGCAGAAAACGTTGATGAGCTATATGAAGCTGCCTATTCAGTACGTTGGAATAAGTACTTTAGTGTAGACCAAACATTCTCGGTGCATTGTAGTGGAACAAACCACTATATAGACAATAGCCAGTTTGGTGCGCTTAAAGTAAAAGACGCCATTGTTGATCAATTTAACAAGCTGGAAGGAGTTCGCCCCAATGTGGCTAAAACCGATGAAGACGCGCGAATAGTGGTTCGTTTAGCCGGTAAACATTTAGCCATTTCCATTGATTTATCTGGCGCAGCCCTTCACAGACGTGGTTATCGTTTAGAACAGGGTGAAGCACCAGTTAGAGAAAACCTTGCTGCGGCCTTGGCGATTCGCAGTAACTGGCAAGAAAAATATCTGATTGATCCAATGTGTGGTTCCGGGACAATTTTGATTGAAGCGGCTATGCAAGCCGCCGACATCGCTCCAGGTTTAAACCGACAATTTGGGTTTGAGCGCTTACGCAATTTTGCGTCTTCTGCTTGGCAAGATATCCGAAACGATGCCGAAGCTAGAGCCCAATATGGCTTAGCAAATTGTAAACAACGTCTTATCGGCTACGATATTGATCGTCGCATGGTGACCTTAGCTAAATCGAACATTGAGCGCGCAGGGCTTAGTGATATCATTTCAGTACATGTTCATGATGCTGCAAATCTGCCACCTGCGCCTAGTGAGCCCGGACTTATTTTGTCCAATCCACCTTATGGTGAACGTTTGGGCGAACTAACTAAGCTTATCGGCCTATTCTTATCCTTTGGTGCGAGCGTACGCGAAAACTATCCAGGCTGGCGCTTGTCGCTATTTACCGCCGCTCCAGAACTACTCGACTATCTGCGCTTGCGTAGTGACAAGCAATATAAGTTTTTAAATGGTGCACTTAACTGTGTGCTAAAAATCTACCAAATTGGTGAACGTGGGCAGGAGACTCAACGTAAATATGCGGAAGACTTTGTAAATCGTTTGTTAAAAAACAAGAAAAAGCTGCAGAAATGGATCAAGCGAGACAACATTACTTGTTATCGTTTATATGATGCAGACTTACCCGAATACAATGTGGCTGTAGATTGTTACGACGACTATGTGATTGTACAAGAGTATCGAGCTCCAAAGAGTATTGAACCTGCAAAAGCGCGCCGTCGTTTAATGGATTTGCTAACCGGGCTTTTACAAAGTGACTTAGTGGCCAACGATAAGTTAGTAATTAAGCAACGTGCTCAACAAAAAGGGCGCCAGCAATATGAACGTAATAGCGACGAAAAAGAGCGTTTTGTTGTTCAAGAATATGGCGCTCAGTTTTACGTTAATCTTACCGATTATTTAGATACTGGTTTGTTTTTAGATCACCGCAATATGCGTCATTACATTCAGCAACATAGCGCAGATAAAAAGGTTCTCAACCTTTTCGCTTACACGGGGTCAGCCTCAGTTCATGCAGCACTTGGTGGAGCGTCTAAAGTAACTACTGTCGATATGTCTAATACCTATTTAAACTGGGCAAAAGATAACTTTAGATTAAACCAGCTTCCTATTAGCAAACATGAGTTTATTCGTGCTGATTGTATGGCTTGGCTAAAAACCCAAATATCACAACGTTGGGATTTGATTTTTCTTGATCCGCCTACTTTTTCTAATTCAAAGAAGATGGATGAAGTATTTGATATACAAAAAGATCACGTTGATTTGTTGAGCTCGGTTTCGCGCTTGCTTAATCCGGGTGGGCAGTTGATTTTCTCAAACAATAAACGCCAGTTCAAAATGGATATCGAAGCTTTAGCAACGCTGGGGCTTAAAGTTAAGAACATTTCAAGTCAGTCTTTATCGCCTGATTTTGAACGTAATAAACAAATTCATAATTGTTGGATGATACACAAGGAATAGTTGTATGACTTGGGTTTTATATAGTACTGATGGTTGCCATCTTTGCGAGGATGCTCGTGCCTTAATTTTAGCTAATCCTAATATTAATGAGCTAAAAGAACAAGACATAATCGAAGATGAGTCTTTAGTTGAGCAATACCGTTATAGCATTCCTGTGTTGTGTCACGAACCCAGTCAACAACGAATTAACTGGCCTTTTGATGCAAGCCAGTTAGAACAATTTATAGAGAGTTGTGCGTGTTAGTAAACTTACAAGACGCTTTTTTAGCATACGGCGACACGCCACTGTTAAACAAAGCAAATGTTCAAATAAACAAAGCTGAACGAGTATGTCTAGTTGGCCGTAATGGTGCTGGCAAGAGCACCTTGTTGCAAGTAATTGAAGGGGCTATTCAGTTAGACTCAGGCCAACGTCAACTCGTTAATAATGTTGTTATCACTCGATTACAGCAAGATCCACCTGAGGCGAGTGAGCAGCGTATTTTTGATTACGTCGCTGAAGGCAAACCGCATATCGGTAAGCTGCTCAGCGAGTTTCACCACTTAACGTCAAATATCAATGAAAACTCCAGCGAACGTGAATTAAAACGTATGCAACAAATACAGCATGAGATAGATGTTGTAGACGGCTGGAAATTTGATAACGAAATTCAACAAGTACTCACCACCATGAAGCTAGATGGGGAAGCTCCTTTGCAAGGTCTTTCCGGTGGATGGCTAAGAAAGGTTGCGTTAGCCAAAGCGTTGGCTGGTGATCCAGATATTTTACTGCTTGATGAGCCTACTAACCATTTGGATATTAATACCATCAAATGGCTAGAAGAATTTTTGCTTAATTTTAAAGGCACTATTGTTTTCATTAGCCACGATAGGGCATTTATCCGTAAAATCGCCACCAGAATTATAGATATAGACCGAGGTGTGCTGACCTCGTGGCCTGGAAACTATGATGCTTATTTAGAAGGTAAAGCAGAGTGGCTACGTGTTGAAGAAGAACAGAATGCACTGTTTGATAAACGCTTAGCAGAAGAAGAGGCTTGGATTCGTCAAGGTATTAAAGCGCGTAGAACCCGTAATGAAGGGAGAGTTCGAGCGCTTAAAGCTATGCGCAATGAACGCAGCGAACGGGTTAATCGCCAAGGTACAACCAATATGCAAATCGACGATGGTTTGCGTTCAGGAAAAATTGTATTTGAAGCCGAACAATTAAGCTTCGGTTATCCGGATGATGCTTATCCTATTATTTCCCCGCTTGATTTGTTGGTAATGCGAGGAGACAAGATAGCCTTAGTGGGCGGCAATGGCTGTGGTAAATCAACCCTTATTAAGTTGTTACTTGAGCAGTTAACTCCAAGCTCAGGCAAGCTAAAAGTTGGGACTAACCTCAATGTTGCTTATTTCGACCAATATCGCCAAGAGCTAGATCCTGATAAAACCCTATTGGATAACTTAGCCGGCGGCAAGCAAGAAATAGAAATTAATGGTAATAAACGCCATGTAATGGGTTACTTACAAGACTTTTTATTTCACCCTAAACGCGCATTTACTCCGGTTAAAGCGCTTTCTGGTGGCGAAAAAAATCGACTAATGTTGGCAAAGCTATTCTTGAAACCTGCAAATTTGTTGGTATTAGATGAACCAACCAACGATTTGGATGTCGAAACGCTGGAGTTACTAGAAGAGTTGGTAAGCCAATACCCAGGAACCGTGTTATTGGTTAGCCATGACAGAAGCTTTATCGACAATACAGCAAGTCACGTTTGGTTCTTTGATGGAAACAGTAATGTAGATAGTTATGTAGGTGGATACTCAGAAGTAGCTGCTTACATCGAAAATCAACAGAAAGCACCTGTAGCTAAAGCTGTAGAGAAAACCGACTCTGCTTCGCGAATTCCAAAACAATCTAAGAAGTTGTCATATAAATTTAAACTCGAACTTGACCAGCTACCAGAAAAATTAGAAGCTGCCGAGGCTCAAGTTGAAGAATTACAAAGTAAAGTAAACGAGCCAGAGTTCTTTAATTTAGAACAAGATTTGGTTCAGAGTACATTAAGTCGTTTAGCTAATGCTGAACAAGATTTAGAAGATCTGTTTACGCGTTGGGAAGAATTGGAAGAATTAAAAAATTCATGAAGAAGTCTATAATTTGTCGTTCGTTAGGTATGGCATTCGCGCCTTTATTGTTGTCTGCTACTTTTGTTCAAGCAGCACAAACCGAATCCTATTACTTGATCGAAGAGATCCCATTAGAAGCTGCAAATGGTTTAGCAGAAGCAAATAGCGATATTGTTGTTACGGCTGTTAGTAACGACGGTGAGTATGTAGCAGGTAACGCATTAACTTTCAGAACACCTTTTCGTTTCTACGACTTTTCTGATAGAACCACTTTCGATTATGGTTGCCAGTACGCTAGCGAAGTGTGTGATTTACTGTTTTATGGCGAAGATAGTTTTTATGATACTTATCGCTATCGCTTACGAGAACAAAACAATGTGTTGTATAAATCAAATGTATTGTCATTCTTAGCAAACCGCAATATAAGTGGGGTGCATACTGATGGGAAAAACATCCCACCATTACCTACTTGGGATACGATTGACGAAAAAATTTATATTTTTGACGATATTTCAAATAGTTCCTATACCACTGATACTCGAATAAATGACCTAAATGGCGAATTAGGGTGGGCTGTAGGCTATGATTCTGCACCCTTTTCCAATCCAAACGGTAGTGGTTATACAAGAGAATTTATCCAGCGAGGATTTGCTCTTAGGTTAACCGACCAAGCCAAAATAACGCTTTTACCAACAGCCTTTAGCAGCAGTGGCGACTTAGCCGACGACCGTGGAGGCTTATCTTCTGGGTTGAAAGTGATTGAAAAAGAAGGGCGAACACTTGTTGTTGGATTAAGTAGTGTTGATTATTCAAATGTAGACAGCTTTGGAGAGTGTCAAACTGGTAACCAAGAAAACTATTACCGTTGTTCTGGTTTTCATACACAAGCCTGGGTTTGGGATATAACTGATGCAGTGGATGGTGAACAGGTTATAGGTGAACAGCTAGTAGAAGGTTATGCTCGTTCTCGGTACGGAAATGCACCCAACTTCAATTTAATAAAGGGGGCAAACAATGATCTATTAGTAGGTATCTCCTCTGATGACGTATACGACAGTACTAATGGATCTCGTGGACGAGCTGCAGTTTATACCGATAATGGCGACGGTACTTATCAGTTAAACCTTATTCCGAATATTCAGATTGATGGAGATAACGACAAGTTTGAAGATTCGGTATCACATACATGGGCAAATCAAGTTAATAGTAATAACCTTGTTGTTGGTAACTTACGATACGTTGAAGTAAAGTCACGCAACCGTCCGGTAGAAGCGTTTGTTTATGATGGCGATGAAAACTCTGAAAATTATCAAAAGGTAACTTGGCCATTACGTAACAACCCCTTTAGTGGAGCGAATAGCGAATTTAGCGATATAAATGATAATGGTTTAATTGTTGGCTGGAGAGATGGGTTAGGGGAAGAACAACCCTCTTATAATGGAACAAGTCGTCGACAAAGTGGCTTTTTATTAGATTACAACCGATATTTAGCAGGTAACCCTAGCTACACGTGGTCACTAAATCAGTTGACCTGCTACGAACAAGATGGCATACCACAGATCCCGCTCTATCGAATTGAGTTTGCAACTCATATAAATAATGAAGGGGATATATTCGCCAATGGCTATCACTACCAAAGCGCTGAAGATTTTGTAAATGGCGTCAATCCAAGAGCGGTATTGCTAAAACTGGTTCGAAACCCGGCTGTCACCGATATAGATGATTTAGCAACATGCCCTCAAATTGAAGAAGTGAAGTATGAGCGCAAAGGTGCATCTAGTTTATGGTTAGGCTTACTGCTCTTACCTGTTGTTTTTGTGAGGCGTTTCATAAAAAGATAAATTGTCTTGTTAGTACAACAAAAATATCAATTAGTTAGCGAATACTTAAAAATTTAGTTTTTGATCTTTTAAAAACGATAAGCGATAGTAGATCAGGAGTCCAAGTGGGCTCCTGATTTGTTTTCTGATCTTGATGAGGAAGAAGTCTATGAAAAGACAAAAACGCGATCGTTTAGAAAGAGCGCATGCCAAAGGTTATCAAGCAGGGTTATCAGGAAGGTCTAAAGAGACCTGTCCGTATGGTGGAGCAGACGCAAGAGGTCATTGGTACGGTGGGTGGCGTGAGGCTGTTGAAGAACGCGTTTCAGGATTAGACAATAACTAGATAAAAAAAGCCCTATAATTAGGGCTTTTTAATGTACTCATTACTCTAACTTAGAAGGACGAAGTATCAGTAAACAACCCTACTTTCAAATCGTTCGCTGAGTAGATCTGACGTCCATCAACTTCTACAACGCCGTCTGCAATACCCATAACCAACTTACGCATAATTACACGCTTCATTTGAATGCGGTAAGTAACCTTTTTGGCTGTAGGTAACACTTGGCCTGTAAATTTTACTTCACCAACACCTAACGCACGTCCTTTACCCGGACCACCACTCCATCCTAAGAAAAAACCTACTAGTTGCCACATTGCATCTAAGCCTAAGCAACCTGGCATCACAGGGTCTCCAGGGAAGTGACAATCAAAAAACCATAAATCAGGTGTAATATCTAACTCAGCGACAATTTCGCCGTTGCCGAACTCACCACCTTCGTGGGTAATTTTTAGAATACGATCCATCATTAGCATGTTTGGTGCGGGTAACTTGCTGTTTCCTTCACCAAATAAAAGGCCTTGGCTGCAATCAAGCAATTCTTGGCGTTCATAGCTAGTTTTACCTAGTTCTTTTTGCGAAACCTGAGTCATCAATTATACCTTTAAAAAATTTGCCGCTACTTTAGCGAACACGTGTGCGCTAAACAAGTCCGATGTCCAAAAAATTCGTTACAGTTTGAATATGTCAGTTATTTTTTTCAGAAACCAACGCATCAAGCTTGGCTCATCGTTAGGAATATTAATTAGCTTGTAGATTTTGCCGTAAACGCTTTCTTCATCAAGTAATTCTCCAGCCGGCAAATTAAATAGAATCGGTATTGCCTCGGCTATTGATGAAACGGCGTAAATATTGAGAAGATTTTTGTCTACTGCACGTAATACTTCTGGTGATAAATTTAGCTGGTTCAAATTAGCCTGAGGAATGACAACAGCAACAGCCTGTTGATGATCCACTACTTGCGAAACCCTCAAGTAACCTTCGATTTTTTCGTTTATGCCTCCGACAGCCAACACATTGCCTTTTTGATCTAAGGCTCCAGTTACCGCAATACTTTGTTGAATAGGGAGTTTAGCGATAGCGCTAAGTAGCACTAAAGCAGACGCTAGAGAAGCACTATCGCCATCTATTTCATGATATGACTGTTCAAACACAATGTTCCCGGAATAGGGGAAGTGATGATCAGTAGCAAACAACTGATTCAAAAAACCATGAATAATCATCATCGATTTTGCATGAACATTTCCGGCCAGCTCGGCTTTTCGCTCTATGTCGTTAAAGTCACCATCACCTTGAAATACATTGGCAGTGATGCGGATTGGTTCGCCAAAAGATAATCCCAAACCCGCAAAATCTATAACTGATAAACCATTTATTTGACCAACCTCCTCACCGCTTAAACAAATCTTAGTTTGTTTGTCTCGATAAGATAGATCGCTAAATTGTTGTTGGTGGTTAATGTTATTAGCTAGCAAACTAAGAGCTTGATTAAAGCCTTGGTTGTTAGTATCAAGTTTGTTGAGTTCTAGTAGTTGAAGTGGCGCAATGAGTGCTTTTATATCCAAACTCAAATACTGTTGATGTTCACATAGTTTTGCCGCATAGCTCAACACACTTTCGTATAAACTTGGCGCCAAACTAGATAATCCCAGTTTACATAATTCTGCATTAATTTGGCTTAGGTACAAATTAATATTGCTTGCATTGGCAACCACCTCAAGTGGCAATTCTGTCTCTAAAAGACCTAAGCCCTTTATGTTAGGGTCTAGCTCGTACAACTCTGCTATTGCATTGGCATTGCCAATAACCAGCAATTTGGGATTAATAACAATATCTTGAGGCTGACAAACTAATTTACTGAAGTGTAGCTTATCCCAAGAAAAAGTAGAGGTAGTCAAACATGCTTTTAGTTCAAACCAAAGCTTAGTTTCCGCGAGAATATCTTCTGCATTAATGACTATAAGGCCAGCGGTGCAATGTTGAAGCTTACCTAGGTTTATTTGCGGTAGTTCGCTACAGCTTGTCTGTGTTTGAGTGAGGTATTGGCCGAATAGTTCCGTCCTTGTGAACTCGTGACAGTAAGTAAGTCTCTCATCGCTATACCAAGCTAGATAGAAATTGGCGATTGTCGAAAAAGATGGTAATTCAACCAGATATTCAAATAGTTGTTTGATAATTGTGAAAAGACGCTCAGGCACTAAAGCGTCCAACAATTCCTTAAAGATTTTTGACAAAGAGGTAGATTGAGAATCTTCTATAAACGACAAATCGTCGCTAAATTCTTTAGCTAAGAGCTCTGAACCAAAATCTTTGTTCAACAAGTCTTCAATTTGCTGCATAGCTTGGTCGACGACGCTACAAGCTTGAGGGGTAAGCTGAATACAATGTGGACGTTGGGGCTGACTTGGATTGAAAAAAAGTGCATAAGCTTGCCGTTCTGCTTGGTAGTCTTTCGCAAAGTCCTGTAAGACCGAATGAAGATCAAAAAAGTTAGCGCCTTGGCATACCATGATTTGTTGGCTATTTTCTGTTTGAGTAAAATAGTCAAAGCTAGATTTCGCGACGGGCAACAAGTTAACCCATTGAGTATCGTTGTTGGGGTTGAGGTCTTCTAGCGAGAAACTTGGTTTTAGTTTTTCAATGCTTAAGGCAGATTTAGTCAATTCGTAGTCCGATGTTAAACGTGCAATGTGTAATTAAAACAGCTTGTTAGCTCTATAGAACAATAGCTGCAATCCAACCAAAAACCAATAGTGGCAAGTTGAAGTGTAAGAAAGTAGGAACCACAGTGTCCCATATATGATCATGCTGTCCATCACTATTGAGGCCAGCCGTAGGCCCAAGAGTTGAATCTGAAGCCGGAGATCCCGCATCCCCTAAAGCTGCCGAAGTTCCTACTAACGCAACTGTAGCTAGTTCAGAGAAGCCAAGAGATAATGCTAAAGGGACGTAAATCGCAGCAATAATAGGGATGGTAGAAAATGACGAACCAATCCCCATCGTAATTAGCAAGCCCATAAGTAACAGCATAGCAGCAGCGAAGGCTTTGTTATCACCAAGTATGGCTTGTGCGTTATTGACTAAATCAGGAACTCCGCCGGTAGCTTTCATTACGCCAGCAAAGCCGTTTGCTGCAATCATAATGAAACCAATTAAAGCCATTAGCTTAACGCCTTCTATAAACAGATCCTGACTGTTTTGAGGCTTTATACCAGACGCTGTGGTCAGTAATAAAAATCCAGTGAGGGCGCCCATAATAATCGACTCAGTATAAACATTCACCGCTAACGCACTGAATATGATAATTACATTTACCCATACTCTAATAGCACTAGGCGCTACTACACAGAGGGAGGACTCTTTGGTATTGGTTACTGTTTTGTAAGTTCTTGGTTTTCTATACGACACAAAGATAGCAGTAAGTAAACCTAGGATCATCCCTAGAGCAGGAATCGTCATTGCCACCGGCAATTGGCTTTTCTCAATTAGTAAGCCCGCAGATGAAATATTGGCGTGCAGTAGCTGATTTAAAAATATGCTGCCAAAGCCATAAGGAAGCCACATATAGGTAGTTACTAAACCAAAAGTAATACAGCAAGCAATGATTCGCCTATCCATATTTAGCTGATCAAATACTGCGAGCAAAGGCGGAATTAAGATTGGAATAAAGGCAATGTGCACTGGTACTAAATTTTGTGAACTCACTGCCATTAATATGATGGCGCTAAGCATCATCCACTTAACTAACGAAAGGTGCTGCGCTTTATGCAAATTGACCAACCGTATAATTTTATTAGCAATCATATCTGTTAAACCGCTTCTAGCAATTGCCACTGCAAAAGCTCCTAGCAGCGCATAACTTAGGGCGATGTTGGCACCATCCCCTAAACCGGTTTCAAAGGCGGAAATGGTCTCTGCCAAACTTAAGTTCGATAATAAGCCACCAACAATACTACTAATAGATAAAGCTAATACCACGTTTACTCGAAGTAAACTTAACAGCAGCATTAAACACACTGACAATACAACAGGGTTAGAAATCATCATTTAACTTTTCTCATCAGTGTCTTTTTGAGCAAGTGGCCATCCACCTAAGGTTTTCCACTTGTTTACAATTAAACAAAATAACTCTGCTGTTTTTTGCGCGTCATAGAGTGCAGAGTGAGCATCTTCGTTGCTAAATTCTAACCCGGCCTCTTTACAGGCTTTCGCTAACACGGTTTGGCCCAAGGCTAAGGCGCTAATACTGGTAGTGTCGAAGCTAACAAAAGGGTGAAAGGGGTTACGTTTGATATTACAGCGTTCTACTGCGGCATTAAAAAAGCTCATATCAAAGGCTGCATTATGTGCCACCATTACTGCACGGTTACAGCCATGTGCTTTCAAGGCTTTGCGTATTGGCTTAAACATCTCTTTAAGCGCAACATCCTCACTTACTGCCCCACGCAGGGGATTGCTTGGATCTATGCCTGTAAATTCTAAAGCAGCCTGCTCCAGGTTGGCTCCTTCAAAAGGTTCAACGTTAAACTGTATGGTTTCTAATACATATAGCTCGCCCTGTTCGTTAAAACTCAGCAAGCAAGCTGCAATCTCTAAAAGAGCATCGGTTTTAGCGTTAAAGCCCGCTGTTTCTATGTCGATAACAACAGGATAATAGCCGCGAAAACGGCTAGACATCAATTCAGTCGTGAGTTCTGTAATGGTCATAATGTGGGTAACTATTAGTTGAGGCGCGCATTATTACAAAAGCTGCAAAGAATCGCTAATTTGCTTTAAAGATTATCGCTTGGATGCCGATAATTTATGAAGAAGAGAGGATTTCTGTAAATGAAATATTACTTATTGCTGCCTTTGGCACTAAGCGTTATGTCTGCCCAAGCAAATGTGCGCAATTATTCAGCATCGCTAGATGACTCAACGTGGGTTGTGTCTAACAAAACGCCGATTGAATGCAGAATGGATCATTTCATTCCTTCTTTTGGCGTTGCGAGTTTCATTAGTCGTGCATCTAAAAATGTCAATTTAGATTTTTACTTAGATATGTATAAAATTTCTGCAGAAACCCACCAAGTATCATTAAGAAGTGTTCCGCCTCAATGGAAACCTGGCGCGAGTTCAAAACGGATTAGCGAACTGTCTTTTTATCAGCAATTTGACGGCTATGTACACGCCCAGCCCGCTTGGCAAATGCTGAGTGAGCTTGAAGATGGCAATGTACCTACTTTTTATTTTAATGATTGGTATGCAAACAATCATACTACTGCTGTGGGTATTTCTTCTATTAATTTTAAAACCCAATACAACGACTTTTTAAAATGTGTTGGGCGGCTACTACCATACTCGTTTGACGACATCGCCTTTACGGTTTTGACTTATAAATCTAACAGTAATGAGCTAACCCCACGTTCTAAGAAACGTTTGCAATTAATTGGTGATTATGTGAAACATGACCCTGAAATAGATGTAGTGTTGGTTGATGCCTACACCGACAGCTATGGCGGTAAGTGGATTAACCAAGAATTATCGGAAAAACGTGCCAATATGGTAAAAGATTACTTCAAATCTGGTGGTTTAGACGAAAGCGTAATTGAAGTATCTGGGCATGGTGAACGCAAGCATGTCGCACGTAACGACAATACCATGGGCCGCGAACGAAACCGACGCGTTGTAATTTCTCTGGGGAAAGACTTGTTGTAAAGAAAAAGTAGCGTTTAAAGTTCCACTTTTTCTTTAAACTCACACAAGTCTTCAATAATACACGAGCCGCAACGCGGCTTTCGTGCTACGCAGGTGTATCGTCCATGTAAAATAAGCCAGTGGTGCACATCTACCTTAAATTCCTTTGGTACTACCTTTAGCAATTTCTCTTCGACCAAATCAACATTTTTGCCCATGGCGAATTTGGTGCGGTTAGAAACCCGAAATATATGAGTATCAACCGCAATAGTTGGCCATCCAAAGGCAGTATTTAGCACTACGTTGGCTGTTTTTCTGCCCACACCCGGTAGTGCTTCTAAGGCTTCGCGGCTTTCTGGAACTTCGCCACCATGTTGTTCAATTAGAATTTTGCAGGTTTTAATTAAGTTCTCAGCTTTTGAATTGAACAAGCCAATCGTTTTTATGTAAGTTTTAAGCTGTTCTACCCCTAAGTCAAAAATAGTTTGGGGGGTATTAGCCACTGGGTAAAGCTTGTCGGTAGCTTTGTTCACCGATACGTCGGTGGCCTGAGCAGATAACAATACAGCTGCAAGCAGCTCGAATGGGCTAGAGAAGTTTAGCTCTGTAGTTGGATGTGGGTTGTTATCTCTAAGTCGAGTTAGGATTTCTAATCTTTTCTGTTTATTCATGCGCTTTGAGTATTGTTTGAAAGGGTTTCTGACTCAGCTTGTTTGGTTTTAGCGCGGTTATCTATGACATTTTTTAAAGCGATGATAAAACCCATCACCAAAAATGCACCCGGCGGAAGTATCGCAACCAAAAAGTGTTCGTTAAAATCTACGATTTGAACATATAGGAAGGATGACCATTCGCCCAGTAGTAATTCAATACCATAAAACAAACTACCATTGCCCAGTAATTCGCGAATAGCACCAACGGCGACTAAAACTAATCCAAATCCAAGCCCCATCATTAACCCGTCAAATGCAGCTGGTTTTACACTGTTTCGTGCGGCAAATGCTTCGGCTCTGCCAATAATGATACAGTTGGTAACAATAAGAGGAATGAATATCCCAAGGTTTTGGTACAAGCCGTAGGTATAGGCATTCATTAACAGTTGTATGCAGGTAACAAAGGATGCAATAACCATAACAAATACTGGAATGCGGATCTCTTTAGCTACCCATTTACGAATCAGTGATACCGTTGTGTTTGAGGCTATCAGTACCAGCATGGTGGCAACACCCAGGCCAAGTGCATTGGTCACCGTTGAAGTAACCGCAAGAAGAGGGCACAGACCGAGTAATTGAACTAAACCAGGATTGTTTTTCCAAAGGCCTTGCCAAGCTAATTGTTTATATTCGCTCATCAAATAACTCCTTTAACAATCAGTTGCATTGTCATCAATGCTTTGCTGATTTGTGGCGTGATAAATCAACACGTTTTTCACCGCTTTAATGACTGCACGTGGCGTTATTGTAGCGCCAGTAAAGGCGTCAAACTGGCCACCGTCTTTTTTTACAGCCCACCGCGGATCTTTGTCGTCCATTAAACGTTGACCATTAAACTGGTAAATCCAATCTGATTTTCTGGTTTCAACTTTATCACCTAAGCCTGGTGTTTCGTTATGCTGTACAACACGCACACCGCTAATAGTTGAGTCTGCATTTAAACCTACTAGCAGGCGAATTTCTCCGCTGTAACCATCTGGTGCAATGGTTTGATAAACGTAAGCTGCTGTTTGTTGATTTAATTCAATAAGCCGGATGGTTTGGTCTTTATCGTTGCCTAAAAACTGTGGCTCGTTAACTACTATGCATCGTTGTTGGTAAGCACTCTTGGCTAACTCTTCAGATAAGACTTCATTGGTTGACCTAATCAGTTGTGCTTTAACCTGTTGCTCGATTCTTGGCTCTGTAAAGTAATTAACGATGACCACTAATAAGGTGCAAGCAAAGGCGAATAAGGCCAACATCCCCGCATTTTTAGTCATTGATTGGCGCTTAGTTGTCATTACTATTTCCCTCGCCGTAACCATATACTCGGGGCTTGGTGAAGTGATCTATCATTGGCACTGCCATATTAGCGAGTAATACAGCAAAGGCGATTGCGTCTGGATAGCCGCCATAATTTCGAATAACAAATACCAATAACGCAACCAAGCTTGCGTAAATAATCCTACCTAGGTTACTCGTTGCTGCGCTTACCGGGTCGGTCAATATGAAAAATGCCCCAATCATGGTTGCGCCGGAGAATAGTTGCAGCAGCACTGGAATTGAATGATCAGGGTTGATGGCTGCAGAAAGGAGACTCAACACAAATAGGGTGGTCAAAAAAGCCAAGGGAATATGCCAGCGAATCACCTTTAAGTAGATAAGCGCAAGACCTCCTGCTAAATAGGTTAAATTAATCCATTGCCAGCCAATTCCTGCAAAACTACTATAAATCTCATGGCTTGATATTTCATTGGATGTGAAACCTAAAGTAAGTTGAGTTTTCATCTCATCAAGCGGTGTGGCAATGGTATGGCCATCGATGCTGGCAATTTGTTTAATGCTAAAGCCGTCTAAGGTAAACCCATTAAATATGAGCGATAAGCCGTCGATGCTAGATAAGCTTTCAACTAACAGACTTTGTGGAGGCATCCAGCTTGTCATGGTTACCGGAAAAGAAACTAATAAAAGCACGTAGGCAGCCATAGCAGGGTTAAAAATATTATGCCCTAGACCGCCATATAAATGCTTAACGACAACAATCGCAAAGCAACTGCCAATAAGCGCTATCCACCAGGGCGCATAGGCTGGAAGTGCCAAACCAATCAAAATGCCGGTAACTAGCGCGCTGTTATCACTTAAGGTCGGCCAAACCGGTCGCTTACGTAATATAAGCACCAAGGTTTCACTTAGCACCGCTACCATAGATGCCAGTAATACTTGGGTTATGGTGCCTATTCCAAAATGAAAGCTTTGAACCAATAAACCTGGCAAAAGACAAAGAATCACCCAAAACATCAAAGTTTTTGTTTTTAAGGGCTTTCTAACGAAAGGTGAACTTTTTATGTTAGTGCTATTCATTGGTATCTTTCTCTTCGCGCTGTTGCTCTGCTAGTTTTTTAGCTTTAGCGCGAGCAACTGCTGCGGCGACTGCAGGGTTAACTTTTTTGGCTGGCTTTTCTGGGGTTGCGGGAGCTTCAGTTACGGCCTCAGCTTTTTTATTGGCCTTAGCTCTTGCAACCGCTGCAGCGACAGCCTTAGCTTTAGCGTTGTTGTTGCTAGTAGTACTATCTTGAGTATTTTGTTGAAGCGATTGCTCGGTAGCGAGAGGGACCTCAACAGCTTCGTTATCCTGATTATTTATCTTGCCAGCATCAACAGAATCGCCGGCTGCTGCTAGCGCGGCTTTTTTTGCTTTAGCTCTGGCTATTGCTGCGGCAACAGCAGAGTTTGCCGAAGATTTAGCCGCAGCCTTATCTAGATTGTCGTCGGCTTGATCCGCACTTACCTCTTGGCTAGCTAGTTTTTTTGCTTTAGCCCGTGCGACAGCGGCGGCTACGGCCGGATTAGTGGCTGTTGTTGGCTGCGATTGTTGCTGAGCTTGTGCTTTTTTCGCTTTAGCTCTAGCAACGGCAGCAGCCACAGCTGGATTACTTGATTCAACTGTGTTGTCTTCAGCGGTAGTTTCGTTATCTTTATTTTGTTGTTTCTTGGCTTTAACGCGTGCGATAGCCGCTGCTACTGCCGGGTTAGCGTTGGCTTTATTCTCGTTGGCTTCTTTTTGAGCTCTTCGCTCAGCTTTGCGAGCTTCTCTAGCGGCTATGGCCGCTTGGTTATCTGGTATCCATTCACCAGTTTCATCTTGTTTTGCTGCTGGAATGGCGGCTTGTTTGTTTTTGACTCTTGCTAAGGCCGCTGCGACAGGGTCAGGTTTATTTTGCTTAGCGCTGTCTTCTGCTTGCGCTTGTCTACGTAAAGCGGCTTGTTGGTGTTTCGCTTTACGTTCTAATTTGTCTTTTTCTAAACGAGCTTGGCGAGCATCGAAGCGTTGTTTGGCTATATCGGCTTCTTTTTGTGCAATATCTTCGCTGCGTATTTTGGCTTTTGCAGTTCGGTAGTGTTGCACCAAAGAGATTTCGCTTGGACAAACAAAGGCGCAGGCTCCACATTCAATACAATCCATTATATTGAAATCTCGCGCTTTATTTAGTTCGTCCCCTTTAGCATACCAATATAGCTGCTGAGGTAGTAAACCCATTGGGCAGGCTTGAGCACATTCACCGCAACGTATACACGGTGATTCATTTTCAGCAGCCATAGGGTTGTTAACGATCAGACAGTTAGTAGTTTTTACCACTGGTGCTTGGTTGCTAGGGAGCATGAAGCCCATCATCGAACCGCCCATAATGGTTGGCGTGTTAGGCTCACCCTGTAGCTTCTTGTTGATCACATCGCTTACTGCTGTGCCAATCGGTACCCAGTAATTGCTCGGACTAGTAACTAAATCACCGGCAAGGGTTACAATTCTAGAAATTAGCGGCTCGCCAACAGTGACAGCTTGATGCACGGCGTAAGCAGTGCCTACATTTTGTACCAGCATGCCTAAGTCTATTGGGAGCTGGTTGGCCTTAACTTCCTTACCAGTAAGCACTTGGATAAGTTGCTTCTCCCCGCCAGAGGGGTATTTGGTAGGAATGCTTCGAACGATGATATCTTGATTACTAACTGCTTCTAACGCTTTAATGGCTTTAGGTTTGTCATCTTCGACGGCAACTATGGTAAGCGCTGGCTTGAGTACTTTTTGCAGTAAGGCCACACCACCGATAATCTCAGCGGCATAGTTCTGCATTAAGCAATCGTCAGCTGAAATATAGGGCTCGCATTCGGCGCCGTTTATAATCAGCACGTCTAAAGGCTTATGCGGGGTGATCTTTAAAGCAGTAGGGAAGCCAGCGCCCCCCATACCGGATATCCCGGATAAATGAACGCGTTGGCAAATCGTTTCAGGGTTTAATTCTTCATCGGATAAGGGCTGAGGCCACTGCGCGTCTTGTTGCTCTTTGTCTACGCGAATAACGACACTTAATTCAGGAATGGCTGAAGCATGCGCAGAAACTCTTGGTTCAATCGCGATGATTTCACCGGAAAGGGAAGCATGAACGGGAGGCGCTTGAAAGAACTGAGATTCGGTTAAGGCTTGTCCGCGTAATACTTTATCACCTACTTTTACGAGTAGTTTGCCCGCGCTGCCAATATGCTGTTGCACAGGTATGCTTAACTCGTTAGGCAAGTCAATTTTTTCAGGCTTACCACAGTTGATATCCTGCTTATTGGTTTCTGGGTGAACCCCACCTTGATAATTCCAGATGAAACCTTGTTTAATTTTGTCTAACCACGCCACCATCTATTTTTGTTCCTCGATGATTGCGACATCAATTTGATTCAATTTCCAATCCCAGTTTTTAGTGGTAGTTGGTATCGGGCGCATTTCAATACAATCAGTTGGGCAGGGGGCCACACAAAGCTCGCATCCGGTACACTCTTTAGTAATAACGGTATGCATATGTTTATTTGCACCCATAATGGCATCCACAGGACAAGCTTGAATGCATTTAGTACAACCGATACACGCATCTTCTACGATATAGGCCACTTTCTTTCGGTCATCTTCTTTTACGGCTGACTCATCAAGAGGGATCGCTTCAACCCCAAGTAACTCAGCAAGCTTTACTACTGTCTCTTCACCACCCGGTGGGCACTTGTTTATGGCTTCGCCGTTGGCGATGGCTTCCGCATAAGGGCGACAGCCAGGATGTCCACATTGTCCGCACTGTGTTTGAGGTAGTAGTGCTTCCACTTGATCGGCAATTGGGTTGCCTTCAACTTTATATTTAATAGCGGCATAACCCAGTATTCCGCCAAATACCAAGGCTAGGAGGGTGATGGCAATAAGTGCTTCTAACATCTAAACATACTACTTAATTAATCCAGTAAAACCGACAAAGGCTAAAGACATTAGCCCCGCTGTGATCATGGCGATCGCTGCGCCCTTAAATGGCAGTGGGATATCCGCTACCACTAGACGTTCACGCATTGCTGAGAACAAAATTAACACTAGTGAGAAACCCGCTGCTGCACCAAAACCATAGATAATTGATTCAAATAGATCATGCTGCTCATTAATGTTTAGTAGCGCCACCCCTAATACTGCACAGTTAGAGGTGATAAGCGGTAGGTAAATGCCTAATACACGGTGTAGTGCAGGGCTGGCTTTTTGCACAAACATCTCGGTAAATTGTACTACTACGGCAATCACTAGAATAAAACTCATGGTACGCAGGTACACAATATCTAGTGGCAATAAGATATATTGCTCAACAAGATAGGAACACATAGATGCTAGTGTAAGAACAAAGGTCGTTGCTAATGCCATGCCTATAGCAGTTTCAACTTTGCTAGACACACCCATAAATGGGCATAAGCCCAAGAACTTAACTAGCACAAAATTGTTAACCAGTACGGTACTGATTAATAACAATAAATATTCAGTCATTAAAATTAGAAGCAGCGAAACGAGCCGCTATTATCCTTGTTTGTGATGCGTATAACAACCGTGAGTTCAATGTGGGAAAGGCACTAAAAATTTGCTGTGAGTTGTGGGTCATTTTTACACGATCAAATTTACTTTTTACGCTTCGGTTGATCTCGATCATTTGTATTTGCTTTATCCTTAAAATCTCTCGACTACTATATCTAGTGGGAACTAAAATCCTTAACCACAATATATGGATAACCATCACATTGGATGCTTTTTTGAGCGTTTCTTTGTTAGAAGCCTTTAGTGGCGCGGGTTCCACAGTTTTTTATTTAATGAGTGAGTGAAATTGGAGCGTAAATCGTGAAAACAGTCGTGATAAAACGAGACGGAAGCCGTGTACCTTACGACGCAAAGCGGATTGTTGATGCAGTGCTAAAAGCAGCTGAAGCTTTAGGTGTTAAGGACAACCTAGTTGCATTACAAATTGCCCAACAAGTAACAGAGCAGTTTTTGAACTTACCTGAAGTAGATATCAACGATATTCAGTCATCTGTTGAAAACTACTTAATGGAAAGTGATAACAAGACTTTAGCACGTGCTTACATTGAATATCGACACGACCGCGACGTTGCTCGTGAAAAGCGCAGCGTGTTAAATGCTGAGATCCGTGGTTTGGTTGAACAAAGCAACGCAGCGTTACTAAACGAAAATGCGAATAAAGATAGCAAGGTTATTCCAACTCAACGCGATCTGTTAGCTGGCATTGTTGCAAAACACTATGCTAAAACGCATTTACTTCCGCGAGATGTAGTTAAAGCCCACGAAACTGGCGAAATTCACTTTCACGATTTAGATTACGCACCGTTTTTCCCAATGTTTAACTGCATGCTTATCGACTTAGAAGGTATGTTAACCGGTGGATTTAAGATGGGTAACGCTGAAATTGAAACCCCAAAATCAATTTCAACAGCAACTGCAGTTACCGCCCAAATCATCGCTCAGGTTGCCAGCCATATTTATGGTGGCACGACGATTAATCGTATCGACGAGATTTTGTCTCCTTACGTCACTAAAAGCCATGAAAAGCACTTAGCTACTGCTAAAAAATGGCAAATAGCCGACGCCGAAGCTTACGCTAAAGCGCAAACTGAAAAAGAGTGTCATGATGCGTTCCAGTCTTTAGAGTATGAAGTAAATACCCTACACACTGCGAATGGGCAAACCCCATTTGTTACCTTTGGTTTTGGCTTAGGCTCTTGCTGGGCCTCGCGATTAATTCAGCGTTCAATCCTAGAGAACCGTATTGCCGGGTTAGGTAAAAATGCCAAAACAGCAGTATTTCCAAAGCTGGTATTTGCTATTAAAGATGGTTTAAACCATAAAAAAGAAGATCCAAGTTACGATATTAAGCAGTTAGCTTTAGAGTGTGCATCAAAACGTATGTACCCAGATATTCTAAACTACGACAAAGTTGTCGAAGTAACGGGCTCATTTAAAACACCTATGGGTTGTCGTAGTTTCTTAGGTCACTATCAAGAAGAGGGTAAAGATGTTCACGATGGTCGTAATAACCTCGGTGTAGTGAGCTTAAACTTACCTCGTATTGCTATTGAAGCTAAAGGTGATGAACAACGTTTCTTCGAACTACTTGAGCAGCGTTTAAGTGTTGCAAAACATGGTTTAGATAGCCGCATCTCTCGCCTTAAAGGGGTAAAAGCCAAAGTCGCCCCAATCTTATATATGGAGGGCGCTTGTGGCGTTCGCTTAAATGCAGAAGATGATGTATCAAAAATCTTTGAAAATGGCCGCGCGTCAATTTCTTTGGGTTACATCGGTTTGCATGAGACTGTGAACGCGCTATACGGAAACAATGAACACGTTTACGACAATAAACAGTTACAACAAAAAGCGATAGGTATTGTTACTGCATTAAAACAAGCTACTTTACGTTGGGAAAAAGAAAGTGGTTACGCATTTAGTTTATACAGTACCCCAAGTGAAAACCTATGTGATCGCTTCTGTCGTTTAGACGCGAAAAAATTTGGTGTAATTGAGGGGGTAACAGATAAAGGTTACTACACCAATAGTTTCCACTTAGATGTAGAAAAGAAGGTTAACCCCTTCGACAAAATAGATTTTGAACAGCCATACCCTTCAGTCACTAGCGGCGGATTTATTTGTTACGGTGAATACCCAAACATGCAGCACAATACCGAAGCCTTAGAGGATGTGTGGGATTACAGCTATAGTCGTGTTCCGTATTACGGCACCAACACGCCAATTGATGAATGTTATGAGTGTGATTTTACCGGTGAGTTTAACTGCACCAGTAAAGGCTTTGAATGCCCATCTTGTGGTAATACTGAGTCGAGTAAAGTTTCGGTAACACGACGAGTATGTGGTTACTTGGGTAGTCCCGATGCACGACCATTTAACTATGGTAAGCAAGAGGAAGTTAAACGCCGAGTGAAACATCTATAAATGAACTATTTGAGTTACCATTCGGTCGATGTAGTTAACGGACAAGGTACACGCTGTACCTTGTTTGTTGCCGGTTGCGAGCACCACTGTCGCGGTTGTTATAACCAAAAATCCTGGCGCTGCGACGCCGGCCACCCATACACTGATGACCTAGAACAACAGATTATCGACGATTTGAACGACGCTAGGATTAGGCGCAAAGGGCTTAGCTTGAGTGGTGGAGATCCACTACATCCAAATAATTTAGACGCAGTACAACGATTGGTTGAGCGCGTAAGAAAAGAGTGCTTAGGCAAAGATATTTGGATGTGGACGGGCTATCAACTAAAAGAACTAAACCCGCAACAACAGGCAATTGTTAAGCAAGTTGATACTCTAATTGACGGTAAATTTGTGCAAGAGCTGGCCGACCCTAAATTACAATGGCGAGGCAGTAGTAATCAAATTATTCACTGCCACCCCTTCAGTAGTTAAGCGATAAGCTCAGGGCGCGAGATTAAGTAACCCTGCAAACTATCCACATACATAGATTCAAGCAGCTGTTTTTGCTCTAAGGTTTCGACACCTTGCGCAATAACTTGGCAACCTAAACGGTGTGACACTTCAACTAGCATACTTACAAATTGTTGATTAGCTTTGTCATTTTCTAGTGCTTGAACTAAATCGCTACTAATTTTTACGTAGTTAGGTTTAAGTTCTTTAAACAACTTAAACGAACCAATTCCGTTACCAAAATCTGAAATTGCAGTGTGGCAACTGTTCCGGCGAAGTACTTCAAACAGCTTTCTGGCATTGCTTAAGTGCATATCTAATATTTCTTCTTCTAACTCAAAAACAACTCGAGACTTTAAATTAGGGTAGGTGAGTAGCTGTTGTGTTAACCAAGAACAAAAATCTGGGTCAGTCAAAATTAATTTACTTAGGTTTATTCCCCAGCGGTACTCTGCATTTTGGCTTGAAATGGTTCGTAGGATAAAACTAATTGTTGCCTTCTCTAGCTCTAAAATCATACCTAAACGCTGAGCCATAACCATGGTTGTTTCTGTAGGAAGTTGTTGATTGTTTTCAGTTAAGAAACGGATGAATACCTCATGATAAGCAGGCATTGTTCGGTGCAAAGATTGAATGGCTTGAGAAGCAACGCGAAAGTAATTTTTGGCAATAAGGGATGTTATCGTAGCATGCCATTGCAGCTCGCTACTTTCTAATGTTTCATCATCTTCTAACACAACCTCCCAGCCATTTGGTGAGAGGCTTTGGGCAATTGCTAGTGCTGCGTCTGCACGAGCAATAACACGCTCTATAGAGTCTCCAGATTTAAGCTCGGTTATACCAGTATAAGCAGCGCTTTGCATTTGTTTACCATTACTGTATTCAGTTAAAGAGGATTTTAATGCTTGTGCTACTTGGCTGACTCTACTGGCAGGAAACTTTGGTAATATCAGTGCGAACTCTGCACCTAACAGTCTAAACAGCGAGCTTGATGAATATTCTTTGCGGTTGATATCGATAATCTTAGCGATGTCTCTAATGTATTCATCACCTGATTGGTGACCACGTGCTTTATTTATTTCTTCTAACTGCGAAGCTCTAACTAAAAACAATACTGTGTCTTTAGGGGGTGTTCTTAGCATTTCTTGCATTTGTTGGCGGAAGGAATGCCGATTAAATTGTCCGGTTAAAGGATCTAAGGCAACTTGCTTTTCCAATTGTTGAATCGCATGTTTTTGTTGACGTATCTGTTGAGTAAATTGCTGCTTTTGATCTTTGATTAATTCACCAACGGCGCCAAGTATTGGCTTCTCATCGACAAAACGTTCAGCATTAACTAGTTTTTTAAGCTTACTTTTAACTCGTGCCATTGCGCGTATATACAAAAGACTCGTTAACATATAGCCCATTGCACAAAGTGCAGCAATGGTGAGATATAGCCGCAAATACCCATCACTAACAAATTCAAATGAGGGTTTAAAGTTGACCTGGTACTTATCAACTGCAATGGTTTGCATGGTAGTTTTACTCGGTTCTGCGAGTTCAACTAACCAATGTTGCGGCGCGCCTACTAACGCTAATGTATTATCAACAGCTAGCTGAGTAGATATAAAGCTTAATTGGTGTTGGTTACGTAAACTAGCTAAATATTCTTGATTAAGTTGGCCTACTTCAGTTAATTGCAAAGCGAGTAGGGTATTAATTTGTTGGTTTTCGCGGGCTAAATCCAGTTTAAATAATTGGACATGTACCCCTACTAGCGCAATCCATAGCGCGATAAATAAAAAAGCATTTACAACAAAAAATGTTCTAAGGCCTTTCATATCCTACCTGTTTAATAAATCAGCAATCACTATTAATGATACATGCAAACATAAGACTTATCTATCAGATGCTTAGGATTAAGTAATATATTTTTAGATTAACTAATTTAGAAAAGAGGATAAGAGAAGTGTTAAAAATTTGGCTCCCCAGGTTGGGCTTGAACCAACGACACATGGATTAACAGTCCACCGCTCTACCAACTGAGCTACTGGGGAATTATAAGGCTTTTTAGATATAAAGAAATGGCTCCCCAAGTTGGGCTTGAACCAACGACACATGGATTAACAGTCCACCGCTCTACCAACTGAGCTATTGGGGAATCGTAAGGTATATCTAATTATATGATTGGCTCCCCAAGTTGGGCTTGAACCAACGACACATGGATTAACAGTCCACCGCTCTACCAACTGAGCTATTGGGGAATCATATAAGGTCTTACCTATTGTAATCAAGATTGGCTCCCCAAGTTGGGCTTGAACCAACGACACATGGATTAACAGTCCACCGCTCTACCAACTGAGCTATTGGGGAATCTTGATTTTTGACTTAGCGAAGAGATTTGGCTCCCCAAGTTGGGCTTGAACCAACGACACATGGATTAACAGTCCACCGCTCTACCAACTGAGCTATTGGGGAATCGCTTTGCTTAAGTGCGGGGCGCATAGTAATAATTGCCCCTATAAGTGTCAACTAATTCTGCGTCAAAAATGACAATTTCTGTTTGTTTGCTCAACTTACATCCAGTTGTTGTAAACTACAGATCGAAACTTGTTCAGCTGGTACAAAAAATGCGCAGATAATTAATGTTCATAAAAAATTAGTTTTTTATATTAAACTTCACTCGACCAATTTTTATACACAATTTATAAAAGCCTTAATTGTAGGTGCCTAACACAACTTATCCACCGTTTTTGTGGATAACTGTGTGCATTAAAAGCCAGCTTATCTCTGTAGCCCACCAAATACGCGGCTTAGGAGTAAAATTGATCTATGTCGACTTTTCTATTTACTTTATATTATTCAATGGCTTAACGTCTTTTGCCACACCTAAGGTTGTTTTTTAACCGATGAAAAAAGTTGTTGCTTTTACAAAAAAAATGTTGTGCATTACTTTTTGCTACAGACTTTATATTCCCCCTCAATTGGCGTTATCTGCTATTCATTTTTTTTTCGCGATATTCTCTGCTAGGGAGCTCCTAAATTCGACTCGACACTAATACACCTTTTTGTTTGGAGGAGCTTATGCGTAGAATAACAAACAACAAGACAAACAAACGATTGGTAGTAGAGCAGTGAAAAAACCATTTGACCTAGTATCCGAATACAAACCAGCTGGTGATCAACCAAATGCAATTTCAAGCCTTATAGAAGGTTTAGAAGACGGCCTTGCACATCAAACACTATTAGGAGTTACCGGTTCAGGTAAAACATTCACCATTGCGAATGTTATTGCAGAGCAAAATAGGCCAACCATTGTCTTAGCGCCAAACAAAACCTTAGCTGCGCAACTATATAGTGAGATGAAAGAGTTTTTCCCTAATAATGCGGTGGAATTTTTTGTTTCTTACTATGACTACTACCAACCTGAAGCCTATGTGCCGACCACTGACACATTCATTGAAAAAGATGCATCAGTTAACTCTCACATCGAGCAAATGCGGTTGTCGGCCACTAAAGCCTTATTAGAACGACGAGATGTCGTATTAGTCGCTTCGGTTTCTGCTATTTACGGTTTAGGTGATCCTCAATCTTATTTGCAAATGATGTTGCACCTAAGTGTTGGCGATATAATTGATCAAAGGGCTATTCTTCGACGACTTGCAGAACTCCAATATTCGCGTAACGATGCTGCCTTCCAGCGTTCTACCTTCAGAGTTCGTGGAGACGTGATTGACGTATTTCCTGCAGAGTCTGACAAGAATGCAGTAAGAATTGAATTATTTGATGGCGAAGTAGAACGCTTAAGCAGTTTCGATCCACTAACCGGGGCTGAAGAAGCGGTAATGGCAAGGGTGACTATTTTCCCTAAGACCCACTATGTAACGCCGCGAGAAACCATTCTTAATGCAATCTCCTCAATTAAACAAGAGTTAAACGAGCGCAAAAAACAGCTGTTAGATGCTAACAAGTTAATAGAAGAGCAACGCATTTCCCAGCGTACATTGTTCGATATCGAAATGATGAACGAACTAGGATATTGCTCAGGCATCGAAAATTATTCTCGTTACTTGTCAACTCGCGCACCAGGCGAGCCACCACCAACATTATTAGATTATTTACCTGCCGACGGTATCCTTATCATCGATGAATCTCATGTTACTGTTCCGCAAATTGGCGCAATGTATAAGGGCGACCGTTCACGTAAAGAAAACCTGGTTAATTACGGATTTCGCTTGCCATCGGCTTTAGATAACAGACCACTTAAGTTCGAGGAGTTTGAACAAATTGCACCACAGACGATATTTGTATCGGCAACGCCAAGTAATTATGAGTTAGAAAAAACTAACCAAGAGTTTGTTGAACAAGTTGTAAGACCCACCGGTTTACTTGATCCTGAAATAGAAGTTAGACCGGTAAATACTCAAGTAGACGATTTGTTGTCTGAAATTCGTTTACGTACTGCCATCGATGAGCGTGTGCTGGTTACAACACTAACAAAAAGGATGGCTGAAGATCTGAGTGAGTACCTCACTGAGCATCAAGTAAAAGTGCGCTACTTGCACTCGGATATAGATACCGTAGAAAGGGTAGAGATCATCCGAGATTTGCGTATGGGAGTATTTGACGTGCTTGTGGGTATTAACTTATTACGAGAAGGCCTAGATATGCCGGAAGTATCGCTAGTTGCCATACTGGATGCTGACAAGGAAGGTTTCCTTCGTTCAGAGCGTTCTTTAATTCAAACCATCGGCCGAGCGGCGCGTCATCCTCAAGGTAAAGCGATACTTTATGGAGACAAGATCACTGGCTCTATGGAACGCGCAATTGGTGAGAATAACAGACGCCGTGAGATCCAACACCAGTTCAACCTTGATAACAATATAGTTCCGCAGAAGTTAAATAAAAAAATTGTTGATATTAGTAACTTTGGAAAAAGCAAAGTGCTTCAAGCAGCTGAACCCAAAGCTAAGTACGCAGCGCTTACACCAGAAATTATGTTGAAGAATATTGCAAAATTAGAAAAGCAAATGGTCAATCATGCGAAGGAGTTAGAATTTGAACAGGCTGCAGCAGTGCGAGATGAAATAAACGAGCTACAAGAACAATTAGTAAAAATGAGTTAGCTGTAATAAGCCATAAAAAAAGCCGCTGTAAATACAGCGGCTTTTTTATAGAACTAATCTTAGTTTGCTGCAGCGATAATTGCACCAAACTCTTCAGCCATTAGAGAAGCACCGCCAACTAGCGCGCCATCAATGTCTGGTTGAGAGAATAGTTCTTTAGCCGTAGCAGCTTTAACACTACCACCGTAAAGAATTTGAACTTTTTCAGCAACAGTTGCGCTTTGTGCTGCCAACCAGCTACGAATGTGAGCGTGAATAGCTTGAGCTTGCTCAGAAGTAGCTGATTTACCAGTACCGATAGCCCATACTGGCTCGTATGCGATAACAGCATTTTCTAATGCTTCAACACCACAAAGGTCGATAACAGCTTTAAGTTGAGTTTCAACTACAGCTTCAGTTTTACCTGCTTCGTTTTCTTCAAGAGTTTCACCAATACAAAGTACAGGTACTAGTTGGTTTTCTTGAATCGCTTTGAATTTAGCAGCAACTACAGCGTCAGTTTCATTGTGGTACTGACGACGCTCGCTGTGACCCACTAGGTTGTATGTACAACCAAATTCTTTCAACATTACTGGAGAGTTTTCACCAGTGAATGCACCAGAAGTGTTTACACTTGCATCTTGTGCACCGTAAGCGATTGGAGCATCACCCACTAAGGCTTCAACTTGACCTAAAAATACTACTGGTGGGCAAATTGCAGTTTGCACGTTAGTAGCTGCTTTAGCTGGTTCGATTAAGCCATTTACTAATGCGGTAACAGAATCTTTAGTACCGTTTAGTTTCCAGTTACCCATTACAAGAGGTTGTCTCATTGTGCGTCTCTCCTTTAAATAAATTGGCTCGATTATAGTGAATAAATTACAAAAACGTAGTGTTTAAAGAAAATTATCTCTTTAAAACTGTAAATTGCTGATCTAAAACAAACGATTAAGAAAAATAAGTACGTATTTTTTGCCACCAAATACCAAGCTTTTCATGCCATAAAGCGTCGTACCTATGAATAAAGCGCGCATCGGGTAAAAACTCATAAAGCCGTTGTTCTCCCTGAACTTCTTTTCCCAAGTAATCGGTAGGCACAGGACTTATATTGCTTGAATACTTATTGAAGTGATGTAAAGCACGCTTCATGTGGGTTGCGCTAGTCACTAATGCTGTAGGGCGCTGTCCTATGTAAGTGGCAATAACAGCTGCTTCTTGCTCGGTGTCTTTAGCTTTAGGTATGGTGATAATGTTAGCTGGAGGAATGTTAGCTTGCCGGGCTACTTTTTCCATAAGCTCTGCATTACTGCTTGGATCGCTGCCGCCATATCCAGACACAATCAACCGACTCTGCGGATTAACCAAGCTTAACTCAATACCTTTGGAAATACGTGCAAATGATGAGCGACTTAATTGCTCAGTCGGGGAAAGCATTGGATCACTAATATGACCACCACCTAAAACAACAACAAAATCGAAACTGTCTACAAGTTGACTTGGAGGCATTACCTCTCGTTCACTAATAAGAAGCTGCTTGTTTACCCACCAAGGGTTGCTTGTAATCAACAAAATAGCCAACGCGGGTAGCAGAGTAGCTGCTGCGCGATACGGACGTTTTGTGATGCCAAAATAAAAAGAAAGCAACAAAAAGAACAACGAAATATTAAGCGGCATTAGTAGCGAGCCTAACCATTTTTTTACGATAAAACCTAAACTTAAATCCATATAGTGGTTTCTCTCATAAGCCTTACGGGCATCTTAATTGATTGCGCTCGTCGGTGGAATCTCAGACCTTAAAAATTACCAAAAATAGCGGCTTTATCCAAATTAATGCGTTAAATCAAAATTTTCCCGATATTTTTTTCTGTCCCTAAAGACAGGTTTAGCGACTTAAGGTAATCTTCGCACAATACAGGTATGTAATTAGTAGTGAGGAAATTATGTTTGAGCGCGTATCCGCTGCCCCAGCAGATCCAATTTTAGGGCTAACAGAAGCTTTTAAAGCTGATGAGCGTCCCAATAAAATCAATCTTGGTGTTGGTATTTACAAAAATGAAGCCGGTCAAACCCCGGTTTTGGCTACGGTTAAAATCGCAGAGAAGCGACTTTTAGAAAACGAGGCCACCAAATCTTACCTTAGTATTGAAGGTAATCCTGCTTACGGTAAAGAAGTTCAGAAATTACTATTTGGTGCAAACAGTGAAATCGTAGTCAGCCAACGTGGATTTACAGCACAATCACCAGGCGGAACAGGCGCACTGCATAACGCAGCTGAGTTTGCATATAACCACTTAGGTGTACGCACTGTATGGGTTAGTAATCCAACTTGGGCAAACCACGGTAATATTTTTAAAGCGCTTGGCTTAGAAGTTAAAGCATACGACTACTACAATGCTGAAACTAAAGATCTCGACTTTGATGCAATGCTAACGTCTCTAGAGCAAGTTGCAGAAGGTGAATTAGTGCTATTCCACGGTTGCTGTCATAACCCAACCGGTATTGACCCAACACCAGCGCAATGGGAACAGCTAGCCAGCTTAACAGCAGCCAAAAAAGCGCTACCGTTGTTTGATTTTGCTTACCAAGGTTTCGCTACTGGCGTTGAAGAGGATGCTGCTGGTTTACGTATCTTCGCTAAACAGATTAAAGAGCTACTTGTGGCCAGCTCTTTCTCTAAGAACTTTGGTTTGTATAACGAACGAGTTGGTGCATTTACCTTAGTCGCAGCTGATAAAGAGCAGGGTGCAACCGCATTTAGTCAAGTTAAAGCCGGTATTCGTGCAAACTACTCAAACCCACCATCACATGGTGCAGCAGTAGTGACTACTATTTTGCAAGATGCCGAGTTAAAAGCGCAATGGGTAGCAGAAGTAGCTGAAATGCGTGATCGTATTAAAGAAATGCGCGATTTGTTCGTAGCGACTTTAGCCTCTAAAGGCGCAACAGGCGACTACAGCTTTATTCAACGCCAAAATGGTATGTTCTCATTCTCTGGTTTATCTAAAGAGCAAGTACAAACCTTAAAAAAGGAACATGGCGTGTACATTGTTGGTTCAGGTCGCATTAGCGTAGCTGGTATGACTAAAGACAACATGGAAGCGCTTTGTGCTGCCATTGCAGCAGTAGTTTAATCTTATTCTAAGTTCAACTAAAAGGGGTAAACGAGATATCGTTTACCCCTTTTTAAAAGGCACTGTAAAACTTAACCAACTACTACGTTTCGACCTTTGTTTTTTGCTTTATAAAGCGCGTTGTCTGCTTCTTTAATTACTTCCTCGGCGCTGGCGTGGTGATTCGCTTTTTCAGCTACACCAATACTTACAGTAATTTGCACTGTATTTTTAGGCTTGGCTTGCTGATTTCGAGCTGTTTTATCACCTTTTTCGCGGCTGGTTTTATCCCTAATTGCAAACGGAGTTTCAGAGATGATTTCACGAATGTCGTCTAAAAACGCAATGGCATGATCGCGTTTTTTACCTCGAAACAAAACGGTAAACTCTTCGCCTCCATACCGAAAAACTTGTCCACCTCCCTCAATTTGATCCAGCTTAGATGCCACCATAGCTAAGACATCATCACCAACATCATGGCCATAGGTATCGTTAAACTTTTTAAAATGGTCAATGTCTACCATTGCTAGGCTATAGTTTTTAGACATACCAGCAAGTTTTTCAAAAAGCATCCTTCTACCGAGTAACCCGGTCAACTCATCTCGATAAGCTAACTCGTGGGAAGCTCTAAACCCTGCATATAGGATAATTAACATCGATGCAGTAAAAAATATCGAAGAAATAGCTTCTCGGTCTAAAAAAATAAGCGGGAAGAGACTGGCAATAAAACTAAAAAACAATCCTATGGTCAAACTTGTAGACTTATAAGCCCAGCGAATAAAAGCAGCGACTATACAAACTGCAGACAAGCCTAATGCAGCTAAGCTCATTACTAAACCTTCTCTGGGCCTAGGCTCGAACCATTTAGTAATAAATTCTGCGGTGTCAGCAACAAAAAAGTTCAGTGCTAGCGATATACCAGCCATTTGGACTAACAAAAAAACATAAATGCTTAATGCTCTTGGGGTTGTACTGCCATTTTCATTGATAAACTGATTCAACACCAAATTGACAGGGATGAACAAACACACCGCTGTAAAAGCAAACTTTGCTTCTGGAATACTCAATGGTTGCTGTAGATAAGTAGCGATAAGCCAGTAACTAAAGGTATTTACAATCAACACAGTAATCAGTTGACGTCGGTTAAATTGAAGCGCCAACATAGCGGTAATGGCAGCTAAGCCATAGGGCATCCAGTAGATAATATCTTGGGTATGTGCAGATAAAGACGAATACCAAATAAGCAATGCACTCGCTATCGATAAAATGATTACAGGAGGCAGTATATTTTGGCTGTTAAGTCTACTTTCCATAGATTTCAAGTAATTGAGTTTGAATCGATTTTATCGAACTATGACTAGTTTTTGAATCTTTAACGAAGCAATAACGCGCTTAGCCTCTAAGTTTTCTTAAGCAACTGAATAATAGTCTTTGATATTATGCAGTTGCTGTTCTAATTTTACTGTATCTAAGAATAATGGAGTAAGGTATGAGTGACTTTCTTTTCATCGATGATCTCGACGAGCCTTCAGAAGAAGTTGCCAAACCCACATGGAAGTTGTTGGTCATTGATGATGAAGCCGAAATCCATTCAGTAACTCGGTTGGTATTGTCTGACGTAGAAATTGATGGGTATAAACTTGAGTTTCTCTCTGCCTATAGTGCAGAAGAAGCACAACGAATGTTTGAAGAACATAACGACATCGCTATAGCCCTAGTCGATGTTGTTATGGAGACCGATCATGCGGGTTTAGAGTTAGTTAGGTGGATCCGAGAAACTAAAGAAAACCATGCAACACGTTTAATTTTACGCACCGGGCAACCAGGTCAAGCTCCTGAAGAATCTGTGATCAAAGACTACGACATCAACGATTACAAAAGCAAAACAGAATTAACGGCCACTAAACTAAAAACCATTACCTATTCTGCCATTCGTTCTTACCGAGATATTCTGTTTATTGAGCGTCACCGACAAGGATTGATGCAGGTTATAGAATCAACATCGTTGGTACTTAAAAGTAAAACCTTGTACCACTTTGGGTCAGCGGTATTGAAACAACTGGTAGAGCTATTTCAGTTAGAAAGCTCAGCAATGTACATTACAACGCTTACCGAAGATGTACTGCGTCATCAATCATTTAATGTTCTAGCGGCAACGGGGGATTTTGTAACTAACGAACACAATGAATATAATTTCGACCAAAGCAAAATTCCCGACAACGTCAAACAACTTTTAAAACGCGCATTGGAAGAAAAGAAAACACTGGTCACCGAAAACTGCTATGTTGGGTTTTATCCAACTGATAGTCGCAGCGTTAGCCTTTTATACGTGCAACATGAAAACCCACTAGACGACATCGAAAAAGGCTTGCTTGAAGTTTTTGCCACCAATATCGCGCTCACTTTTGAAAACCTCACCATTAAAGAAGAAATTCAAGATACTCAAAAAGAGCTAATTTTCATTATTGGTGATGCTATCGAGCAACGCAGTAAAGAAACGGGATCTCACGTAAAACGTGTGTCTCTGATTTGTGAATTAATGGCCCAAAAACTCGATTTTGACCCAGAGTTCGTGGAAGCATTTAAACACGCCGCACCGCTGCACGACTTAGGTAAAATTGCTATTCCAGAGTCTATTTTACACAAGCCCGGTAAGTTAGATGCTGAAGAATGGAAGATCATGCAAACGCACGCGCAAGTAGGTTACGATCTATTAGCGGATTCTAATAAAATTATCGCTCGCTTAGGAGCAGAAATTTCCTTATGCCACCATGAAAAATGGGATGGTAGTGGTTACCCGCGACAACTCTCAGGTGAAAACATCCCTTTAGTGGGGCGAATAATGGCAATTACTGACGTATTTGATGCATTAGGTTCTAAACGCTCCTATAAAGAGCCTTGGACTAATGAAGAAATCAAACAGTTTATTATTGAGCAAAAAGGCAAGCATTTCGATCCGCAGTTGGTAGATATTTTAGTGAATAATTTTGATGAATTCCTTGAAATAAGAAACGCTTATCCAGACTAAATTTTTATTGAGTTTTATCGCTAAAAGGCGCATTCTCACAGTATTAATTAGCTAAGTTAACCGCCTAGCACTACTAATGAGAAGACTTTCTTTTGGCGCTAAAACCTACAATATACAAATTACGTATTTCATTATCTGACTTAAACCGCAATTATTACGACACCATAAATCTCACTATTGCTCAACATCCATCTGAAACATTAGAGCGTATGATGGCGCGTACAATGGCCTTTTGTTTGAATGCAGAAGCAGAATTAGAATTTACCAAAGGACTTAGTGAAGTAGAGCAACCAGACATTTGGCAAAAATCTTTAGAAGGTGGCACCCTACTGTGGATTGATGTAGGAGAACCAAGCCCAGAGCGAATTAAAAAAGCTACCAGATCGGCTAAATACGCCAAGGTGTATTGCTTTAATTCAAAATCCGATACGTGGTGGCAACAAACAGAAAATAAAATCAACTTGTTGGACGTAGAAGTATGGCAGTTGAGTTGGGACGAAATGGTCACATTAGCCAGTTTTACTCAACGCACCATGGATATGTCGGTAACGATTACCGAAGAATCAGCTTATGTCACCATTGATGAAAATGAAGTTGAAATTCACTGGAAAAACTTAAAGTAGTTTTTAAAGAAGGAGGCTCAAGCTTCCTTCTTAACCACAACACTTTTTAAATTTTTTACCACTTCCACAGCTACATGGTTCATTACGCTTAGGCGTTTTCTCAACTACTTTTGTGATTGGTTTTGCAATTAACAGCTCTAACTGTTCAGTATTTTCGTCAGCTTCGGCATCTACGGCGATATCTACAACAATCCCATATTCTGTGGCACGCTGTTGAAGCTCTGTCTGGCGTTCTTTACTTTTTACCTGCAACGACAAAGGGCTTTCTTCAGTCCCGATCCTCACATCACGCTTCGTGTTAAAGCCAAAGCTTTCATGTTTCGGCTTTTTTTCAATACGGCCTTTAAAAAAGAATTTAGACACGTATATACCCCTCCAAATAAAATAATTAGAGCAGGCTTATACAGCAATATTTTGAAGAATTAAACTATAACGCGTGTTGTAAAGGTTGAACAAAGACATATTGGCAAAAAAAAAGCCACTTAATAAAAGTGGCAATATAAAGGCAAAACATATTCAACCAATATTTAAGGTCGGGAGTGGCCATAGCCAACCACTCTCAAGTTGAACAGAACGCGAGAACTAGCCGTAATTACGATTAGTTAACTAAATTAAAGCACTTACGGACAACTTTGGTTACTGTCAATGTTAACAGTTTGACAAACTCTTGCGTATTAACTATCTGACATCATTGTTGATGGTAACTTTGCCAGTAACTGAAGGCGAAATATCTGCTTAGTTCTTAGAAGTTTGGCTAGTCGTTAAGACCCACAAGATCCATCTAAACCTATCACTAAGAATCTACCATGGCTAAGTTAAACTCTGTCTATGAGGCCCTAATTGGCTTATATAGGTGCAGGTGTCTGCTTGGGGCATACTGATATAGAAGGCTTTGCTGATTTCGCCAATACTGCTCAACTATCGCTAGATAAGTCAACTTGTACTTAGGCGATGGCTTTATGCGATGAAATTTTGACTGGCTGATCGCGTTTGATGCGAAGTAAGTGTTTTGCATCAAACACAAACGACCATAAGGCAATTTATAGACAGATTACAGGTTCTCTATGTCGTTTAAGCAGTGCTTTGCTTTATCGAGTACAGCTATGCGTTGTTGTTCTGACTTCTTAAGCCAAGAGCTAAATACTAGTTTAGTCCTTGGGTTATTCCCCATTTGTAGTTGGTGACTATGCATAAATTGCCAATATAAAGAATTTAGCGGGCAAGCATCATCTTCGATTGTATTGCTAACGTTATAAATACAATCAGAGCAATAGTCGCTCATTTTGTTAATATAGTTGCCACTGGCAGCATAAGCTTTTGAACCAACAATGCCGCCGTCGGCAAATTGGCTCATGCCACGGGTATTTGGCATTTCTACCCATTCTATGGCGTCAATGTAAATACCTAAATACCAGCGGTCGACTAGCGCCGGATCAATTCCCGTAAGTAGACAAAAGTTCCCAGTAACCATTAAGCGTTGAATATGGTGGGCATAGGCAAAATGTAGCGATTGCTTAATGGCATGCTGTAAACAATTCATTTTTGTATCACCCGTCCAGAACCAGCTAGGTAGCTGTCGATTAGCATCTAAGGCATTTAGCGATGCGTAGTCTGGCATGTTTGCCCAATAAATGCCCCGTATAAACTCGCGCCAGCCGATAATTTGACGAACAAAACCCTCTATTTGGCTAATTTCAATTTCGCCGTTACTCTGCTCAAAAGCCGCAATGGCGGTATTAACAACATAGGCAGGGCTTAATAGTTTTGCGTTTAAGGCAAAAGAAAGCCTAGAGTGATACAAGCTCCACCCGTGATCTTCGCCCAGTAACGTGAGTTTTCCAGTCATTGCATCTTGAAATTGACCAAAACGAGGTAAACATACTTCGCAAAAGTAGTTCAACAACTGAGTTGCTTGTGCTCGGTTAACTGGCCAAATTAATTGTGTATCTGCATGGCCGATTGTGGTTATTTTATGTTTATCTATCCTTGCCAAAATACTGCTAACGTTATTTGAAAACAATAACGGGGCAGGGACATTGGCTAAGTCCGTGGCTTTCAATTTATTACGATTGTTTGCATCGTAATTCCACTTACCACCACGTGGTTTATCGCTATCCATTAGCACATTAAAACGTTGCCTAATTTTTCGATAAAAGTTTTCCATACGGTGGCGTTTCTGAGGTTGAAAATAATGGCCAATTTCCTCATCAGGTAAATAGAAATGCTCGGTGCTGCAAGCACAAGAGGGTATAGATAAAGAGCCTCGAAAATTTGCGAGTTGCTCTCTCAATCGATATTCGTCGGGTAGCTGGTGCTCGAAATGATCTACACGGTACTGGTCGATAAGATAGTCTAATAACGCAGGTAAATCGCTAAATGATGAAGTGTCGTCGAGGTTTAAATAAAGCACCTCGTGACCACTGCTCTCTAAGGCTTGTGCAAATTGCTGCATAGCGGCAAAAAAAGCCGCTATTTTTTGTTTATGGTGCAAGGTATAGCTGGCTTCTTGGTGTAACTCAGCAATTAGGTAAAGAGTTTGTTCATCTCTGGCTCTATACCAACTATGGCTAGCATTGAGTTGATCGCCCAGTATTAAACGCAAAGTGCTATATTTTTTCTTAGCTTGCAAAGTCATGGCTACTCTCGTCATTAGTAAAGTGTTTATTGCCAGCGCAGCGTTTAGAGCAATACTTAACCTTAGCCCAATCTCGTTGCCATTTTTTTCGCCAACTAAATCTACGCATACACACTGGGCAAATTTTTTGCGGAAGTTGCGACTTTTTCACTAATTTGGCCTAACGTGGCACTGCAATAAACGCTTGGCTTCGGCTTTAACCATTGGCTTATTTCGCCAGCTCCAAAGTAGCTGCTGCGCTTGCTTATAGCTTTTGCTTAAATCCACAATGGGCATTGGATAATCTACCCCTAGTTTAACTTGGTACATAGCCTGTTCCATATCTGTTAGTTGCCAGGGCGTGTGGATAAGAGGAGCGGGCAATTGCCCAAGCTCAGGTAGCCAGCGGCGAACAAATTGTCCTTCAGGGTCTTTTTCTAAGCCCTGTTTAACGGGGTTATAAATACGAATAGTATTTATCCCTGTAACGCCAGCCTGCATTTGAAACTGGCTATAGTGAATCCCCGGCTCAAAATCTAAAAAATAACGGGCTAAATGCTTAACGCCATCCCGCCAATCCAGCGCTAGGTGATGGCATAACATGCTCACTAACATTGCTCGCATTCTAAAATTTATGTAACCAGTATTAGCTAAACAACGCATGCAAGCATCAACCATAGGTATGCCGGTAAGAGCTTGCTGCCAAGCTTGTAAGTGATGTTTGGCCTGCTTTCCTGTAACTCTGGGTAAATTTTCGTAACCTCTATTTACAGAACGAAACTCCATGGCCGATTCACTTTCAAATTTTTGAATAAAATGGCAATGCCAATGCAGGCGTGAGCTTAAGGCCATTAAACTTCGCCGCCATCCTGGTACCGGCCAATGCTTGAGTAGGGCTTGATACACCTGCCGCAAACTTATGTTACCCCAGGCTAAATAAGCAGATAGCCGCGAGCAATGGTTTTGGCTTAATACTGGACTAGACAAACAGTACGCGTATTGTTTACCGCGTTCGTTAAAAAATGAAGCCAACACTTTTAGAGCGTGTATTTCGCCTCCTTGTTGAAAATGCCCCCTGTTAGGTGAGAAGCGCTTTAACCAGTAGTTTGCCGTTGCACATGCCAAGGGAGCAGAGTGGCTTAGCCAGTTTACTTCTGTTAGGTTTGGCACGGCGAGTTTTGCACGCATTACCGTTTGCCAGTGTTTGTCCCATGTGTTGCGATTGGCCAATCCACGTTGTACAGCAGCATAGGGTGTTTGCTGCCAAGTTATGTTTTGTTTAGAGCACCAAAGAGCGATGGCTTTATCACGCTCAAAGGTATTGTTTAACCCAACTTCTTGGTGGCTGAATATATTGGCAATTTGATACTGTTTATGGATAAGAGAGAAGGTATAAAGCGCGTTACGTTTGCTGCAAAATAGTGCCTTAGGTGGGATACGGTTTTCGATATCTAACAATGACTGCGCAACAAAATACCAGTGGCGTTCAGAATAATGTTTGTCTTTTAATAACATCGGTTCGAAACAATACACCAACAGCACAGGCAAGCCAGAATGGATAGCATCCACTAAAGGTTGATGATCATTCAAACGTAAATCTCGTTTTAACCAAACCACTGCAATTGCCATTAATAGTTCCGATTTTAAATGCTTATACGGTTAACGAGTAAGCCGTTAAGAAAGTTCACCTAGGCGCGCTAAGTGGCTAATTCATCGTCATATTGCTCAGGTTATTGCCTATCTAACTGCACTCCAAGAAATCAAAAGCTAGTAGCTAGAATGAAGGATTTGCTGCCTTGCTGTATCGCGCAGTGTGCATAGGATAGGGCGCTTATGCACAGCCCGCCGAACATAATTGTATATTCAACAGATAAACTGCGTAAGGAAGTGACTAGGGTTTGTTGATCTTTGGTGTTGAAATTTTGTTCGAGATAAGCGGGCTTTAATCGCGGCGAGCACTTAGAAGCCTAGTGGGCTAAGCAAAAAGTGCTTAACAAAGAGTAAAGTTCGCTTATCCGAAGCCTTCGGGCAGCATTTCTTAGCCATTTATTTAGCGTTAGCGAGTGATTATTAAGCCCACTTAACTGCACACTCACTGCCTTGCCTAAATGGCTAATAAATTGCTGCTAAAACCATCAGCAAAGATCAACAGACCCTAGAGTTGTATCAAATGATTTGCGATCGTCAAAGTGACTAAATGCTTGTTAAAAATAAGGACTAATCAATATGGTCGTTAACATAAGTGTGTTTTTAAAACGTTTGAAGATAAACATGTTAACTAAATGCCCGCTAATGCGGGCACCTAAACAAGTTGCTCTAAACCTGATTTGTTTTAACGTTCTTCGTTATGCTTCAATACTCAGAAAGTATCCACTTAAACAGGTTTTAGATAAGCTTACTCTACGCCTTGTTGAGCGATTCTACCAACTCATCAAAAATTTCTGTTAACGCATTACTCAAGCCTTTTGCAAACGCTTGTGGCGTCTTATCTGCTAGCTCAATTTTGCGAGATAATTTCTTCTCTAAAATAATGTCTGGCCTAGCAGCAGAGGTGTCGACCAAAATGAATTGTATTTCCATCAAAGCTGCGGGTGTTTGATCTTTTCTGAAATCCCCAAACAGTTTGGTAACTACCGTTTTTAGTACCACATTAGTTGAAACACTCGCATTGTAGGGAACAGTATTTTCAGCCAGCCCAGAACGAGTAATTAAAGTAGACAGCTGATTTTCAATAATTGCACCAGGTTCTGTAATATAGCGATTGTAATAATCGGTTTCGAAACTAACATCAGACAATCTAAATACCATTTGGGTATTATTGAAAGGGCTATCTACACGTACGCTGTCTATACGCACTGTTTCAAATTTCTTAGAGAAAGTTTTATCAGGATAATCTGCCACAATGGCGTAATTATTCGGGCTGTCTATTGGCTTGCCTATTCCACAGCCAAATAACACAACAATACTCAACATCACTAGGAAGCTTTTATTTCTATTCATATCTAACCACACTTTATTTGGAGTAGTAATATTAAGGGTTTTAATCAATTTTTAACTTCTCAGGCTCAGTAGTAAAAATAATACTGGACGGTTGGTTTTTTAAGGTATCGGAAAAGCTTTTTAGGTTATCAGCAGTGACCCTTAGGTCCTTCATGATATAGTTAATTTCGGGCTGGTTATCAGCCATAATCACATCTAGCCTAACCGCTACTCTATCCAAATCTTTGATTAACTTACTTATATCGCCATTCTCACTGAGAGATGTATTCAGGCTTTTGCTAATCTCTGCAACGGAAGAGATAATATCTTTCACATCTGGATCTGATACTACGCCGTCTACACTCTTCACCATGTGGTTAGTATTAAACAGCAATGTTAATAGCTCTGCATTCAGTTTTTCAATATCAACTGAACCTATAGACTTATTAAGCGTTTCGAGCAACGCATTAACATTTGAGACCAAGGTGTTGATATCTACCTCATCCAAATTTGCCACTAGATTCTGTATCCCGGAAATAATTTTGCCCGTGGAGCTTCTGTTCGATGGAATATAAGGATACTCTGGATCCCAATCGAAGCTTAATCCTTCATCTGCTGTTGTATAATCAAACGATAAGTATTGCTGGCCGGTGATACCTGCGATATGTGTGGTCGCCCTAAGACCGCGATCAATATAAATTTTGATGTTTTGATTCAATTCTTCTACGGTTTGTTTTTCGCCATTAATTTCACTGCGAACAACGACATAAGACTTCCTTTTTTCTCTCGGCACATCCGATTCGTAGAGCGCATCTGATAATTCAATTTCAACCACTTTACCTGCGGTTATACCTCTAAACCTAACTTGTGCTCCTACATCTAAACCAGATACTGATTCATCGAAGTAAGTCTCAATAATTGTCTTAGGCTCAAATAATGACCGCCCACCAAGGATAAATAAGACAATAAATAACGAGATCAACGCCGAGACCACAAACAACCCTAATTTGTAACTGCCTTTTGAATCATCCATTTCTTAGCTCACTCTCTTCATTTAGTTCATCTGGTATTAGTGTATCTGGATGCCGGTTAAAAAACTGGCGAACTCGCTTGTCTGTACTTTCATCACGTAAATTATTTGGATTTCCTTCAGCGATAATGCTTTTAGATATTGGATCGAGCATAATTGCTCTATCTGCTATGGAGAAAATACTTTGTAGCTCGTGCGTCACAATAATGAATGTGTAACCTAAGCTCTCTCTCAAGTTTAATATGGTTTGATCTAAGTTAGCTGCTGTAATGGGATCTAAACCCGCTGATGGCTCATCCAAAATTAAGATATTTGCGCCAATGGCCATAGCTCTTGCAATACCAGCTCGCTTAAGCTGACCACCAGACAATTGGCTAGGCATTAATTCGGCAGAGTCTCCCATTTCCAACAGTTCTAATAAGGTTCTGGAAATTTTGTTTTTCTCTGCTAAGCCTAGATCTGTAAATTCATCTAATGGGAAACGTACATTTTCTAAAATGTTTAGTGAACCAAACAAAGCCCCACTTTGGTACATAACCCCAAGTTTACGCTGAATAGAAGCTTTTTCAGTTTCGCCTACGCCAACAATACTTTTACCATTAATTGAAATATCCCCGCCGATTGGCTCATATAAACCAATAATGTGTTTCATTAGGCTGGATTTACCACAACCAGAACCACCTAGGATGACCAGAATTTCGCCGCGCTTTACGCTGAACGAGGCATTTTCTAACAGGATTTTTTCTCCATATCCCATTTTTAAGCCAGTCACTACTACGGCATCAACATTTTCTTGGTTATTCATTTCCGAGTTCATTAGGCTTCCTTAGCTTAGCAATATGGTATAAAAGCCATCGATGACCACTATCCAAATGATACTACTTACCACTGCGCTAGTTGCCGACAAACCTACCGAGGTAGAACCTTGTCCGGTAGTTAAGCCCTTTTCACAACCAATAACAGCAATAATAAATCCGAAGGTTGTTGCCTTAATCAAGCCCAATCCTAAATCCCACATAGTAAGTGCGTTTAATAATTGATGGTAATACTGAATGAAACTGATATCGAACTTCAGCAAAACAAGGGCTCCGCCAAAAACCCCGATAATATCGGCAAATACTGTTAATAAAGGGAGTACAACAATAGAAGCATAAATACGAGGTATCACTAAGAACTCAACAGGACTTATCCCAAAGGTACGTAAGGCGTTTATTTCTTCGTTAACTTTCTGAGTACCTATCTCTGCGGCAAACGCAGCACCTGTACGGCCAGCGAAAACAATCGCGGTCATCAATGGACCTAGCTCTCTAAGCATTGAAATACCTATACCATCCGCGACAAACAGAACAGCGCCAAATTGTTGAGCAACCAAGCCGATCTCGAAGGCGATAATCACCCCCATCAGAAAGCCAATCAACATAATGATAGGAACAGCATCTGCTCCAGCCCGAGTTGCAATATCAAAGACCGTTGACCAGTTTACGTTTTTCTCTCGGGTTATCCCCAATTTGAATACCATTGCACAATCTTTAATAAATCGAGCGATAGAACCAACATAAATAAGAATTTCTTTTGTTGCTTGTCCAATGAGTTCGAAAAAACCAGCTTCTTTTTTAGTTGCAATAGGCTGTTTTTCTGCAGGGGCGGGCGGTACAAGTTCGGCCAAACTAGGATTAAGGCCAATTATGGTAATTTCGGTGCCAGGTTCCCGAAATCGTGTTTGTAAATCTGATAAGAACGCGATGCCAGATATATCGATATACGTTAAATTGTGTGCATTAACAACAATGGGAGAGTTTGGATAGTTATCTAAAAGCGTGTTTGCTTTTTCCCACAAATTCCCTACAACTTCAGAAGTAATGCTTTCAGCTAACTCAATTTCTACACTGTTTTCATTCATTACTTCATCCCTAAAAAATCATCCACGCATAAATCCTTGATTAATTGTATGTTAAGAGAACCTATAAACCAATGCGTTAGTTACCCTTATGCTCAAAAAACACCCAGCCAGTATTGAAAATACCTACCAACTTCATCGGCTTGCTGTCGGCAAACAGCGCATAATGGGTACTAGCATAGGCTGCCACCATTTTTAATAATTACATTTTGCGTAGCCGCTGACTGCATGTCTTAGCGTAAGCTAAAAATAGCAGAGTGTAGTTAAATTAATCTAACTACTACTAATTTAGCAAAATTGCTAAGTCTGTTTGTTTAAGAAATGCGTCTAAGTTGGCAAATTTGCCACAACCATAAGCGGCTAAACCAAATCTTAGTCTATATAACAGCGATTTACTGTACCTCTAGCAACAAGACAGATAACCGCGCTCAAACAAATAAGGCTAGGGCGCTTATGCTCGGCACAACTAACGAAATTGCATTCTCACAAGATGCCCCGCTCAAAGTGGTGATTGATGTGGGTTCGCAGCTCATTATTTTAACCATTGTGATTGTCACGGCGCTAATCGTGCTTGGCAAAGTGATTAAGGGCTAGGGCATGTTGCAAACACTTTGCGAGATAGGCTTTGCACCGGTTGAGGTGCTAATAGCTGCGTCACTTATCTTAAATTGGCGGTTGTTATCTCGCATGGATAAACGCCTATACAAACTTAAATGGCAGCAAGAGCTAGCCACTAAAAAGGAAAGCTAATTATGGCGAGTAAGAAAGAAGCCACTTATCAAAGCTCGCATCTAGCGATGCTTTTGGCATTTTTTTGGATTTTCCAAGCTCGTTCCAAAACTTTAGGCTGGCTTTTAATTTGTTGTGGTAACCTATTGGTATTAACAATATTAATTTTAAAAAGTCTTTCATTTAAGTTGAACTTTAGGAAGGGTAATCATGACGTCAAACGACAGCAAAGAAAAAGACAAAATCATCTCTGAGACAATGCAGGAATTTAGAAGATCATTAAAGAATATTGAAAAAGACTCTAAAGATGCTTTTGCTTTGGTTATATTCATTAATAGTTGTTTTGACAAAAAGGGGTATGCTGATGGTAAATTCAGTGCTCTTGTTCATTTTCCTAACGCCCGTAAGTCAGCATGGATTTTAGAGCAAAGGTTATTAAGAGCTAATACAGAATGGTTTAACGAAGCCATTCTGTGCGCTCGCATGATGTTAATAGACTCTGACGTTGTCCATCCAGATTTAATTTTGTCTTAAAGAAGATTACCTTGAAGTGAATCCTCCAAGTAGCTCGTTTGTAAGTGCAAATCTACTGATATTAAATTTAGCGATTAAAGATATGATAAAGAGTAAATATTGTGTTTATTGCGGCATAACGATCAGAAAGTCAAACAATGCGCCAGATGGACGATCAGTCGAACACCTAATACCAAATTCAGCGGTCTCTAAAAAAAGAACGAATGCAAAAGGGGATTTCAATGTGTGCAGAGGCTGCAACACCCAAAAAAGCAAAATTGACCAACTATTTGGGCTTCTTTCAAGAATAAGCGCAAAAGGAGGAGGTGGGGACGAAGCTATAACTGAGATATCCAAGCTCTATAAAAAAAACGACAAAAGAATACGCCGTATGATAGATAGCGCTTCAGACTTTAGAGGTGGGAAAAACTTAAAATTACCCTTTAAAGGGGAAGATATTTATGATTATGGTGTATTTCTTACCAAAGGCCAGTATTTCAAGGAACGCAAAGAGCTACTAAACCTTGACGAAAAAGTTGTAATCGTGAAGTGGCTTGGGCCTAACGCTTCCGAGCAAATTACGGAGCTTTATCAGCAGCAAAGCAACAATAGAGATCGCTTTAAGGACCTAGCTATGAATAAGAGCGTAGAGGATGTGGGAGGAGAATGCTTTATAGTAGCGAATTCCAAGAGTAACCAGTTTCTGTTCTTTTTTAACGAACTATACCTTTTAATTACAGAAATTGTTGATTTAAACGAAAAAAGCAAACTTGAAAAGCGCACTAACAAGCAGTACTTAATTGCTGGGTTTACAAATGGTAAGCCTAATAAATACTGTATTTAAAAAGAATGGTGTTACAGTTGCCGATAATACCATTTATCGGCCTTCCTAATTGAGGTGGTTGATTACGGTGAATTCAGTTCTACAGTTTAAGAGGGACGCTAATAAGCTCCACCACCTTTGATGACTGTTGCTCTTTTACCCATAAAGGTATGCGAGCTTCGTGTCGATGCGATTGTAACCAGCGTTGTGCGTGTCGCGGAGTGTCGAAGCACTTGCATATATAGTCCAATTGAGCCGGCGTTATGACTTGCCCACTTGGCGTATATAGCAATCCGTTAAAGATTCGAAGATCTTCCCATCCCAAAGAGCACGGCAGAAATCTACTGGCCGCAATATCCATTAAACGTTTAGCAGAGTTTGGTGCTTGATTCTTCCTGTACCAATCACGAGCAGTACGCTCGGGAATGCCAAAGTAATCGGCCACTTGTGCAGGTGAATCAAAGTAGTTTCTTAAGTCTGAACCGTTAAATGTTGGATGCAGTTGGCTATTAATCATGTGGAAAACTCCTCAATATGCGTGAGATGTGATTTTTGGCGCTAGTCAGCAAATTCAACAATTAGTGATATTTAACCCATTAAATACGGGGCTTGGAGAGTGCGGCAATTGCAGTATTCGTAAGTGATTGATTTATATAAACAGCAATATATTCAATTTAACATAATAT